>DATIBM010000001.1:0-3231 GCA_035457545.1 Nitrospiraceae bacterium
TCCTCCACAATTATGGACGGCCGACCAGTCGGCGAACAGCTCGATCGGCGCAGCTAACCGGGGGAAGCCGGATCATGCCCTCGCCATTGACGGATGCCGTGGGATTCGATCGACGGGGCTGGCAGCGCATCGATGACCGGCTGCTGCTGGAGTATCGGTTGCTCGGCCAGCTCTCCGCCTGCACCGTTTCCGGAACGGATACACGAAGCGTGACGGCCATCCACGACTTCGTGTCTGCGCCGACGGACCGCCTGCTGAACCACATCAGCCCCGACGATCCGCAGGCGTTGCTCATCCCCTGGCTCATGAAGATCGATTGGGCGCTGGCCTTGCTGATCGGAGCGCTGGCGCAGACCGTGCCCGGCGGGCTGCCGCTGCCGAAAATGACGCCGGTCAACATCAGCGCGACCGGGATCAGCTTTCCGACCGGCCAGCGGTTCCACGAGGGCGATCACATTGAAGTGAAACTGATTCTTCCGCCGTTCTTTCCGATTGTCGCTGTTGCGGAAGTCAGTCGCGTGGCCGAAGCCGATGGCTCGGAAGGAAACGAGTATCTCATCGGGGCCCGGTTTCTCAACATCAGCGCCGATCATCAGGAACACCTCATCCGCCACATCCTTCACGTCCAGGCGGAGCAGCAACGCGGACGGCAACGGGCGGCCGGCCTGTCGCACGCCTAATCCAGGTCGGCGTCAGAGCCACGGCTCGCTCCGTCAGGGGCCGTCTTAACCCGCAGTATTCATGAACGCTTCTGCCCCTTAGGCCCATTGCAACAGAGGAGCAATGGGCGCCCCGAGCGACTGCCGGGTACCCGTTGCTCCTCACGATGCAACGGGTGCAACGCCGCGAATCGTCATGAATCATGCGGGTTAAGTTTCCCCGCTGCCCGCCGATAACACACAACAGGAACGGCCATTCATGCCCGCGATCAACCAACGGCCAGGTGGAGCCCACGGTCATGTCACAGACTGAAATCCTCACCGTCCCCGAAGTCGCGCGCCTGCTTCGCGTGCCGAAATCCACGGTATACAAGCTGGCGAGGCTCGGGCAGATTCCCGCGTCCAAGATCGGCAAACACTGGCGTTTTGTGCGACGAGACCTCGACGAGTGGGTGCACCGGGCGGCGCGCACCGCGTAGTGCGCCGGACGCGTCCTGGTTGGCTCTCGATCCTGTCTTCATGCGACGCCATGCATAAATGGGCGGACGGAACGGGATGGAGGTCTGCCGCAGCCGTTTCGTTTTGCATGGGTTGGTGTAAGGGGACAAAGATCGCATGGACATTCTGACCGTGCTGGGCGTGGTCGTGGCCCTCGGGTCCATCCTGGGCGGGCAAGCCCTGGAAGGCGGGCACGTGGGTTCGATCATGCAGTTGACGGCGTTCATGATCGTCATCGGCGGGACGATCGGCGCCTGTTTCGTCCAGAACCCTCTCCCCGTGGTCATGAAGAGCTTCGCGCTGCTCTCGTTGGCGCTGTTGAATCCCAAGCACGACCCCAAGGCGCAGATGAAGCAGGTGGTCGAGTTGGCTCAGGTGGCCAGGAAGCAGGGGTTGCTGGCATTGGAAAGCAAGATCAAGGACATCAACGATCCCTTCTTCGCGAAAGGACTGCAATTGATCGTGGACGGCACGGAAGCGAAGATGGTCCGGGAAATCCTGGAAGTGGAAGTGGAACACCATGAAGAAGAGGGAACGGCCGCGGCCAAGGTATGGGAGGCCGCGGGCGGGTATGCGCCGACGGTCGGGATCCTGGGAGCCGTGTTGGGTTTGATTCACGTGATGGAGAACCTGGCCGATCCCTCCAAGCTCGGCAGCGGGATCGCCACGGCCTTTGTGGCGACGGTGTACGGGGTGGGCGCCGCCAACCTGCTGTTTCTGCCGTTGGGCAACAAGATCAAGATGAAAATCAAGCAGGAGACCGCGATGCGGATGATGTTGATCACAGGGCTGGTGGGGATCGCTTCGGGAGAAAACCCCCGTCAATTGGAGGAGAAGCTCGCGGGATTCATCGGCGGGGGACACACGCACGAGAAGCAGAAATAGATGGCCAGGCACAAGCACGAAGAGCACGAGAACCATGAACGGTGGCTGGTGTCGTATGCCGACTTCATCACGCTCCTGTTCGCCTTCTTCGTGGTCATGTATTCCATTTCATCCGTCAACGAAGGTAAATTCCGGGTGGTGAGCGAATCGATCCAGGCGGCGTTGAAGCCGGTCGTCAGCACGCCGGTCTCCGACAAGGTGTTCGACATGGGCGCGCACAAGTCGTCGCTGGTGCCGGTTCTTCCCCAAAAGACCATCCTGGTTCGGAAAATACAGGAGGTGTTGTCTAGCCGCAGCCGCGATTTCCATTTCATCGAACATGTGGCGATTGCCGAAACGGATCAAGGCGTCCTGATCACCATCGCCGACAGCATGATGTTCGAGAGCGGACAAGCCGAGTTGCGTCCGGAGGCGCTGCCGTTGCTCCAGGCCCTGGCCGATGTGCTGATCGATCAGGCCCCCAAGGAAGTGCGGGTTCAGGGGCACACCGACAATGTGCCGATGCAAACCCTGCAATTTCCGTCGAACTGGGAATTGTCCACCGCGCGGGCGGCGTCAGTGGTGCGGGCGCTGAGCGAAGTCTATGCCGTGCCTGCCGGCCGTCTTTCCGCGACCGGCTTTGCCGAATTCAAACCGCTTTCGGACAATACGACGCCGGAAAGCCGAGCGAAAAACCGCCGAGTTGAACTCTTGGTCGTCATGAATGAGTAGCCCGCATCCGCGTTCCCTTCTTCCTGCATGACCGAAAAGCCTCCTGAAAGCCTGCGAAATATCGGTTGATTTGATCTGGGATAGGACCGAACGTCTCTATTTCTCACCGATGCGGATGGTGCTATGATACCGTCCGATTTCACGGCCACACACCACCAGAGTCCCATCCGCCTTCACTTCCTGCGAAGGAGTTGAGGGTCCGATACATGGCCGAACCGAATCATCCTGCATCCCACCTGGGCAGTCACGGGCGTTCTGGGGTTGACTCTGTGCCCGCCGGTTTGGTTGACTCTTCTGCACAGAGGATCGTGGCGTGATTGTTCGAGGCACCGAGGCTCTCCCGTACCCCTCCCGCAAAGAATTTCAGCAATTGCGGGACATCATGTATCAGACGCAGTCGGTGGATTCCCCGTCCCGCCTGTCCGTCTTGACGGCGGCGGTCGGCTCCATCATCCCGCACGAATTTTCGGCCTGCGGC
>DATIBM010000002.1:0-2409 GCA_035457545.1 Nitrospiraceae bacterium
TCAGCTATTCGGACGGAGACCGGACCGGCTACCTCCAGAAGTTTTCCCGCAAGGGCTGGCTCTGCAAGACCTATGAAGGTGAACTCGCCATGACGACCGTGCCTGGGGTCGCGCCCGTCCTCTGGACGTTCTCCGTCTGGGACGAAAAGGTGGCGCAGGATGTGAATGCCCGATTAGGCAAGCGCGTGGTGGTGCATTACAAAGAGCATCGCGGCATACCGACGAATTGTTTCGGGGAAACCGACTATTACGTGGACCATATCTCGGACGTTGCCGACCAGCCGGAATAGTTTTTCCCTTTTCTCTCTCCTCACACCGGCCAGAACTGGTATTCTGAAAAGAAGAAGACATTGCCACGGCGGTTCGTCGCTATCTTGAAAGGCGATCAATGGAACGCGAGCAGGCGGTCCTGTGCGAAACCGTGATCGAGGCCGGACAGCGCGCCCTTCATTTGGCCAGCGCCGGCTTCGAGACCATGACCAAGTCCGACTCTTCGCCGGTCACATCGGCCGACCTCGAAGTCAACCGGATGCTGGAAAAGGCGCTGCTGGATGCGTTTCCGGAAGACGGCTGGCTCTCGGAAGAGTCGCCGGATTCCCAGCGGCGGCTGTCCAAGCCCCGGGTCTGGGTCGTCGATCCCATCGATGGCACCAGAGCCTTCATGAAGGGCCGTCCGCACTTTGTGATCTCGGTCGCGCTCATCGAACTGGGTCGAGTCGTCCTGGGGGCCATCTACAATCCTTCGACCGGAGAGCTCTTTACGGCGGCAAGGGGAAACGGAACCCGTCTCAACGGCAACGCGGTCCGCGCCGATGCCCCGGCTTCGCCGCGTCTCAGCCTGCTCGTCAATCCCTATGAGTTCGAGCGGGGTCGTTTCAAGGCCATCGCCGACACCGTCGACTGCCGACCTCTCGGTTCGATTGCCTACAGTCTAGCCCTAGTGGCTTCTGGCGCCGCGGCCGCGACGATCACCTTTGAACGGGAGAACGAATGGGATGTCGCGGCGGGAGCTATCCTGATCGAGGAGGCCGGAGGGAGCATCTCGGATCTTCATCGTCGGGCGTTTCGCTTCAATCAAACTGTCCCCGCGTTCGAAGGAACCATCGCCGCCTCCTCGGAGGCTCGCGCAGCCATTCAAGAACTGTTGCATCAACTCCACCGCCCGACTTAGCCCACCACCTCGCCATGCAACGGACCAAGAGAGTCGCCCTGATCGGCCTTGGGGCCATCGCCGCTGTCGCCGTCCTGCTGCCGCTGGTATGCGAAACGCTGCTCCGTCGAGCCGTGGAAGACATCGGCTCCGGGCTGACCAAGACCCCGGTTCAGTTACGGCAGGTGGATCTGTCTCTGTTCTCCGGACGGCTCGTTCTGAAAGATTTGAGCGTCGGGAATCCGCCGGAGTACCAGGCGCCGGTTGCCCTGAGCGTTCGCGCAATTCGCGTCTCGATCGACTGGCCGAGCCTCTTGCGTCGTCCTGTTCTGATCCGTGAGATCGTAATCGAAAGACCGGAGGTGACACTTGAAGGCAGCCCGACACGGAATAACCTGACGACCCTTCGCGATCAGGTCCAGGCGACCACGAACGACTCCTCGCCCGGACCTGCGTCCAAAGGGAGTCGTCCGTCAAGGAAAGGCGAGCTGGCGCCGGTCATCGTCACCAGGCTCCGGATCGTGGACACCAGGTTGAACATGCTGCTGCGGGCGGGTTCAGTTGAAACGAATGTGCGGGGAGTCTCCCTGCGCGAGATCACGCTGAAAGACCTGGGTAGCGCGGCCCATACGACCTCGTTCGGAGACATCACGGCTCAGATATTGGCAGCCTTGGCCGCGGAGGTGACGGGGGCTGTCGCAAAGAGCGGGACCGGCATGATCGAGGAGACCGGGAAGACGGCGGGACGATCCCTTTCAGAGGCCGTCGAGGGGGTGAAGGGCCTGTTCAAATAACCACGAGACAGGCAACGGGGCCACGAATGGCATCTGCCCTCAAGGGTTAGTCCATCTTCTGTTCGGGGCGGCTTGGAGCAAGGATCAGGTCTACGTCCTTCGTCCCCAACCTCGCCCGGTCCACCCACGGCCGATATTCCGCCCCTTTGTCTCCGTACGTATCGATCACGCGCTGATAGGTCCCTCTCGCCTGATCATACCGCTTGGTGGCAGCCAAGTAGCGCCCGAGGTTGAGCCAATTGTCGATCGCTGTCTGGTTGGCCGTCTTGATCAAGGACCATTCCCGCACCTTTTGATTGCTGTCCATCGACGAAGCTCGCTTGACCAGCCCCTGTTCCATTTCGCGAGCGAGCCCTTCGATCTGCTCGTTTTCCGAGATGGCGGCCGCAATCCGGCCCTGCTCCAGGCTTTGATAAAACGCCTGCGTGTGCCCCTTGATGATGTCTGCCCGCTGTTGGTAGATGT
>DATIBM010000003.1:0-6724 GCA_035457545.1 Nitrospiraceae bacterium
AAGCCGACGTGTTCGATTACATCGAGCGCTTTTACAATCCCCGGCGGCGGCACTCCACATTGGGATATCTCAGTCCGATGGAGTTCGAAAGGCAGGCGGAATTAGCGTAGATTGGTGTCAATCAAACCGGCAGCAGGCCAACATGGAACCAATCCGAGCAAGGTTGTCACAAGACCTACTACTCCACTAACTATCTCGGGAAAGACGGCTGCGAAATTAGCCAGGCTCGAACCAGAATGTGGTGTGGCGATAAACACGACTGCTCGTGTACCGTGTCGATAATCAGGGTTTCCGATTTTTGATGATTCCTGATCTTGGCGAAGTGCTGCCTTTACAATCAATCCGCCAAGGCTATGGACCACAAAGACAAGCGGCACCTTCATCCCTACATCATTGTCCTTCAAGGCTGCGAGAAGTTGGGCCGCAGTATCTTGCAGCTCCTTTTTCACACCGCTCGCATCGGACAAATTGAACCGCGGCGCTAGATGCCCGTACGTCCAAACCCTGGCTTGAGTATGATTTGATGCAAGTACCTCCGGCCAGAAAGGTTGAGTCCCCCACGTTCCTTTTGCGTTGCCTCCTAACCCATGAACAAATACGACATCAACGAGCGGTTTCTGCGGATGCTCGCCAACAGGTTGTAGACCAAGGTCGTTTGCCTTATCCATGGTCACCTCCATAGTTAAGTTGACACTCACTTCTTGCGGTTTGTTATTCCATAGGACCGACTATCTACTGCAGATGTCTAGCCAACTCGATCAGCACTCCTTCGCGCAAGCCCAGATCACTGACAAGGACGCTCGACATGTTCAGCGTCTCCATGACAGTTCGGAGAATGATCGTGCCGGCGACGATGACTTCTTCACGACCTCGTTCGAGGCCGGGCAGCCCAATCCTTTGTCCTTTGGTCCGACTGAGTAGCGTCTGCTCGATCTGCTGGACGGAGGCGAGTGTCAGCCGATAATTGTGAATCCTGGCCGGTTCGTAGGACCGGAGTTGTTGCGCCATGGCCGCAAGCGACGTGATCGTGCCGGCCGTTCCCACGAACGTGAGGTCAGACCCTCTTGGCATGTCTGCAACGGCCGCCTCCGTTTCCTTTTGGACCCACTTTCTTGCCTCCTCCAATTCGCCCGCCGTCGGCGGATCGTGGCGCAGGAGCCGTTCGGACAAACGCACTACTCCAATGTCGATCGAGCGGACGATCGGCTGCTGTCCCGGCCGGTCGAGAATAAACTCGGTGCTCCCGCCCCCGATGTCAAGCGCGAGCATGTCCGTCACGCCGGCCGGCAGGCCTGAGCGAATCCCCAGCATGGTCGTGCGCGCCTCTTCTTCGCCGGAGATCAACTCGACTTCAAAGCCGGTCTCCTTCTTGACCAGATCCAAAAACTCATCGCGATTGGCCGCATCACGCACGGCGCTGGTCGCCACGGCAGTCACCGCGTCCGGCCGATACTCCCCCACTACTGTGCGCCATTCCTTCAAGGTCTCGATAACCCTCGCCACGGCATCAGAAGCAAGCCTGCGTGTCTGATCCACCCCCTGTCCGAGGCGAAGAATCCGGCGGTCAGATAGCAACTCCTGCAACCGGCCCTGTTCGTCCACCCGCGCGACCAAGAGCCGGCAGGTCAAGGTGCCGATATCGACGCCGGCGAGGATGAGCCCCGCCCTCCCGCGCTGATCGGTCATTCCATGCTCCGGATGCTGTCCATGTCCCCCTCGATCCGCGCCCGTTCGTCGCGCAGCTTGCGAACCTCTTCGATCCATGCGGTAATTTCTCGATCCGTCTTGATCGCGTCCAGCGTGCTCCCCTGCTCAGTCAGCCGAACGGTCCGTTCCCCGATGTCCTCATGCACCTGATCCAGTTGATCTTGAATCTTTCGCAGTTCCAATCGCAGCTTGAGCAACTCGGACTCCTCCATGGCCCGGTTCGCGGCCTCGGCCGTTTCCTGCCGGAGCGTGGCCCATCCCGCCTTGAGATCCAACTTGAGGCGTTGCAACAGACCCATCGCGATTCCCTCTTCGCCGTGACCTCGTTATCCCTCTGGTTATCCCACGTCGCCCAACGCCAGCTTCGCCTGCCACCGTCGCATCATGGCCTCTCGCAGCGGTTGGTGCTCCGGCGCCGACAACCTCGGATCCTGCTGCAAGAGTGCAAAGGCCTCCTTGCGCGCCTGCTCCAACAGGGCCGCATCGCGCACGAGGTTGGCGACGCGAAAATCCGGGAGCCCCCATTGGCGCGTGCCGAACAGTTCCCCCGGCCCTCGAATCCGAAGGTCCTCCTCCGCGATCACGAACCCGTCAGTCGAACGGAGCAAGGCGTCCAGCCGCTGCCGGGCCGGTGAAACCTGATCGCTGGGTTGCCCCACAGCTTCCCGGCTGCCCATGTGCGATCCTGCCGCCCCGCTGAGCAGCAGGCAATAGGACTGTTGCGCGCCTCGTCCCACCCGTCCTCGTAATTGATGCAGTTGGGCCAGCCCGAATCGCTCGGCATGTTCGATGACCATGACCGAGGCGTTCGGCACGTCCACCCCCACCTCGATGACGGTCGTCGCCACCAGCACGTGGATCTGCCCGGCCTTGAAGGCCGCCATCGTCGCAGTCCGCTCCTCCGCCTTCAATCGGCCATAGACCAGTCCGACGCGATAATCCGCGAACTCCTCCTGTTGGAGGCGGTCGGCCGCCTGCATCGCCGCCTCCAGATCGACCTTCTCGGATTCCTCGACCAGCGGATACACGACATAGGCCTGGCGGCCGGCCCTGATCTCGTCTCGGACAATCTGATAAGCCCGGCGCCGCTGGGAGGGATGGAAAGCCAGCGTTCGGATAGGCTTGCGTCCCGGCGGCAACCTGTCGATGACCGAGACATCCAAATCGCCATAGACGGTCATGGCCAGGGTCCGCGGAATCGGCGTGGCGGTCAGGACCAGCACGTCCGGCTGGTAGCCCTTCTCGGTCAATGTCTTTCGCTGCAGCACCCCGAACCGATGCTGCTCATCGATCACGACCAGGCCCAGCCGAGCAAACCGCACATTGGATTGCACCAACGCATGGGTCCCGATGACGACCTGTGCCCGGCCATCGGCAATCTGCTCCAACCGCTCCTTGCGCAGCTTTCCGCGCTCCCTGCCGCACAAGAGGATACAGGACAACCCCAGGCGATCGAGCAGCCCCTGTAGATTTAGATAGTGCTGTTCGGCGAGCAGTTCGGTCGGCACCATCAGGGCCGCCTGGTGGCCGGACGCACAGGCAGCCACCAGGGCGTGAAGCGCCACCACCGTCTTCCCGCTGCCGACATCGCCTTGGAGCAGCCGGTTCATGGGATGGGGCGAGGCCATGTCCTCGAAAATGTCCCGGATCACGCGTTCCTGCGCGGCAGTCAATCGAAACGGCAGGATGGATCGCAGATTCTGCATCATCGCCGGAGCCGCCTGGCTGCGCAGTGATTTCTCCTCGCGCTGCACCTCCCGATGCCGGTCGGCGAGCGCCAACTCCAGCAGGAAGAGTTCTTCGAACGCCAACCGTCGATGGGCTGGACTGACGCCTCGGTCCAGTTCCTCCAGCCGCACCGGCTCCACCGGACGGTGCACCCATTGGAGCGCATCGGGCATCGCCTTCAACCCCTGTCTCGCCTCGATCGAGCGCGGAAGGATATTGACGACATCCGCCAGGCTGTCGTGAAGTGCCTGATCGATCAGCACCCGCATCTGGCGCGAAGTCCAGCCGCGGGTCTCGTGATAGATCGGCACGATACGGCCGATGTGCAGGGTGCGTGGACTCGTCGAATTGATCGAAGCCGCCGGATCGACCGAATCGATCCGCTCGTACTCCTCGACCTCCATGCGGAGGTCCGTCCAACCACGCCGCCCCAGGACGACCCGGCCGAGCAACAGCACGGGGGCGCCGACTGCCAACTGCTCTTCCAGGTAGGGTTGATTGAAGAACAGGGCCAGGAGCCGGCCGGTCGCATCCTCGACCGTGACCTCCAGAATCGACAGCCGCCGCTGAGGGATCTTCTTGAGATGGGTTCCCCGGACCGTCCCGCAAATGATCCCGCGCGTGCCGGGCGTCAGCCGGTTGATACGGGTCAACCGAGACCGGTCCTCATACCGCCATGGGAGAGACCAGAGCAGGTCCTCCACGGTGGCAATGCCCAATCGAGCCAGCAGGGCGGCCCGTTTGGGACCCACCCCCTTGAGAAACTGCACGGCCCGCTCCCAGGGGGGCCGCCGGGGCCCGGCCGGTTCGTGCGAGGTGCTCGGCGTAGTCGTTGGGGGCGACGAAGTTCCGGCTTGAGCGACCTCGACGCGCCCCGACGCCAATTGCCGCAACAGCATCCGCGCCCGCTGGACGCGGCGCTTGCGCTCTTCCGCATCAGAGGTCTGATCAAAATCTTGGAAAAGCTGTCTCAGGGCCAGCAGGCTAATCTCCACCGGCACGGCATGCGGACCACGCGCCAGCGCCTGCAAGACCTGCTCGCAGACAAAGGGCCCCAGACTTTTCACTCCATGGACATGGGCGTAGTTGTTCCGCGCGGCGAATTCGATCGGCCGGCTCAGCCGCTGAAGAATATCTTTGAACTCAGTTGTGGACGCTGGCGCTGTGGGGGGCTGCACCGGGTATTTCAAGCATCGAGGTCGAGGCCGCATCGTAGCATAGGGTCGGAGACGGCACAACGAGACCGCGCGCGATGAGCCCATGGAACCGGCCTCTCAATTCGGAGATTTGTTCGACAGGCAAAGAAACATTGCTACACTACGGCACAGATCAGTAGGAGCCCTCGTGTATCGACGGAACATTTCGCATATCCTCAGTTCGGTGGGGATCGCTCTGGCCCTGTTCGTCGTCTATCAGGCGTGGTTCAAGCCGGCCTATCTTCCTCGCTCCCAGCCGACTTCCACTCCGTCCTCCACGGCCGACAACGCCGGGCCTCAGTCGCCCCCTTCTCCCTCCCCGATCGAGCAGGATCAAGTCCGCGAACAACGGAGACAGATGCGCCAGCTCGCTCCTGGCAATCCGCCACCCGATCACCGGTACGCCAACCTCTTACAAGAAGCACAGGAAGAGTTGGAGCAGCACCAGGCCAGCGGCGCACAAGCCAAACTGATGGAGTTACCACCCACCGCCCTGGCGGAGGCCAAGGTCGCGCGGTATGCGGCGGCTCTCTGGAATAACCTCGGCCTGGAACATGAGCGGACCGGGGATACGAAGGCAGCGTCGCAGGCCTACGCCAAGGCCGTTTCGATTGAACCGGGCAACCGAATAGCCTTGCTGAATCTGGCCCATGCTTATTGGGCTCAACGAGACCCGCAGCTCACAACGGATTTTCTCGAGCGCCTCATCGGCCTTGCGCCGGATGAGCCCTTCCCCCACCTGGCCCTGGCGGACCTGTTGCAGGAGCAGGACCGGCTCGCGGATGCGGCTCAACATCTAGACCAAGCCGCCAGCCGGGCCCAGCAGGACCCCAGCCTGCGCTCGTATCTACAAGCGGTGACCGCGAAGGTGAAACGGACGGTGCAGGTCGAACGGCAGTTCACGGCCCAGTCGTCCGCCCACTTCACCGTGAAATGGGATGGAGAAGAAGACCAGACCACCTGGATGGCGGTGCTGGATATTCTCGAAGAGGCCTACCGGGACGTCGGGCAACGCCTGGGCTATTTCCCGCAGAGACCGATCATCGTCGTGCTCCACACCAAAGCCACCTTTCAAGGGGCCACGGGCAGTCCGGCCTGGGCGGATGGGCTCTTCGACCCCGTGCTGGGGCGCATTCAGATCCCCACCCAAGGGGCGTTGACGGACCGGCCCTGGCTGACCCGGGTGGTGCGGCATGAATTCGTCCATGCGTTGCTGCACGAGCGGTTGGGGCTCGAAGCCGGCGGCCTGCCGACCTGGCTCAACGAAGGGCTTGCGATGCACCTCGCCGGCGACCCCTGGCCGGATCTTGATCAAGTGCTGAGCGGCGTCGCCGCCGGGGAGATCAAGCTGATCCCCTTGAACATGCTGGAAGGGGGCTGGGGCCGATTTCCTGGTGAACTGGCTCTGGTGGCCTATCTGGAAGGTAATTCGGCGACAGGCTATTTGATCGACCGTTTCGGAATGGAGAAAGTCAGGGAACTACTCACCGCCCTTAAATCACGCCAACCGATCTCCGGGGCGATCCAGGACCGCCTCTACCTTCCCTACGATCAGTTCCAACGCCAATGGGTCGAGTCGATCAATGCCAGGCTGAGCAAAGCGAAGGGATAGGTCACTGGTACGCAGCGCCGCGCTGGTCGTCTTCTATCGCACCGAAACTCCATGCCCACAGCTTGCCCGGGCGAGACGGGCGAACCGGCCAACCGGGAATGAGTTGCGCCCGCTCCGGCTCCTCTCCGCTCACCTCATCGATCACGTCGCTGGTGGACAGCCGGTCCGTCCAGACCAACTCCTCGGTGTCCCGGTCGTAGGATCGGACGATCACTTCATAGTCTCGGTTGTCCGTGTCCGCCTCGGTCCGATCGGCCTGCGAGTCCAACGCCACCCGCTCCGACTGCTCCTTCTTTGGCGTGAACAACTGGCGCCAGACCGGCTGGCCGCTGAGACGATCCACGGCCTGCACGATCAGGCTCGATTCGACCGTCGGGACTGTCGCATCCCCGACAAGTCGCAGGAGGGGGCGTGACGGAATTCTGGTGCTGGTTTGTTGGCGCGGATCGCCGCTGTCCGTGGTGACAAAGTTGAGATTGCC
>DATIBM010000004.1:0-20061 GCA_035457545.1 Nitrospiraceae bacterium
GACACGACGATGTCCTGCACGACCGTGATCTCTCTTCTCGCTGGGAACTTGAAGGCGATCGCCCACCTGGGGCTGCGGGACTTGGCGCCTAGCGCCTCCTGCCAGACGCGGCGGTCCAGTTTGACGACCATGCCGTCGATCTCGAAGGGCAGCGCGTCCCGTTGTCCCTCCATCTCCCGGTGAAACGCGATCACCTCGTCGATCGTCGCGCAGCGTCGTCGTTGGAAAGGAATCGGCAACCCCCACTCCGCCAATAGATCCAGTTCGTCCCAGTGGGTCGGGGGAAGACCGCCGGATTGCACCATGATCTCGTAACAGGTGAGGACCAAGGGGCGTTCCGCCGTCTTGCGGGAATCGAGCTGCCGTAGCGAGCCGGATGCGGCGTTGCGGGGATTGGCGAAGGCTTCCTCCCCCCTCTCCGTGATCCGGCGGTTCAAGGATTGAAAGTCGTCGAGGCGCATGTAGACCTCGCCGCGCACCACCAGATGGGCCGGCGGATGGGCCTCGGCCCGCAACTGGAGCGGCACGGACCGGAGGGTTCGCAAGTTCGCGGTCACGTCCTCGCCGGTCATCCCGTCGCCCCTGGTGGCGCCCCTGACAAAACGCCCCTCGCGATAGACCAGCTCGATCGACAGCCCGTCAAACTTCGGTTCGGCCGTGTACTCCACCCCTTCGAGGCCAAGCTCTCGCTTGACCCTCCGATCGAACGCATAGACCTCCTCCACGGCGGCGATGGAGTCCAGACTCAGCATCGGGCGCTCGTGCGACACCTTCTGGAGCTCGGCCTGCGGCTGGCCGCCAACTCGCTGAGTGGGGGAGTCGGGCGTGACCAGCTCGGGGTATGTCGCCTCCAGTTCTTGGAGCTCGCGAAACAGCCGGTCGTATTCCGTATCCGATATAACCGGCCGGTCCTTTACGTAGTAGAGGTAGTCGTGCCGCCGGATTTCGTTTCGGAGCGATTCAACCCGGGCGCGGATGTCGGGCGGCGCCGTCATCGCATCTCCCTGATGAAGCGGGCGGCGTAACTCCGAACTTCATGGCCGTTGAGCACGTGAAAACAGCGCAGGCGGTCGATCGTCTGCGCGCTGAAACGGCTCAATGGAATCGGGAGCAGCCGGCGGTCGAAGCGCCGCGCGATCCGGCGCCAGCGGGCCAGGGGGGGGATCGGGGAGACGAGCGCAATCTGAGATTCCTGCGAGTGCATCGCGGCCGCCGCAATCAGCCGTTCCTCCAATGTGGACGTGCCGTCGAGCCGGCGATCGGTCCAGATGTCCTGGATCGGGCGGGGCGGGTAAAGGAACAGGGCCCCGCCGTATTTCGACTGAGCGATGCCGGGGCCGATCATGTGCTCAAGAAAGTCGGTGGCGAAAAAGCAAAGGGTCGACTCTTCTTGATGCTCGGCATACCAGGTCGCTCGCCAGGTGTAGATCTCAGGATCTGCCGGGGTCTCGAACAGGAAAACGACGATTTCTACCTGGCTGCGAGCGGGAGGCACTTCCCTGACGTATATATCCAATCGATGGGGTCGCGCTTCCGCCTGTACCCGTGACATGGACAGGCCGGAAGGCGGCTGCAGGGAGCCTCCGCTTACCTGAGAACCCAGGGCCCGGGCGCCAACGGCACGGCGGCGGCTGGTCCAGTTCCGCAAACTTTCCCGGAGATCGATGCCGTCCTTCAACGAGGTGGTGAACTTCTCGACCTTCGCCAGATCGGCTCCCATGAGCGCCCTGGCCTGCTCACGGACATGGCTGGCGAAACTTTCGATCTTCTGGTCTTCCGGAGGCCAGGAACATTGGCGAAAGGGGTCCCAGCGCAGGCCCCAGCGGCGGCTGTCGATCTGCTTGGGAGAAGGACGAAGCGACAGGCTTCGCCAGACCAGCGGCATCCCTGTCAGACGATTCTTGGCCTGCACAAGACGCCCGTCCGGCAGCACGAGCCGGTCGATACCGGCCTCGATGCTGCCGCGCCAGGCCGTCCGGGATTCGGACTGAAACTCGTACCGCTTGGCCGTCTCCAACAATTGGATCGCGAAGTCGTCGCCGGCGATCTGTTTGGCCGCGAGGACGAGTTGGTAGAGGTCCGGCGTCAATCGCCGATCCAGCAGCGCGAGGTTGCGGACATATTGGAGATAGACCTGAAGGAGTTGCGGCGTGACCCAATTCTTGACCGTCTCGACCCCGGCCGGCCGTGAATCCATCCAGCGGCTCCTGGTTTCCAGCAGAAGTTCCTTGAGGCCATCGATCGTGACGTGCCGGTCGGACAGGAGGCCGGCTCGGCGCCGCTCGTACAATTCGGTGAGAAAGGGCAGTTCGCCGAGGACAAAATACAACGTGTCCTGCGACACGGGATGTACCGTCCAGGTTGCCCTGGGCTTTTCCGGGGGGAGATAGGGGCTCCGGTGCAGATAGGCCTCCCGCAGCCAGGGCCAGTCGGCTGCGTGGCAGAGACAGAGAATCTCGCTGTACTCAAGTTCCAGTTCGTGGAGGCGAAAGGCCATCCAGGCGATCCGCTGTTCCCGCTGGCCGCCCGGCTCCGGCCTGGGCGACACCGCCACCAGCGAGGCGGCATAGGCGGCAAGGGAGACGGTCTTGAGGGCATAGGGGTCCGGGGCCGCGATCGATGTCGGCTCAAAGACTTCCACCTCTCGATCGATGTAGGCACAGGGCATCCCTTCGCCGATCGCCACGCGAAGTCCCATGATGACGGCCTGGCAAGGATCGATCGGGATGAAACTCACGACCGGACCGGACTCGCTGGAGTTTCCGGAGTCTTCGTGAGGCTCTTCGATGACCGCGGCGTGAATGGCAGGCAGTTCGGATAGTCCGGATTCCACCGCGTGGGCAGCAGAAGGGGGGAGCGGAACCGCCAGGCAATCACACCGGCCCGAGATCAACGTGTCCCGGACCTCCTGGGCCATGTCGCCGCTCCCATGCACGATGGGGAGCAGCGTGATCCTCGAAGAGAGGCGCAACGCCCGTTCGGTCGTGTCGTTGGCGAAGGACATCGGACGGACTTTATCGGTCTGGGTGCAGGGGGTCGTCGCTCTCGAAGAAGAAGTCTCCCATGCCGCGGGGCAGAGGCTGCTCGCCGAGCGCGCGGTGCCGCCGTTTGGCCTGCCCTTCCAGGTCGCGGGCTTCCTCTCCCAGCACCATCACGAGGGCCTCGCTCCAGGCTTTGTCCTTGGACAGGGGATGGCCTGGATCCTGCGCCAAACGCTTGATGGCATATTGCAACAGGTGGATGCCGTCGCGGACCGAATATTCCAGGTTTAATTGGTGGGCCTGCTGCAAAAAATCCACGGTCATGGCGAGCAGATCGGCCGGCGCGAACGGCAGATGGTAACGGAGAATAGCCAGCTCATCGTCGCGTCGGGGAAATCCCAGGCGCAACGTCGGCTGCAGGCGGGAGAGGATATAGTCCGGCACCTCGTAGGTGGACGCGTCCTCGTTCATCGTCACGCAACAGCGGAAGTCGTCGTGCGCCGGGATCAGGATCCCTGCGACGATCGACTCGACGCAGCGTCGGTGGTCGAGCAGGGGCGCAAGCGAGGCCCAGCTCTTTTCGTTCATCCGGTTGCCTTCGTCCAGCACGCAGACCGAGCCGGTGAGCATGGCCGTCACGAGCGGGGAGGCGTGATAGGCGATCGCGCCCGATTCCGCCAGGACCGGGGTCACCAACAGGTCCTCCGGCCTCGTATCGGCCGTACACTGATACACATAGACCTGCTGCTTGCGTTCCTTGGCCGCGCTCATCGCGAGCGTGGTCTTGCCGATGCCGGGCGGCCCCGTCAGCCGGGGGGAAAGCGGCAGGTCTCTTGGATCCACGACGAGCCAACAGGCCAGCAGTTGCTTCAGGATCTCCCGCTCGCCGATCCACTGTTGCTCGCGGAGCAGCGGCTGGGCCAGATGAAGGGTCACTCCTTCGACGATTCTTGTGCGGTCGTTCGGCGCGGTCATGGGATTAGATCATGATGCGAGGAGACAACGGCTTGATCGAGGGCTCACGGTCGGGACCGTACCACAGCAACCGCGAGGGGTCAAACCGTCTCGGGCTGCGGCTGGAACCGCCTTCGGTGCTTTGACTTTCTGTTGCCCGGCTACTATTCTGTACCGATCCTCTCAGCCGCGACAGGCCGAGGATAAGAGAGAAAGGACAGGTGCCCGCATGACAGCAATCAAGATCGGACGCGCCCTGATGGTGGCTGGTCTGTGTCTGGCGACCACCGGTTGCGTGTTCAAGGAAACCTACGAGGCGGAGAAGGCGCGCAGCCTGAATTTTCAGCGGTTGCTGGCCCAGGAGGAAAAGCGGACGGCCGAGCTTGACAGCGAGGTCAAGCGGGTCAAACGGGATGCGGCCGATTACGAGGCGCGCAACCGAGAGCTGAGCGCCCAGGTGCAGGCGGTTCGCGAGCAGTTGGCCCGGACTCAGGAAGAGGCGGATTCCCTCAGGGAGGCGATGGCCTTACAGGAAAAAGCGCAAATGCAAATGAAGCGCATCACGCCGCCGGCGCCGAGCAAGGCCAAGCCAACCGAGCTGCTTCCTCCCTTGCAGGAATCCATCGCCAAGGCCCCGGAGGTGCCGGACCCCTTGATGGGCGACAGCACACCGGTCCCTTCCGACCGCAGGACGGTTCAGCACGTGGTCAAGCCCGGCGACACGATCTTCCGCTTGAGCCGCAAGTACGGGACCTCGGTCGCCAAGATCCGTGAATGGAACCGGCTTCAGGACGACATCATTGAAGTCGGCCAGAAACTCATCGTCGGCATGGAATAGCATGGTGAGATCGGTTGGTCGACCTATGCGGACCGTTCCCTATTCGCTCAGTCTCGACGAATTCCGGACCTTGGCGCGCCAGGGCAACCTGATTCCCCTCTACCGGGAGATTCTCGCCGATTACGAGACACCTGTCTCGGCCTTTGCCAAGATCGACCATGGCCCGTCCGCCTACCTGCTGGAGAGCGTGGAGGGCGGCGAACATTGGGGGCGCTATTCGTTTCTCGGGTCGGGCTCGCCCGTGACCATTGTCCAGGATCATGATGACCTGATCATCCGGCAGGCCAAGCAGACTCGCCGCATTCCGGCCAAGGGAGATCCGCTCGCCAGGCTGCGGGAACATATGGCCGGCTATCGTCCCGTGACCGTGTCAGGGTTGCCCCGGTTCGTGGGGGGTGCGGTGGGCTATGTCGGTTATGACACCGTCCGTTGCTTCGAGGACATCGGGTTCAGGCGCAAGGAAGGCATCGGGGTTCCCGACTTCGCCTTTCTGATCACGGACACCCTCGTCATCTTCGACCGGGTCACCCAGACAATCAAGGTGGTGGCGAACGCTCACGTTAATTCGGACAAGGAACCGGCCGTGCGGGCCGCCTACAAAGACGCCACGGCCCGAATCGAGCAGATTATCGCGCGGCTCCGGCGTCCGTTGAAGCGGGAGCGCCCCAAATCCCGCCGCACGCCGATCACGTTCACACCCAACATGAGCCGGGCCGACTTCGAAAAAATGGTGGTCCGCACCAAGGACTACATCACGGCCGGCGACATCGTACAGGCCGTCGTCTCGCAACGGTGGGAAACCAATCTGCAGACGAACCCCTCCGAGTTGTATCGCGCGCTGCGCGCGATCAACCCCTCGCCCTACATGTACTATCTGCGCATCGGAGGGGTGCAATTGGTCGGCTCCTCGCCCGAAATCCTCGTGCGCTGCGAAGACGGGCACATCGCCGTCCGGCCCATCGCCGGAACCAGGCGCAGGGGCAAGTCCTCGGAGGAGGACCGCGAGCTTGAGCGGGAGCTGCTGCGGGACGAAAAGGAACGGGCCGAGCATGTCATGCTCGTGGATCTGGGCCGGAACGATGTCGGGCGCGTCGCGGTCCAGGGCTCGGTGACCGTGGAGTCGCTGATGCAGGTGGAACGGTACTCCCACGTCATGCACATCGTGTCGCACGTGCGGGGGCAGCTTCAGGATGGAAAAGACGCCTACGACGTTTTCCGGGCCTGCTTCCCGGCCGGGACCGTGTCCGGTGCGCCGAAGATCCGGGCCATGCAGATCATCGAGGAACTCGAACCGACCAGGCGCGGCCCCTATGCCGGGGCGGTCGGCTATTTCAGCTTCGGCGGGAACATGGACATGTGCATCAACATCCGCACCGTGGTGCTGAAAGGCCACCAGGCCTATATCCAGGCCGGGGCCGGTATCGTGGCCGACTCGCAGCCGGAGCACGAGTATCAGGAAACATGCAACAAGGCGCGGGCCATGATGAAGGCGATCGAGATGGCGGAGCGGGGGCTGGAGTGAGGAAGGCGTCAAGCGTCAATCGTCATTCGGGCGGATTTTGACCGATTCCGCGGTTGACAAATGACGGTTGACGATTGACGGGGCTTGCCATGCTGTTGATGATCGACAACTACGATTCCTTCACCTATAACCTCGTGCAATACTTCGGCGAGTTGGGCGAGGAGGTCCAGGTCTATCGGAACGACAAGATCACGGTGGACGAGATCGAGAAGCTCAAGCCGGCCCGGATCGTCATTTCGCCCGGTCCCTGTACGCCAAAGGAGGCGGGCGTCTCGGTCGAGACCATCCGCCGGTTTTCCGGGAAGGTGCCGCTGCTGGGCGTTTGTCTGGGCCATCAATCGTTGGCGGTCGCGTATGGAGGCGAAGTCATCCGGGCCCCGCGGCTGATGCACGGCAAGACGTCGATGGTGCAGCATGACGGCAAGACCATCTATCGAGGCCTTCCCAATCCCTTTGAAGCCACCCGCTACCATTCCCTCATCGTGAATCGGGCCAACCTGCCGGCTTGTTTCGAAATCACCGCCGAAACCGAGGAGGGAGAAATCATGGGGATGCGGCATAAGACGCTCGGGGTCGAGGGCGTGCAGTTTCATCCGGAGTCGATCCTCACGACCTCCGGCAAGGACCTCCTGCGCAATTTTCTGAAATTGTAATCTCGCCCCATGTCTTTCTCCCGGCCGCTGAACCAGGCATGATCAAAGAAGCCATCTCAAAACTGGCGGACCGCGGCGACCTCACCGAAAAGGAAACAGAGGAGGTCATGCTGGAGATCATGGAGGGGCAGGCGACCCCGGCCCAGGTCTCGGCGTTTCTGATGGGGTTGCGCGTCAAGGGCGAAACGATGGAGGAGATCGCCGGGGCGGTGCGCGCGATGAGGGCCAAGGCCACGCGCATCAGGGTCGGGGCCAAGGGAGTGTTGGATACCTGCGGCACCGGGGGCGACCGTTCGCACACGTTTAATATCTCGACCACGGCCGCCTTCGTGGCGGCCGGAGCCGGGCTCACGGTGGCCAAGCACGGCAACCGCTCGGTGTCGTCTCGATGCGGCAGCGCGGACGTGCTCACGGCATTGGGAGTCAAGATCGATCTTCCTCCGGAACGAGTCTCCGATTGCATCGATGAAGTGGGCATCGGTTTCCTGTTCGCGCCGCTCTACCACGGAGCCATGAAACATTGCGCCGGCCCGCGGCAGGAGTTGGGCATTCGAACGCTGCTGAATATCCTGGGCCCGCTGACGAATCCCGCCGGCGCGCCGCTTCAAGTGGTCGGGGTGTTCGACGAACGGCTCACGGACATGCTCTGCCGCGTGCTGGTGTACCTCGGCGCGCAACATTGTTTTGTCGTGCACGGGATGGATGGGCTGGATGAAATTACCCTGACGGACCGGACCAGGGTGGCCGAAGGCAAGCGGGGCGTCGTATCGAGTTATTTCATCGAGCCCAAGGATTTCGGGTTGGCGCGCATTCCGCTCAAGGAGTTGGTCGGCGGGATGGCCGAGGACAACGCAAGGATCGTCCGTGACATTCTGCAGGGGAGGCGCGGCCCCAAGCGCGACGTGGTCTGCCTCAATGCGGCGCCGGCCTTGGTCGCGGGAGGGTTCGCCAAGACCCTCCACGAGGGCTACCGGCAGGCGGCGAAAGTCATCGACAGCGGCGCAGCGGCGGAGAAACTGGAAAAACTGATTCAGTTCACAAACCAATAGCGCCACGAGACATTTGCTGATCAATGGTCGCACAAGGACTCGTTGAGATCGTTCTTCCAGTTGCGGCTGGCGAATGACGAATCACGGTTGACTATTGACGGGCCACGATGATCCTCGATCGGATTCTGGAGCACAAGCGGGCGGAGCTTCGGCACAAGCAAAGCCGGAGCTATCTGTCGGAGCTGAAGGCGAAGATTCGCGACGCCGCCCCACCGCTGGGCTTCGCCGATACGCTGGACGCCAGAAAGACCGCCGCAAGTCCGGCGTTGATTGCCGAGGTGAAGAAGGCCTCGCCGAGTCTGGGGCTTCTGAGACCGGAGTTCGAGCAGCAGTTTGAGCCGGTTGGGATCGCCGAGGCCTACCAACGCCATGGAGCCGCCGCGCTCTCCGTCCTGACCGACAAGGAGTTTTTTCAAGGCAGCTTGGACTATCTCCAATCCGTCAAGGAGAAGGTCCGGCTTCCAGCCCTGAACAAGGAGTTTATGGTGGGCGACGTGCAGTTTTACGAGGCGCGCGCCTACGGGGCGGATGCGGTGCTCCTGATCGTCGCCGCCCTCGACCGGCGGCAACTCATCGATTTTCATGCGCTCGCCGGCGAGCTGGGTTTGGATGTCCTGTTCGAAACCCATCACGAGCGGGAGTTGGATACCGTGTTGGAATGGGTTCCTGAAGCCAGGCTGATCGGGATCAACAACCGGGACCTGCGAACCTTTTCAACCGATTTGGCCGTGACCTTCCGCTTGGCGAAGCGGGTGCCCCCCGGCAAGCTCATCGTCAGCGAGAGCGGCATCCACAAACGCGACGACGTGCTGCGCCTGGTCGAAGCCGGGGTGCACGCGATGCTCGTGGGGGAGTCTTTGATCCGCGCGGACGATACAGGCGCCAAGGTGAAGGAGCTGTTGGGAGTGGACGGACCTCCGTAGGAGACCTGACAAACAAAAGAGCGAGTCGGCTATGACACGACCCACAACAATGCCCGCGATGAGCGTCATGATGGTAATGCTGGCCCTGTCCCTCTCCGGCTGTGCCGGGGGCGACATCAAGGAGGCCAGCGCCAAATGGGACAAGTGGCTGGGCAGCCACAAGGACGACCGGGTCCGCGAGCTGGGCCTGCCGACCCGATGCTATTCGTTCCGGAACGGGGCGGAAGTCTGCGAGTGGAGTCAGCAGGGAGAAGGCGGCAGGATGGAAAGCATGGTCATCGCGTTCGATCAGAACGGGCTGGCCTGCCACTGGGAGTATCGTGACTTCTACGGCCAGCATCGCAGCAAGGCCGTGTGCCCGCAGTGATCACCGATCGAGACGCTGATGGAACGGACGAAGGTTAAAATTTGCGGGCTGACCAATCTCGACGACGCGCTGGCTGCCGCGGAAGCAGGGGCTGACGCGGTCGGCTTCGTGCTCTATCGCAAGAGTCCTCGTTATATCGATCCTAGTACAGTCCGCATGATCGTGAGGGCCTTGCCTCCTCTTGTCCTGCCCGTCGGCGTGTTCGTCAACGAGGACGCGAAGACGGTCAGTGACACAATGGATGCCTGCGGGCTGGCGTTGGCGCAACTGCACGGCGACGAATCGAGTTCCTACTGCGAGCTGCTGGGCCGGCCGGTTTTGAAGGCGCTCCGCGTGAGGGATCGGATTTCCGCCCTGGCTGTTGCGGAGTACCAGGGACGGGCCGGGGTGCGGGGGTTCGTGCTCGATGCCTGTTCGAGTCAAGCTTATGGCGGAACCGGCCTCCTCGCCGATTGGAACCTGGCGGCGGAGCTTGCCAAGACCTGCCCGATCCTGCTGGCGGGCGGCTTGACGCCGGAGAATGTGGCGGACGCGATCAGGACGGTCCGGCCCTACGGCGTCGATGTCAGCAGCGGGGTCGAAGCCTCGCCGGGCAAGAAGGACCACGGGCGCCTGCGCGCCTTCGTACAGGCCGCGCGGCTTGTTTCCGTCTAAGCAGCCTGTCTATACTTTCGCTTCACATCGAACGGGATGATCCATGCCTACGTTGCCTGATCCACGCGGCCGATTCGGACCTTACGGCGGACGCTACGTGCCTGAGACCCTGATGCCGGCCTTGCTGGAACTCGAGGCCGAGTATGAACGGGCGAAGCGCGACCGGCGCTTTCAAGCCGAGTTCCAACAGTATCTTAAGGAGTATGTCGGCCGTCCGACGCCTTTGTACTTCGCCGGCCGGCTCACGAAAAAATTGGGCGGGGCCAAGATCTATCTGAAGCGGGAGGACCTCTGTCACACGGGCGCTCACAAGATCAACAACGCGATCGGCCAGGGGCTGCTGGCCAGGCGCATGAAGAAGCCTCGGGTGATTGCCGAGACGGGGGCTGGCCAGCATGGGGTCGCGACCGCGACCGTCGCGGCGATGTTCGGGCTCCAATGCGAAATCTACATGGGCACGGAAGACATGCAGCGGCAGGCGCTGAACGTCTTTCGGATGCGCCTCCTCGGGGCCAGGGTGACCGGAGTAGACACGGGCAGCCGAACGCTCAAGGACGCAATCAGCGAAGCCATGCGGGACTGGACCACCAACGTCCGCACGACCCACTACATCCTCGGGTCGGTTCTGGGCGCCCATCCTTATCCGATGATGATCCGTGATCTTCAGGCGGTGATCGGCCGGGAGGCGAGGAAGCAGATTTTGGCCGTCGAGAAACGCCTGCCGGACTATTTAATTGCCTGCGTGGGGGGCGGGAGCAATTCGATCGGGCTCTTCCATCCCTTTCTCGGCGACCGCCGCGTCAAGATGATCGGGGTGGAGGCCGGAGGGGAAGGGCTGTCCAGCGGCAAACATGCAGCGCGGTTTTCAGGCGGAAAACCTGGTGTCCTGCAGGGGACCATGACCTATCTGCTCCAGGACGACAATGGGCAGATCAACCTGACCCATTCCGTTTCCGCCGGGTTGGACTATGCCGCCGTAGGGCCGGAACATGCGTTCTATCACGATGCGCAGCGCATCCAGTACACGTCGGCAACCGATGAGGAGGCCCTGGCGGCGTTTGATCTGCTGGCCCGCGAAGAAGGCATCGTGCCGGCGCTGGAGAGCGCCCATGCCCTCGCCGAGACCGTCAAGGTGGCGCCGAAACTCAAGAAGAGCCAGATCGTGGTCGTGAACCTGTCTGGCCGCGGCGACAAAGACGTCCAGCAGGTGGCTCGTCTGCGGGGGGTGACGTTGTGATGAATCGATTGGATCGCAGGTTCGAGGACCTGAAGCAGCGGGGGGAGAAGGCGCTCATCGCCTACATCATGGCGGGAGATCCTTCGCTTCAGGACACCGAGCAGCTCGTGTTGGGATTGGAGCGATCCGGCGCCGATGTGATCGAGCTTGGCGTGCCCTTTTCTGATCCTATTGCAGATGGGCCGGTCATTCAACAGGCGGCCGAGCGCGCACTGCGGAGCGGGACGTCCTTGCGGCGCATCCTGACGATGGTCGCCGGGCTGCGGCATAAGACGCAGATCCCGCTTGTCTTGATGGCCTATTACAACACGATCCATGCCTATGGCGAGCAGAAGTTTTGCCGGGATGCGGCTCAGGCGGGGGTGGACGGGTTGATCGTCCCTGATATGCCGCTGGAAGAATCCGGTCCATTGAAAGACCGGGCGGAGGGAACAGGGCTCGATCTGATCTTCTTGCTGGCTCCGACCAGCACCCCCGCGAGACGGGCGTCCGTCGCCAAGGCTTCCAAGGGTTTCATCTACTATGTCTCGCTGACGGGCATCACCGGCGCCAAGCTGACCGACCTGGGCAACGTCGAGGACAATGTGAAACGGATTCGCAAGGTGACCCGCGTGCCGATCTCGGTCGGGTTCGGCGTGGCCACTCCCGAGGATGCGGCACGCATTGCGAGGGTGGCGGACGGAGTCATCGTCGGAAGCGCGATCGTGAAACAGATTGCCCAACACCAACAGGATTCCGCTCTCGTGACAGCAGTTGGAACCTTCGTCTCTTCCCTCAAACAGGCGATGCTCCAGCCCGCAACGGTCGGTTGATTCCTCCCAAAGTCGTTTGACGTGGATTCTCCCGTCGCTCCTATCGGCTTTCGGTGACAGAAACTGAATCGGGGATCGATCTCATTTGAACCGGGCGGGTCCTACCGGGCGGCCGGTTCACGGCGATGAATGGGCGGACCTGTTGGCCGCCTGCGCCTCTGAAGGCGCGCAGGAACGCGAGGGAGCAGCGGCTACAGGTACGGCGCAAGCGGTGCGATTTCATCGCATGATGGCTTGCCCCGGAGACCCGTTGCTCTCCCCCATGCAACAGGTGAATCACCCTGCGTCAGCCGAGGCATCCGATCATTCGAGCTACGATACTGTGGTGTCAGACGATCTGGCCGTCTTCCATGCGGAGAATGCGGTCGGCCTGGGCGGAAAGCTTTTCGTTGTGGGTGACGATGATGAAGGTGGTGCCGCGGCTGCGATTGAGCGTGCGCATCAAACCGAAGACGTCGTCGCCGGTGTGGGTATCGAGATTGCCCGTCGGCTCGTCGGCCAGCACGAGTTCCGGCCGCTGGATCAGGGCTCGGGCGATCGCGACTCGCTGCTGTTCGCCCCCTGACAACTCCCCTGACTTGTGATGGAGGCGTTCGCCCAAGCCGACCTCCTGCAGCAGGTTCGTGGCCTCGGCCTCCGCCTGTTCTCTCGGCCGGTGCTGGATCAAGGCCGGCATGCAGGCATTTTCCAGCGCCGTGAATTCCGGCAGCAGGTGATGGAACTGGAAGACAAAGCCGATCTTCCGGTTT
Source organism: Nitrospiraceae bacterium (assembly GCA_035457545.1). Taxonomy (GTDB): domain Bacteria; phylum Nitrospirota; class Nitrospiria; order Nitrospirales; family Nitrospiraceae; genus Nitrospira_G. Next base: position 12,740 of record DATIBM010000004.1, read on the forward strand.
CGAAACTCGGCCTGCTCCTGCTCGGGCAAGCGAAAGAGATCTTGCCCTTCAAAATATACGGTTCCCTGCGTCGGCCGGTCCAAGGTGCCGAGGATGTGCATAAGCGTGCTCTTGCCGGCTCCTGAGGCCCCGACGATGGCGATGAACTCCCCCCGCGCGATCTCCAGGTTGATCCCGCGGAGAATCACCAATTCCCGGCCGTTCATGGGAAAGGACTTGGTGAGATTGACGACCTTGATCACGTAGACACCGTTATATTGCACGGGTCAGTCGCCATGTGTGAGAACCCATCCTGGTCCGGCCCTGTACGATTCACGTGCGAGGCTTGACGCATAGCGTTATTCATACCGCAGCGCCGAGGCCGGTTCGAGCTTGGAAGCCTGCCAGGATGGGTAGAGCGTGGCGGCCAAGCTGATCGAGAGCACGGTGGCGGACACGAGGACCACGTCCACGGCTTGCACGTGCACCGGAATGTGGGAGATATAGTACACCGTCGGATCGAAGGTCCAGTAATGCTCGATCAGCCACAGAAACGCGTACCCGAGCGGGATGCCGATCACGGTGCCGGTCAAGCCGATGATCAGCCCGTTCAACATGAAGATGCGCATGATGGCCTTGCGTGTCGCGCCCATGGCCTTCAGGATGGCGATTTCCCGCTGCTTCTCGGTCACGATCATGGTCAAGGTGCTGACGATATTGAAGGAGGCGACGATCGTGATCAAGACCAGCAACAGGAACATCATGGTCTTCTCCAGCTTCAGGGCCGAGAACAGGTTGCGGTTGAGCTGCATCCAATCCCTGGCCGAAAACGGGAACCCCAGCGCGTGCTCAATGTCCTTGGCGATGTCGCCGGCTTGAAAGATGTCTTCGACCTTGACCTCGATCCCCGTGACGGTTTGCCCCATGTTGAAGAACTTCTGCGCCTCGTCGATCGAGATGTAGGCCAGCGACGAGTCATACTCGTACATGCCTGATTCAAAAATGCCGACAACGGCGAAGGTGCGGATTTTGGGAGTGATGCTGACCGCGCTGACCGGTCCGACCGGAGAGACCACGTTGATCGGATCGCCGACGAAGGCGCCCAGCCGGAACGACAGTTCCTTGCCGAGAATGATGCCGGGCCGCAGCGCTTTCTCCGTTTGATTGTCGGTCCCGGTTGGAACGCTGACAGGCACCGGCTTCAGTAAGTCCTCCAGCCGCCCCATTTTCATGTTCTTCCCCAGCTCCGTGACCCTGGCTTCCCGCTCCGGGTCGACGCCGCGCAGGATAATCCCTTGCACCCCGGCCTGGCTGCTGAGCAAGACTTGTTTGTAGACGAAGGGAGTCGCGGAGACGACGCGGGGCACCTGTTCCACCTGCTGCACCTGCGCCACATAGCCTTCGATTCCGTCCTTGGTGCGGTCCTGCACGATGATATGGGAGGTCGTGCCGATGATCTTAGCCTGCACGTCCTCTTTGAACCCGGTCATGATGCCGAGCGTGCCGATCAGCGCCGCGACCCCCAACGTGATGCCGGTGACCGACACGAAGGTATTGAGCGAGATCGTCCGTTGCCGGCGTTTGGCGCGCAAATACCGGAGCCCGATATAGACTTCGTAGGGGAGCTGCACGGCTATTTCTCCGGCTTCTCGGGCCGCAGTTGCGGAAACAAGATCACATCTCGGATGGAAGCCTGATTCGTGAGCAGCATCACCAGGCGGTCGATCCCGATCCCTTCGCCGGCGGTCGGCGGCATCGCATACTCCAGCGCGCGCAGAAAGTCCTCGTCAAGATAGTGGGCCTCCTCGTCGCCGGCGTCTCGCTGGGCCGTTTGCTGCTCGAATCGCCCGCGCTGATCGAGCGGGTCGTTCAACTCGGAGAAGGCGTTGGCGATCTCGCGGCCGGCGATGTAGAGCTCGAACCGGTCGGTCAATGACGGATCGCTGTCCTTGCGCCGGGCCAGAGGCGACAGCTCGATCGGATAGTCGGTGATGAAGGTTGGCTGAATCAGCTTCGGCTCCACGGTTTCTTCGAAGATCTCGTTGACAATGAAGGGGAGGGTGGCCTTGGGATCAACGGAGAGGCCCAAACGTCGGGCCGTGTCCCTGGCGGCCTGCTCGGTGGCGATGGCATCCGGTGGGAGATGATTGACCTCCAGGACCGCCTGGCCATACGACCAGCGGCGCCACGGGCCGGCCAGGTTGATCTTGTGCCCTTGGTATTCGATCTCAGTGGTTCCCAGCACCTCGGAAGCCAGATAGGCGAAGAGTTCCTCGGTGAGGAGGATCAGGTCCTGGTAGTCGGCATAGGCGACGTAGAATTCCAGCATCGTGAATTCCGGATTGTGGATCGTGGAGATGCCCTCATTCCGGAAATTGCGGTTGATCTCAAACACCCGGGGAAAGCCGCCGACGATGAGCCGCTTCAGGTACAGTTCCGGCGCGATCCGCAGATAGAGATCGACCCCGAGCGCATTGTGGTGGGTGACGAAGGGACGGGCGGCCGCTCCGCCCGGGATCGGCTGCATCATCGGTGTTTCGACTTCAAGAAAGCCCTTGCCGACAAGGAAGCTGCGGATCGCGCCGATGATGCGGCTCCGCGTGACGAAAATCGCATGGACGTCCGGGTTGGCGATCAGGTCGACGTAGCGCTGGCGGTAGCGGGTTTCGACGTCGGTGAGGCCGTGCCACTTTTCGGGGAGCGGACGCAGGGCCTTGCTGAGAAAGGTGAGCTGCCTCACCTCGACTGTGAACTCGTTGGTCTTGGTGCGGAACAGCAGGCCCTCCACGCCGATCCAGTCGCCCAAGTCCAACTCCTCGCAGATCCGCGAGCCCTGTTCTCCCAACAGATCCTTTTTGAGATAGACCTGTAACCGGTCCGCCCCGTCCTGCAGGACGGCGAACGCCGCCTTGCCGAAGCGCCGCAGCCCGACGACGCGGCCGGCGAGGGTACAGGCGACCTGTTCCTGTTCGAGCTGTTCCTTCGGCTTGGACCCGTGCTGTCTGACAAGCACACCGACTCGGTCCTTCCAGGCGAATTTGGTGCCGTAGGGCGCCACGCCCAGCGCGCGGAGCCGGTCGAGTTTCTTGATCCGTTGCTGTCGCTGATCGTTCAGTTCGTCCATGTGCGATGCGGCTCCGATGGCCCCTCCGTTCTGGCAGTGCGCGGCGGCGGAGGCGGACCTATTTGTTGGCCGTGATCTGTTTCGTCAGATACCCTTCGATAAAGGCGTCGAGGTCGCCGTCCATCACGGCTTGAATGTTTCCCGATTCCACGCCGGTGCGGTGGTCCTTCACCATTTGATAGGGCTGGAACACGTAGGAACGGATCTGGCTGCCCCAGGCGATGTCCTTTTTCTCCCCGACGATGGCGTTGAACTCGGCTTCCTTCTTTTGCTGCTCCAACTCGAACAGGCGCGCCTTCAAAATCTTCATGGCGCCCATCCGGTTTTGCAGTTGAGACCGTTCGTTCTGACATTGCACCACAATGTTGGTCGGCAGGTGCGTGATGCGGATGGCGGTCTCGACCTTGTTGACGTTTTGCCCGCCGGCCCCGCCGGCCCGGAACGTGTCGATGCGGAGGTCCTTGTCGTCGATGACGACTTCCACGTCGTCCTCCAGTTCCGGATACACGAACACCGAGGCGAAGGACGTGTGCCGGCGCTTGTTCGAGTCGAACGGGGAGATCCGCACCAGCCGGTGCACGCCCGCTTCCGCCTTGAGATAGCCATAGGCATAGGGGCCGGTGATCGAAACCGTCGCGCTCTTGATGCCGGCTTCGTCGCCGGCCTGGAGGTCCAGCGTCTCCACCTTGTAGCCCTTGTGCTCGGCCCAGCGCGCGTACATGCGGAGCAGCATCTGCGCCCAGTCCTGAGATTCGGTCCCTCCGGCGCCTGGATGGATGGCGAGGATCGCGTTGCTGTCGTCGCGCTCGCCCGAGAGCAACAGTTCGATCCGGAGCTGATCGATAGCCTGTTCGAACTTAACGACCTCCGCGGCCAGTTCCCGCTCGATATCGGCGTCGCCGGATTCTTCGGCCAGCTCCAGCATGGCCTGGAGGTCCCCATGCTTCTGCTCCAACGCTTCCCACTGACGCAGCTCCCGTTCGATGGAAGCTTTCTTCCGGCTGACGCGGGCCGCTGTGCGGGTGTCTTTCCAGAAATCGGCCTGTTCGGTTTGACGTTCGAGGTCTTGAAGGTCGGCGGTCAGTTTCGGGAGGTCAAAGATGCCCTCGTAGCTCCGCTACCTGTTCGGCAATGCGCTTCACGCGCCCGCGGCTTTCTTCCAACATGCTGGGTCCTTTGTTGTGTGGGTGTGGGCGGCAGCCTCACCAGCCGCGACGGGCGGCCGGTGACTGAGGCCGGCTCATCAATAGGCACAGTCCGGCGATTATAACACAGGCATAGGCGAAGAGATCACCATGTTCTGTATAGAAGGTCTTGGCGCGGACCAGAGGCAGGCTGCCGGTCAGAGCCTGCTCGGTGAAGATCGGACTGGCCTGGAGCACCCGCCCGTAGGGATCGATGAAGCCCGATACGCCCGTATTGGCGGCGCGGGCAAAGGCGCGCCGGTTCTCCACCGCCCGGAACACGACCATGCCGAAGTGCTGGTAGGGCGCGGCCGAATGGCCGAACCAGGCGTCGTTGGTGATGGTCACCATGAAATCCGCTCCTTGCTGGGCGAATTGCCGGACCAATTCGGGAAAGATGACCTCGTAGCAGATCACAACGCCGAAGGCGCCCTTTTCCATCGGGACCGGGCGGCCCGGCACCTCGCTGGGACGCGGAATCCGCTGCGGCACGGCGAGCACCGTGGAGTCGGTGCCCGCCTCGAAATCCCCGATGCCTTCCACCAATTTGTCGAGGAAAAAGAACAGCGAATGGTGAAAGGGAATGTACTCGCCGAACGGCACGAGATGTTGCTTGTCGTAGCGCCCGACGATGTTGCCGACCGGCGACAACAGGTAGGCGCTGTTCAACAGGTACGGGCGCCCGTCCGGATAGCGGCGCACGGCCGGGCTCCCGAAGAGCAGCGGGGTATCGAGTTGCTGAATCAGGCCGCTCACGGCTTTTTGATAACCCCCTTCCATTTCATAGACGAACGGAGTGGCGGCCTCGGGCCAGACGATCAGGTCCACGTCCCGGCCGGCCGCGCGGGTCAGGCGCACATAGCGGTCCATCGTTTCTTGGCGGAAGCGTTCGTCCCATTTTTGTCCTTGATCGATGTTGGCTTGCACGAGCCCGATCGTGACGAGGCGAGGATCGCCGACCGATGCTTGCTCGGATGCAATCGGCGCGATGGGATCAGCGAGCCTTTGCGCTCCATAGGTCCATGCGCCGACCAGGGCGAATGCCGCCATCACCGGCGCGACCCAGGCGGACCGTCCCAATAGTCGGCGGCCTCGCTGGGAAAAGAGACGCAGAACGGTCAACAGGCCGACGTTGCCGAGCACGATAAGCCCCGATACTCCATAGACTCCGGTGAGGTCGGCGATTTGAATGATCTGCAGCCAGGTCGTTTGCGAGTAGGCCAGGAGCGCCCAGGGGATGCCGGTGAGAAAATAGGTGCGCACTAACTCCAGCAGGACCCACAACGACGGCGCCGCCAGCCACATCAGGCCAGGATGACCCTGGGCGACGCGGGCGATGCTCCATCCGTAGAAGGCGACATAGAGGCCGAGGTAGACTGCAAACAGGAGCAATACCCCGTAGCTGGGCAGGAGCGGCACCTTGCCATAGATATGCATGGCGGTAACGACCCACACCATGATGCCGAGAAAGGCCAAGGTGCCGGCAAACCAGGACACGAAAAACGCGCGCTTGGGGTTGGCCCGCTCAACGGCCAGGTGAAGAGGAATCAGCGCGACCCAGGCGAGCTGAAACAGATGCTGATCCGGGAAACAGAAGGGGAGAAGGAGTCCGCTCGCGCCGGCAAGCAGGACCTGGAGCGCGAGACGTTCGGTCATCGCGCGGAGAATAGCGAAAAGGCGCGCAACGATGCAAGCGAGGAAGCGGGCAGGTCTGCGGTGGGCCGTTCCTGGGAGCGGGCGGCGCTTGCTGTCGGCTAGCGGGCGGCGGCAGTGAGCAGTTGCTTCACCTGTGAATGGGCAAGGACCACATCGGGGGCTCGCTGCAGGGCTTCGTAATAGCTGCGTGCGAAACCGTCACCTTCCACAGATGGGCGGAGCAGAACCTTGATCTCGGCTAACAGGAGATCGATGTCGATGATCGTGTCCTGTTCCTTGCCGTCCAGCATCTCATCGATCCGGACGACCAACTGCGAGAGCGGATGAAGCCAGGTGAACCAGCCGTCGTGCAAGACAAGTTGGAGGAGCTGACCGGTCGAATCGACCCGGCCGTGGATGCGCTCGTAGGTGACACGCTCCGCTTCGATAAGCGCCTTGTGCAATTCCAGCAGGGCGCGGCGCAGCGCGCCGATCTTGCGCCGCATCTGATCCTGGAAATGAGGAGCCTGAGAGCCATGGGACACCGCCATGCAACAATTGTAGCACTGTCATGGCATAATGGTGACACCCACATTGCCACAAACACATGGTGTGGAACCACCATCAAGGAGGGCGTCGATGAGACGGAGATCGTCAACCGGTATCTTGGCCGTCGCGCTGGCAACGTTGCTCAGCCTGGCCACCGGATGCGGCTATAACGACCTGCAGGGGCTGGATGAAGAAACGAAGGCGGCTTGGAGCGAGGTGGTGAACCAATATCAGCGGCGGGCGGACCTGATTCCGAACTTGGTGGCGACCGTCAAGGGGTACGCCGCGCACGAAAAGGAGACGCTGGAAAGCGTGGTCTCGGCGCGCGCCAAGGCGACCAGCATTCAGGTTTCCCCACAGACCCTAAGCGATCCGGCCGCCTTCGAACAGTTCCAACAGGCGCAGGCCGGCGTCTCGTCGGCCTTGGGCCGGTTGATCGCGATCGCAGAAAATTATCCGAACCTCAAGGCCGATCATAATTTCCGCGACCTGCAGGCGCAGCTTGAAGGCACGGAGAATCGCATTGCCGTGGCCCGCAAACGTTATATCGACAAGGTCGCCGAGTACAACAAGGGCGTGCGGTTCTTTCCCACCAATTTGACGGCGAAGTATCTCCTTCATCTGGAAGAGCGGCCCAACTTCACGGTTGCCGATGAGCAGGCCGTCGCCAAGCCGCCGGAGGTGAAATTCTAACTCCGCTCCTCGTCGTCCACGAGAACCCTGTGATTCCTCTGGCGCACCAACAGGGGCCTCCGGCGCCGGTTCTGCTACAGGTCTTCGCCGGCCGCCTGGGTTCCGTCCTGCTTGTGGCCTCGCTCCTATGGGGATCGATGGGATCGGCGATCCCCTTC
>DATIBM010000005.1:0-5374 GCA_035457545.1 Nitrospiraceae bacterium
AAGAGGAGCGCGCCCACTATGATTGGATGGGCTACGTGGCGATGTTCATCGCCGTCCTCTTCCTGATTCCGCTGCCGTTCGCGGGATACTGGTTGATGCGGGAGGTCTACGCCTATCGCCAGCAGATGGGGATCACGCTCATGGGAGGATTGCTGGCCTGGTTGTTCATCATCCAGGCCACCATGATCGGAGCGTTGTTCCTCACCACCACCTATTATCTCTGGCAATGCCTCGGCCGGATGCCCGGGGCCGAACGCTATCTGCGATACGTGAAGTATCTGGTCTTCATCATGTTCGCCGGTTTTCTGGTGTTCATCACCCCCCACACCATGGTGATGACGCCGGCGGAATTGAAGGCGATGGGAGGCCAGCAGCACCCGGTGCTGGGGAATTACGGCGTGATGTCTGCCAAGAACGGCGGCATCAATGTGATGATCGTCACCACCGTGTTGAGTTTCATTTGGTATCAACGCGGCAACCTCATCGCCACGGTATCCTGGCGGAAATTCGGCAACATCTTCATGGGCGTGTTCTTTGCCCTGGCCTATGCGAACATCGTGTGGTTGGCCGTCTATGGCTATTACATTCCGGCCAACGTCCGGGTCGGGCTCTCGGTGCCCCAGGTTGCGACTACCTTGTCGTGCCTGCTGCTCATGACGGCCCTCAATCTGGCCATGCTCAAGGGCGCCACGCGGCAAGGCGCCGTCGAATGGGGGAAGATGACGGCGCGCTCGCAATATGCGCTGGTGATGCTCGCGACCGAGTTTACCTGGATGATGGCGCTGATGGGCTATATCCGCTCGTCGGTGCGCCTGTTCTGGCATGTCAACGAGATCATGCGGGACAACTCGCCCTGGGCCTATACCCATACGGTCGGGTTCGCGGCCAACATGATCTCCTTCAACGTGCTGTTCTTCTGGATCAGTATTCTGTTCGTGTTCTGGTTGGCTTCCTTGGGAGAGAAGCGACCGGTCACAACGGCGGCCACATCAAGCCCCAACCTGACAACGTCTCCCGTCGGGCGGTCATGATCGCTGCCCTGTGGCCAACGTCGTCGGATGCCATCGGGTTCGGCCGGTTTCGCAATGACCGGCCGAGCCGGTATTCCGGATGGGTGTCGGCCAGTGAGCCGTGACGATGCGCATCCGACAGCAATGACCGTTCTCCCGCGAAGACGAGCACAGATCCTCGAGCTGTTGGGACGCTATCGAGGAGCTCTGCGAAATGAAACAGATTGAAGAGGGCACGGATTGCGCCGGAGTCGATGCCGGCTGCTCGGCGTTTGCCGAAAGTTCGGCGCTACCGCGGCCGGGAGATCCCCAGCTTCTGCATGCGGGATTGAAGGGTGGTGCGCTTCAGGCCGAGGCGGGCCGCCGCGCCGGACGCCCCGCCGATCGTCCAGTTGGTTTCGCGCAGGGTTTTGAGGATATGCTCCCGTTCCGCCTCTTCCATCGTCGTGGGGGCGCCGTTCCCGGAGACCGGTTGGTGGGGTTTCAATTCCGAGAGGGGCACGAACAGGTCCGGTCCGGCTGTGAGAATGACGGACCGCTCGATGAAGTTCTCCAGCTCGCGGACGTTGCCGGGCCACGAATAGCGCTGAAGCGCCTTCATCGCGTCGGCTGGAATCGTCTCGATGCGTTTTTTCATCCGCATGCCGAACTTCTGGACGAAATGGCGCACCAGCACGGGAATGTCCTCGACCCGGTCCCGGAGCGGCGGGACGGTGAGCGGAAAGACGTTCAGCCGGTAGTAGAGATCGCTTCGGAACTTCTGCTCCTCGATCATCTGGGAAAGGTCGCGGTTGGTGGCGGCCACCACGCGCACATCCACGCGCACCGTGCGGGTGCTGCCCAGCCGTTCGAACTCCTGCTCCTGCAAGACCCGCAACAATTTGACCTGCAGCTCCAGCGGAATCTCTCCCACCTCGTCGAGAAAGATCGTCCCCCGATCCGCCAGCTCGAACCGGCCGATCTTGGTGCTGATGGCTCCGGTAAAGGCGCCCTTCTCATGGCCGAACAGCTCGCTCTCCAAAAGGCCGGTCGGGATGGCGGCGCAGTTGAGCTTGACGAACGTCCGGCCCTTTCGCTCGCTGAGATTGTGGAGCGCCCGGGCGATCAGCTCCTTGCCGCTGCCGGTTTCGCCGAGGATCAGGACCGTGGAGTCCGTCGGAGCGACCGTTTGCACCTGCGTGAGCAGCCGCTTGAGGGGTTTGCTCTCGCCGACGATTTCGTCGAAGTTGTACGAGGTCTGAATCTCCTCTTCGAGATACAGTTTCTCCTTGGCCAGCCGGTCCTTCAGTTGCGTAATCTCCTGATAGGCCAGAGCGTTTCCCACGGCCAGCGCGATCTGACCCGCGACCTGGCTCAGGAATTCCACGTCGGAGGGCGAAAAGGCCTTGGCATGACGGCTCCCCAGGCTCAGGCAGCCGAGGACACGGTCCTTCGAGAGCAGCGGAAGGGAGCAGAGCGACTTGAACCCCTTCTGGACGAGCAGCCGGATCACCTCATGCCGAAACGTCGCCAGGTCCGTTTCCCCCGCCACGACCGGCCGCTTGGTGCGCAGGGCGACCGCGGCAGGGGAGTCGGCCGCGTCGGTCGTGAGGCCTTCCGCCAAGAGGCCTTCGTTGTCCGGAAAATCCAGCGCATGGAGGCGGAAGCGATTCTGCTCGCCGTCGTAGAGCAACAAGCTGGCATATTCCTGTCGGACGACTTCTCGCAGCGAGAGGCTCACCGCGCTGAACAGCTCGCGCAGCTCCAGTTTGGAGACCATCGCGTTGGTCATCCGGAGCAGGAGACCGAACCGGTCGCGCTGCCGTTCGACAGCCAGCCGGGACGCCGAGGCGGCCTCCCGGTTCAGCACATTGTCCACCGCCACGGCCACTTGGCGCCCGACTTGCTGCAGGAAGTCCAGATCGGTCTTCCCGTAGGCGTCGGTCTGGAGGCTCGCGAACTCCAACACGCCTAGCTTCCGGGCGGAGCTGGTCAGCGGCAGGAGACAACAGGACTGCACACCGTCCTCCTGCATGCGGGCGATGACTTCCGACCACCGGCGTTCGTCCGGCAGATTGCGAATGAGCAGCGGCTGCTGCGTCTCCCAGACCAGTCCGGCGGGGGTCGCATCGAGTGCATCCTCATGCCCGCCGACGATGTCGGCCGGCACATTGGCCTCCAAACTATGCAGCCGCATGACCTGCCGCTCCGGATCGTAGAGCGACAATCCGACAAAGTTCACCGGAATGATGCGGGGCAGGCGCCGCGCCAGATCCTTCAGCAGCGCGGGAAGGTCCGAATGGCGGGCGATCGCCTCCGACACGTCCAAAAGCGCCAGATACTGTTCGATAAGGGGATGGGCTTCCGGCATGGGCATCGTGGATGGCGCAGAACCGCTGTGTGTCGAAGCGATCGGCGCCGGCCCATTATAAGAGAAGCGTCCTGCGGGTGCTACGGAGTGCTCTAGTTCCCTTCCGCCGGAGCCTGGGAGCCCGGACATTGCCTGATGGATAAGTCATCCCTCACCTCCTCCTCTCCCCGAGGAGAGGGCGAGGGTGAGGGGATGTCCTTCACTCCTCCCAGAAGAACTTGTCCCACTCGACGGTCTTGTCCCACCATTGCTTGTGGCGTTTCACATCGTGCAACGCCGGCGGGGTAACCTGATAACAATAGTCCCCGATGGCATCGGCGGCTCCGGCGCTGATCCCGCCTTCCCGGTTCTCCAACATGTCCATCAGCCGATTCATTGCGAGATAGGACCCGTCCATCTCATTCCGATCGTAGAGGCTCCGCACCAACGCCACCTGCCCGATATAGGGATCGAACGTTCCCGGTTCGGCCTTGGCCTGTGCCGTTCCCTGTTGCACCAGGATAAATCCGGTCAATTGGTCCAGCCACCCTTCCGACCAGACAGCCATGGCAATCGCCGCCCAGAGCATGGCCGTCACGAACAGGAGGGACAGGAATAGGGCCCGTTGCCTCTGTGGGATGAGAGCCTGTGCCATGACTCCCCCCTTTACGGAACTACCTTGATCCGACTGCCGGTATCCGTATCGTTTCGATGGAGTGGACAGAAAAAGCGATAGATCATCGTGTCTCCCTGGGAGCCGACAACATCGTCCGCTAATCGGTCTCTATCCACCACAACCAACATGGTTTCCTCGGACGCGATGGTGATGCGCAGTGGCCTGGACGACGTGATGCCGCCTTCTTCGAACGATTCGAACAGCCCCGGGGCCTCGAAGACATGGGTTCGTGGGGACGGATTCTCAAGCCGGAAGCTTAGGGGTTCCGTCAAATCCTGCTGACGGGAAATGAAGACTTCCTGTGGAAACCACACAGCCTGCTCGCCATCGACATCGCGAACCACGAAGTGCAGCTCTTTTGCCAGGCTGGGAGTCGGTTGGCTCAGCATTCCTGCTGCGAGGGTCCATCCAAGCAAGAGGCCCAGCCATGCGACCCTGGCGCGATAGGGGAACTGCCGCCACTCCGGCTCGCGGCGATCTGTACCTGCCCGTCTGACCCGGATGACTCCGTGTACTTCAGACCGCCGGACTGATTCACGCATGGGCTCTCTCGCTTTGGTCAGTTTTCGACTCACGGTCACGGCACGACCCGGATCGTTCCCCCGACATGCACGTCTCCCTTATGCAGCGGACAAAAGAATGGAAACTCCTCCACCCTCGCCGATACGTTGCCATCAGTCGCAAATTGCGCCGTGCTGATCTGCACGCGAACCTCATCCTCAGACGTCACCGTCACCCGTAACGGTCTCGTCATGACGTCTCCGTTGGCGCCCATCGTTTCCTCAAAAAGCCCATGGGCCGCGAAGGCATGGGTGCGGTAGGTGGGATTCTTCAAGACCAATACCAACCCGTCCTGCAGCTCCGTGCTGCGGTGCACCACCGCCTCTTGAGGCACCCAGGCGGCCCGTTTCTCGCCGCGTTCCTCCGCCGTGAAGTGGATTTCCACGGCTTCGGCCATCGTGAACGTCGCAAGGCTGAAACCCAGCATCGCGAGCGCCGGCCAGCCACAGAACCGTTGTCGCAGCCTTCCCATGCCGAGCTATCTCCTGTTCCCACAGCCGATGTAATCGGTCTCGCCCGACCTTGCCCCATCGTTTCCAAGAAATGCCGCAGCCCCGGCCTGGCTCCCACAATCAAGCCGGCCGGGGCTGTGGTGGTCCACTCTTCACCCTTAAGCGTCGAACTCATCCCCCTCCAGGGACGCCGGAGGTTTCAACAATCAGCAACTCGCCGCGCACTTCCGGGTGAATGTCGCACCAGATCGTGTGGTACTGCGTATAGGCTTCGTTCCCCCCGTACAGCCCGTCGCGCTGAACCTCTGAGGGCTTGGCAAAGGTCAGCGTCATGACCTGCCCCGGA
>DATIBM010000006.1:0-2692 GCA_035457545.1 Nitrospiraceae bacterium
CCCAGCACGTTGAGCTCGCTCGCCATCGACACCCGCATGATCAGTTGTTTGCTCGCATAGGCCAGATCGCTATAGGACGTGTCTCGATCGATGAACCGGCTGTAGGTCTCCGTCCAGACGCGCTCGTTGGCGGTCTGCACGAACAGCCCGTTCACGAGATTCGTAAAGTCGTATCCCGTCGTCCCATGCACCGGCCAGGCATCGGGTAACACTTCGTCGTGGCCCAGGATTTTTTCGACCACCAGGAACAGGTCCCTGTCGCCGAGATTGCCGCCGTCGGGATGTTTCGCCAGATCTTGCAACTGCTTCAGATAGAGCCCCGGTTCATACAACCCGTCCACATGATCCACCCGCACGCCGGTGACCATCCCCTCCCGTATCAGCTTCATCAGGAGTTCGTGCGATTCCTGGAACACCATCGGATTCTCCATGCGGATCGCGGCCAGATCGTTGATGTCGAAAAACCGGCGGTAATTGATCTCTTCCGAGGCCACTTTCCAGGACGCCAACCGGTAGGCCTGGGCATCGAGGAGGTCGTCCAGTTCATCGAACGTTTCCGGTTCTCCTTTTGAGCCGTTCAAGCGCGCGACGTTGTCCCGGAGGTGCGCCTCCACGGTCTGGTTGCTTTCGGTCAACTGGGCCAACCGCTTTTTGACGATTTCGACTTCCCGATAGCGTTCGGCGATGCGCGCCTGATCCGTTTCATCCAGCTCCGGCAGATTGCGCAAAGCCGTCAGAATGCTTTGCAGTTCCATCACGGACGCATCCGATTCGCCCATCCGAGCGATGAGTTCTTCCATTCCCGCGCCGAGCACCCGGATCCAGGACTTGGGCGTCAAGGGCAACTGGTGCTCGCCATAACGCAGGCTGAATTCGCCCTGCTGGAACTCCACGATCATTTCTTGATTTTCCAGGACGGTGCCGTATTGATCGGCCAAGATGGGGAGAAGCACTTTATTATTGAGTTCTTGCTTAATAGGATGCCAATCGATATCGAAGGCGGTCGCATAGCGCGCGCTGGGTCCGTTTTCCAGAACATCGCGCCACCAGCGATTCAATGCCTTGCCGATGCCCATGTGATTGGGCACGACGTCCACCAGCAGGCTCATCCGGTGTTCGTGGACGGTGTCTACAAATTGGGTAAAATCGTCCGGCGTGCCGAGTTCCGGGTTCAGCAGGGTGGGATCGACGGTATCGTAACCGTGATCGCTGCCCGGCATGGACTTGGTGACGGGGGAGAGGTAGCAATCGGAAATGCCCAAGGCATGGAGATACGGCACAATCTCCCGGGCCTCGCTAAACGTGAAGGAATGATTTAACTGTAGCCTGTAAGTCGAGAGCGGAATTCGGACAGCCTGTATGGCCATGTCTTCACCAATCAGGACGCATGACGCAAGGCCTCGGAGTCGGTCCAGGAGGCACGGGTCAGCACCACGAGTCCGGAGGGCGACACATGATACTGTTTCCGATCGTGGTCGTCGTCGAATCCGATGTGCGTGGCGGCCGGAATCACGCTGGCCCGGTCAGCGATCACCCGCCGCAACTTGGTTCCGGGTCCGATAGACACGCCGTCCAGAATGACGCATTCATCCAGTTCGACTCCCGGCTCCACCCGGACGCCCCGTCCCAGCACGGATCGATGAATGCGGGCGCCGACGCATTGGGTGCCTTGTCCGATCATGGATTCGTCGATTTGGCTCCGGACAAGCGAGGCCATCGGCCCGTTGTACGAACCGGAGAGAATGGGCCATTCGGGGTTCCGGAGATCGAAGGGCGGCTGTTCCCCGAGCAAGTCCATGTTGGCCTGCCAATAAGACTGCAGGTTGCCGACATCCCGCCAATAGCCCCGCTCTTCGTAGGCACGGAGGCCGGGAATGTTATTGTTTTGCATGTCATACACATGGACCTTGTGCCGTGCCAGCAGGTCCGGCACGATATTGCGGCCGAAATCGTGGGTGCCGGGGCGTGAGGCGTCGCGTTTCAGCAACGGGACCAGCACGTCCGTCGTGAACACATAGTTGCCCATGGAAGACAAGGCATGATCCGGCCGCCCCGGCATGGGTTTCGGCGCCGCCGGCTTCTCTTCAAATCCGATCATGCGGCCCGCTGCGTCCACCTCGAGAATGCCGAAGCTCCGCGCGTCGGCTAGCGGCACCGGAAGCGCCCCCACGGTCACGTCGCTGGTGCGCTCCACGTGCTGCTGAACCATTTGACGGATATCCATTCGATAGACATGATCCGCTCCAAACACCGCAATGATGTCAGGCCTGAAGTCCTCCACCAGATTCAGGTTCTGGTACACCGCGTCGGCGGTCCCCTCATACCACCCCTCTCGCGCCCGCATTTGAGGCGGTACCACGCTGATGAAGCTTTGTTTGATTCTTCCCCCGATCTGCCATCCCTCCCGCAGATGTTCGATGAGCGATTGCGATCGGTATTGCACCAGGACATAGAGCGCCAGTATCCCCGAGTTCACGAAGTTACTCAGGACGAAATCGACAATGCGGTATTGTCCCCCGAAGGGGACGGCCGGTTTGCTCCGCTCCGCGGTCAGAGGAAGCAAGCGCTCCCCCTTGCCGCCGGCCATGATCATGCCGAGCACACGTAAGGCCTTCATGGATCTCCTGTCCGTTGACTTGAGAATTGACCCGATCAACGCACATCATCATCGGGCACATCGATCGTGCAGTGT
>DATIBM010000007.1:0-2553 GCA_035457545.1 Nitrospiraceae bacterium
GGCGCGAAGTCCGCATGTCCGCCCTCCGACGGCATCGGACGATAGGACTTGCCGTCCCAGAATAGGATCCCTTCGCCTAATCCGGTACCGGCCGCAATGAGGGCCAAGGCTTGCCGCTTGCGCGGGGGACTTCCGGGATTCAGGACCTCGAGTTCATCTGGCCGCAGCCAGAGAATGCCGTAGGCCGTCGCCTCAAGATCATTCAGCAATTGCACCCGCGGGATGTCGAATTGTTTGGCGATGGCAGACCCGTCCACCACCCAGGGAAGGTTGGTGGTACGGCTGTGGTTCTCTATCACGGGCCCCGCCACCCCGAAGCAGGCCGCCGAAAGCCTGACGGGTTCCACCGGGGGTAGCGCTTCCTCCGCCTCTTTATCTGCCACATCCAGCTCGTCCAGCGGCGTCGGAGGTTTTGGCGGGGTCAAGAACACGGTCAACACCTCTTCGAGAGATTTGTAATCGGCACTATGAAACGATTCCAGGCGAAGCGGCTCTGTTCGCTCTGTCGTCCAGTCGTACAAGGCCAACGTAGTCTTCGTGCCACCGATATCGCCTGCGAGAATCATAGTGTCCTCTGAAATGTTCCCATTAATAGGATTGACGCAGCTCATGGGCGGCCGAGCGGTCCAGCATCCATATCACCCGGCCGGGGTGCGGGCGAACCAGAGCTGCCGGCAGGCTTCGCTCGGCCGCAGACCGCGGTTCAAGAACTGCGCGCACGATCGGCGCCTTGCCGGAACCGGTCACGAGAAACAGTACCACAGTCGCCCGGTTGATCACACCTAGGGTCAGCGTGAGGCGGGAGCGAATGCCCTTGGGAGAGAGCGTGACGGCTACGGCTTTAATGGAATCCTCAAGAGCCGGGGATTGAGGAAATAAGGACGCGATATGGCCGTCGTCTCCCAGGCCGAGGAGGACGACATCAATCGTGGGCCACACGGGAGGAGGGGAAGCCGTCAAGACCCTCAGCCTCTCTTCGTACTCCCGAGCCGCGCCCTCCAAATCGGCTGCTTCGCCCTTCATCCGGTCGATGCGGGCAGGCTCGATCGCCAGCGGAAGAAATAACAATCGTCGCGCCGTTCCGAAGTTACTCTCAGGATGCTCAGGCGGCACGCACCGTTCGTCTCCAAAGACAAAGTGGAGCTGCGGCCACGGGAATTGCTGTCTCCACTGGGGACTCGTCAAGGTTCGATAGAGCGCAGCAGGCGTTGATCCGCCGGATAAGGCGATGAGACACTGACCGGGGCTACCAGTCGACTCTTCAATCAGCTCATGCAGGAGCGCCGCGGCCTCATGGGCCCACGCCTGGTCGGGGGCAATGCGAAGGTGAGGGCTGGTCGGCATATCAACGTGACGGTGTCCGGCGCCGCCGCGCCGAAGCGGGGCGGGCACCTTCGGGTGAAGCCAAGCCCGCGGTCAATGCATCGACCGTCGCCGCCGCATGTTTTCCGAGCTGGATGTAAACAGCCATTCGCTCATGGGAACGGAGTGATTCCAGGTCCCCCGCGGCTTGTGCCAGGGCCAAGGTACCGAAGGTGAACGGCTTCCCTGGAATGGGCAGATCCGGTTTCATGCGATCCACCATTTCCAAGAAGAGGCCGGTCTTGGGCCCGCCCTTATGGAGTTGCCCCGTCGAATGGAGATAACGCGGGCCGTAGCCGAACGTCGTCGTGATCCGATAGCGCGTCAGTAGGCGGCGGCGCAGCTGCCGGATCGCGGTTTCAAACGCACGCGACGGCGTCGTATACGCCAGCAGGGCGACATAGGTACCGGGCGCGACATGGCGCGCAAGCTCCGCTGCCGCCTCTGCGGGAGTGCTGTCGGGTTGCGTGGGAATGCGGCCGGCCGATTGAACGGCGCCCAGAACCCGAGTGGTGTTGTCTTTGCTTTCCTGGACATTGGGCTGATCGAAGGGATGAATGCCGAGCACGTGCCCGGCGACAGCCGTGGCGAACTCCCAGCGAAAAAATTCCGCTCCCAGATCATACCGGTCGTGAAGAGTCAGCTGGAGCAAAGGATGTCCCGCACGGGCGAGCGCGCGTATTCGGCGATCGAGAAGCTCATTGTTCTCGCCTCGTTGCCGGAGATACACAAAGAACCGATCGTTTCCGTACGCACGCGGCGTGAGCAGCGGCTCCTGGGCGACGGGGATCAGGCCTCTGCCTTCTTTACCCGTGCTCTCGGCCAGCAGTTGTTCGACCCACAGGCCAAAGGCTGAAAGGGTCGAGGACGTGATGACGGTGACCTTGTCTCGTCCGGCTTTGGCGAGGGATCCCATTGCGGCTCCCAAATAGGCGCCGGGGTTCGAGTCGATGGGGGTTTGTCGCCGGCATTGCTCGGCCATGCCGGCGGCGCGTTCTAATAACCGGGAAATGTCGAGCCCGAGCAGGGCGGCAGGCACCAGTCCAAATAACGAGAGGACGGAATACCGTCCTCCGATGTCGGGTGGGTTGAGAAAGATCTGCCCGAAGCCATAGTCCCGTGCCAGTTGCTCGAGACTCGTTCCCGGATCGGTAATGGCGACGAACTGGTTCCCGCCCTGGTGGCCCTTCC
>DATIBM010000008.1:0-8068 GCA_035457545.1 Nitrospiraceae bacterium
GAGTTGGTCGTCGGGTTCGTGAGCGCCGCCAAGGCCTTGGCGTGCTTCAGGATGCCCCCGATGTAGTACAGGCACAGTTGGGAGATCCCTGCGTATTCCTTTCCGGCGAAGAGCGGCTTCCCCTCTTTCCAGATGCTCTGATGGGTATGCATGCCGGAGCCGTTGTCGCCGAAGATCGGTTTCGGCATGAACGTCACGGTCTTGTTGTGGCGCTTGGCGACGTTTTTGACGATGTACTTGTACATCATCATCTTGTCGGCCGTGGACACCAACGTGTCGAACCGGATGTCGATTTCGGCCTGGCCGGCCGTCGCCACCTCGTGGTGATGTTTTTCGACCATCATGCCCACCTTTTGCATCTCCAGGATCATCTCGCTGCGGATGTCCTGCTGGGTATCGGTCGGAGCCACCGGGAAGTAGCCTTCCTTGTGGCGGATCTTGGACCCCAGATTGACGCCTTCGTGCCCGGCGTTCCAGATTCCTTCTTCCGAATCGATGAAGTAATAGGAGCTGTGGCTGGTTTGGTCGTACCGCGCCTGGTCGAAAATGAAGAACTCCGCCTCGGGTCCCCAGTAGGACACGTCGCCGATTTTGGTGCTCTTCAGGTGCTGCTCGGCCTTCTGGGCGATGTAGCGCGGATCGCGGTCGTAATTCTCGCGCGTGACCGGATCGACCACGTTACAGATCAGGCTCAGGGTCGGCACGGCGGCAAAGGGGTCCATGCAGGCCGACTTGGGATCGGGGATCGCCAGCATGTCGCTGTTGTTGATGGCCCTCCATCCCCTGATCGAGGACCCGTCGAATCCCGACCCGTCTTTGAAGAGTCCTTCGGTCATCTCCTCCACGGGAATGGAGAAATGCTGCCAGGTGCCGATCAGGTCGACGAACTTGAGATCGACCACGGCGACCTTGTTCTTCTTCGCAAGTTCCAACACTTCCTTCGCTGTCATCCCCCTCCTCCTTTCAGGACACTGGCTCCAACGGTGTTGCCAGAACGGTTCGGTGACTAATAGTCGCGGGGCCGTTGATCCAGATACTCGTCGATGGCCTTCTTCAGGGTCGTCCGAATCTCCTCCAGCCTGGACGACTCCTCGATCTTGCCGCCGCCCCTCGCATCCGTCACGTAGAACACGTCCGCGACCTGATCGAGCCTCGTCGAAATCCTCGCCGCATGGACCGACAGGCCCAACTCGAAAATCGTTTTCGCGATCACGTACAGCATGCCTTGGCGGTCGTCCGCGAACACATCGATGATCGTCAAGCGATCATGCGTTTCCTGATCCAGCCTCACTTCGGTGCTCTGCCGCAACACCGAGGCCCGGCGGTCCACCCCGAGACGCCCGCCGCGGGCCAACAGCGCCTCCACGGATTCCAGGCCTTTCAAAACCCGGCGGATCGTCTCGCTCACCTCCAGACGGCGCTCAAGCGGCGGCGCGCCCATAAAGTCCGGGTCCTGCACCTGGAAACGGTCGAGCACCACATCGTCTCCCCGCGTCAGGATTTGAGCGTCCAGAATGCGCAAGCCGTGCGCAGCCAACACGCCGGCGATTTTCGAGAACAAGCCGGGCGTGACCGAATTCCACGTGATCACCGTGTACTCGCAGGTCCCCAAATCGGCATGGAAATCGGTCTCCACCACGACCTCGCCTGGCGCCAGCCTGCGGACCGCGGTAAGGTGCATGGCGATTCGGGCCGGCGGCGTGGCATGCATGTACCGGACAGGGAACCGGCCCAGTTCCTTGGCAATGTCACTGTCCGACATCGGATCGGCTCTGATCGCCGTGAGGGCCGCCTGCACCTCCCGCACGACCCGCAGCAGGCGGCCCGGATCGTTGGGCGCTTCGCGCTCGCCGGACAACTCCGGCAGGGCGCGCAAGTACAATTCGATCAGCAACGACTCCTTCCACTTCGTGAGGACCCCCGGCCCCACCGCGGCGATGTCCGCCGCAGTCAGCACGAGCAGTTTCCGCAACACCTCCGGGGTCCCCACCGCCCTGACGAAGGGCAGTAACACCTTTTCATCATACGGATCGCGGCGAAAGGCCGTGTGGGACATAAGCAGATGCTGGCGGACCAGGAAGGTCAGCGTCCGCCGGTCCTGCTCGTCCATCCCTAGGCGGTCCGCCAGATCTTCGGCGATGCGCTGTCCGACCTCGCTGTGATCCTCCTCGCAGCCCTTGCCGAGATCGTGCAACAGCACGGCCAGATGCAGGATGTCCTTGCGATGAATCTCCCGATAGACCTCGCCCAGAATCCCCTGATCCGCGGCCAGCGCTTCCGCCTTGGCCACCGCGAGCAAACTGTGCTCGTCCACCGTGTATTTGTGATACTGGTTGAACTGCATCAACCCGCGCACGGTGGCGAACACCGGCACGAACTTTTCGAGCAGCCCGACCTTATGCATGGTCGAGAGCATGCTGGACACCGGACCAGGACCGCCCACAATCCGCAGAAAGGCCCGTCCCACTTCGGGGCTCCGGAAGGGCTCTTCGTCCATCTCCTTCATGCTGTGATGGATGAGATCCAGCAGGTGCGCGTCGATGCGGAGATTCCTGGCCTGCGCCAGCTCGAAGAGACGGAGCAACAGGAGCGGGCTGTCCAGGACGCGCGTCCGGAGTTCGGCCGGCACGGTGATCGTCTCTCCCTCGACCGCGAAGATCCCATCCAGTTTCGGCCCTGGGATCCAGCGCGACAGCTTCGTCCAGAGGGACACGCTGCGCGAGCGGTCCACGAACCGCATGCTCAGGTCATGCAACCCCATCGTGCAGCGGTAATATTGCTGCATAAACTGCTCGACCCCGCGCAGGTGCGGCCGATCTTCGTACCCGAGCCGCTCCGCCAGCCAGATCTGCTCATCGAACGAGAGGATCTCCTGCGCCATGCCGGCATGGAGATGCATGAGGCTCCGGGCCCGCCAGAGAAAATCCTTGGCCTCGGTCAGGGCCAGATAATCCGACCTCGTCAGGACGCCGCGATTCGCCAGCTCGGTCAACGTGCCCACCCCAAACCGCGCCAGCGCCACCCATTGCAGCAGGTGCAGATCCCGCAGCCCGCCTTTGCTCTTCTTGACGTTCGGTTCGAGCAGATACACCGTTTCGCCGAACTTCTCATATTCCCGCTGACGCTCGTCGATCTTGGAGAGGATGTACCAGTCCACCCGCCGGTTGACGATCCGGCTGGTAAACCGGTGCCGAAATTCCTGGAACAGTTCCGCGCTGCCTGCCAGGAATCTGGCCTCCAACATAGATGTACGGATCGTCAAATCGCTCGCCGCCAGGTCCAGGCAGTCCCCGATCGTTCTGACGCTGTGCCCGACCTGAAATCCCAGATCCCACAGATGGTGAAGCACGGCGGTAGAGAGGGCGGCTCCATGGTCGGCCGCTTCCGGCCGGTAGAGAAACATGACATCGATGTCGGAATAGGGAAACAGTTCCCGGCGGCCATATCCGCCGAGCGCCACCAGGCAGCAATGTCGGAGGCCCGTTTCCGTCAGGCGGGAATCCCCGGAGCGGACCACGTTCCGGTAACGCCCGGCGATCAATCCATCGACGAAATCGGTGAAGCCGGCCACCACCTCGCCCGGCGGAGCGCCGCCGAGCAGGCGCTGAAAGATCGCCCGCCGTTCATCGGAGAGCGTGGCGCTCATCGGCTCGCCGGTCACGCCCGGGCTTGACCGAGCGCCGGTCACCTGAGGGACAGCCTGATTCACAATGCGCTCTCGCCGGTTTCTCCCGTACGGATACGAATCGCCGACGCCAAGTCCCGAACGAAGATCTTGCCATCGCCGATGCTGCCGGTTTTGGCGCTTCGCGTGATGGTTTCCAGGACACGCGGCACCTGCGCGTCGGTCACCGCGACTTCGACTTTGACTTTGGGAACGAATTCGATCGTATATTCCTGTCCCCGGTAGGTCTCCTTGTGCCCCTTTTGCCGGCCGAAACCCTTCACCTCGGTCACCGTCATGCCCTGAATGCCGATTTCGAGGAGCGCGTCTTTCACCTCGTCCAGCTTGAAGGGTTTGATGATGGCCTCAACAAGTTTCATGCGTCTCTCCTCTCCTCCTCATCGGACGGACTGTGGTGCGATGAACATGACCGAAACGGCCTATGAATAGGCGCGCTCGTTGTGCTGCGCCAGATCGAGGCCGCTCGCCTCCTCGTCCGGCGTCACCCGCAGTCCGGTCAGGACATCCAGGACCTTCAACAGCACATAGGTCATGACCAGCGAAAATCCAGCGACGACGACGACCGTCAACGCCTGGACGCCAAAGAACCCCGGGTTGCCGAGCAACAGACCGTCGGCTCCTCCGGCATTGACGGCTTTGGAAGCAAACAGGCCCGTCGCCAGGATCCCGACGATCCCTCCAACACCGTGAATTCCCACGACATCGAGGGCGTCATCATAGCCGAACTTCCCCTTCCACACAATTGCGAAGTAGCACAGAAACCCGGCGATCGCGCCGATTGTCAAGGCCGAGAGGGGGCTCACATAGCCGGCTCCGGGCGTGACCGTGGCCAGGCCTGCAATGACGCCGCTGGCCATGCCCAGCACGGTCGGCTTGCCCCGGTGCATCCATTCCACCAGCATCCAGACAAGGCCGCCGCTGGCGGCGGCCGTATGGGTGGCCACGAAGGCCCCCACGGCGACCCCGTTCGCCCCGAGCGCGCTGCCCGCGTTGAAGCCGAACCACCCAAACCAGAGCAGTCCCGTCCCGAGCAGCGTTAGTGGCAGATTATGGGGCGCCATATAGTCCGTTCCGTAGCCGCGCCGTTGGCCGAGCACCAGCGCGCAAACCAGCGCGCTGACGCCTGACGTGATGTGCACCACGGCCCCGCCGGCAAAGTCCAAGGCTCCCATCTTGGCGAGCCACCCTCCACCCCAAAGCCAATGGGCCACAGGCGCGTACACGATCAGGGACCAAAGGATGCTGAAGAAGAGCATGGCGCTGAACTTGATCCGTTCGGCGTAGGCTCCCGTGATCAACGCGGGCGTGATCGCCGCGAACATGAGTTGAAAAACCATGAATGCCTGATGCGGGATGGTCGGCCCATAGACCGGGTGCGGGTCCATGCCGACTCCCGCAAGCCCGACCCAATCGAGCCCGCCGATCACCCCGCCCTTGTCCGGTCCGAACGTCAGGCTATACCCCAGCAGGATCCAGAGCAGGCTGATCACGCTGAGGATGCTGAGGCTATGGAGAATGGTCGCCAGCGCGTTCTTTTTCCTCACCAGCCCGCCATAGAATAGCGCGAGGCCCGGCACGGTCATGGCCAACACGAGCGCCGAAGAGGCCAGGACCCATGCCGTATCGCCCGTGTCAGCCTTCAGCGAAGGCTCGGCTCCTTGCGCGAAACAGATGCCGCCACCAGCCGCGCTCACGATGAGCAGCACGACACCCATCACAAGCGCCGGCCCCACGGTTTCGGATCCTCCTCGATATATCCTCACTCGTCCCTCCCTTGCAGCCGCGGTCGTTGCCCTCTGCCTGGCCCTCTGCGGGCGGCGCGGCGCTCCGCGCCGCCTGTTTCCTAGCCCTAGAACGTCTTCGTGAACTTGACCTTGTAGAAGTCCTGGTTGTCGGTTAGGTCTTTCCCGGTCGTGAACCGGAAGGCCATCCCGCCCGCCAATTTCATCTCTACATAGGGGCCAATCCAGCGGTAGTAATCCTGCTGCGCTCCCGGCGCGCTGTTGTCCCGCGTCGTCAACAAATGCTCGTAGTGCACGCCGAGAGACCACATGCTGTTCATCCGATACCCCGCGTTCACCCAGTAGTGTAGAAAGTCCCAGGTGCCGCGACCGCCGGCTTGATCCGGCCCAAGGCAGACTGTCCCGCCGCCAGGGTTACAATTGATGAGGCCACCTCCGGGCGATCCCCCTTCGCTCCGGATCGCCTTGTAGTAACCCATGTAGAACTCGCCCTCAAACCGACTGTCGAGATAGTTTATCGTGATGTTTGGCACGGCGCCTTCAAAAGCCGTGGTCCGCTCATTCACACTGCCGCCGCCATTCGGGAAGAAGCCCGCTCGCGAGGAGAGCAACTGCCCATGGACGAACCCGATCATCGGGGTGATGGAGAGCCGCTTGTCGAGCAAGGTCAAATTGACGCCCACATCAGTTTCCAGCCAGGGGTTGTTGTCGTGCACTCCGATGCCGGAGATCATGGTCCAGTAGGTCACGTTGAAAGCCAGGGCTAGATTTTCGGTCAGCCCATAGGTGCCATACACTGACGGGTTAAAGCCGAAGAAACTGTCGGCCTGCAGGGCCATTGTGACGGCAACCGGGTGTTTGGTGGTGTTCATCAAATCGTCTTCGGCTCCAGCCGATATCGGACCGCCGACCAGTCCTCCCGCAATCATGAGCCAGATCAAGAGACCCTTCGTCCATCGATGCGCTTGCGCCATGCTCCCTGCCTCCTCCTCAGAAGTGTGAGTTGCGTGAACCGGCGATCGCGTCGCACTTGTGATCCGCCGCTCCCTTTTGTGAGCCCAGGACTTCCTGGAACCTCCGCGCTCGGGTTCGCCGGTCAGCCTCGATACCGATTGGTGATCGGCATCCGGCGGTCCTTCCCCAAGCCCCGATGCGTGATCTTGATGCCCACTGGCGCCTGCCGGCGTTTGTATTCGCTGCGGTCCACCAGCGCGATGACGCGCTCGACCGTCGCCCGGTCGAACCCCATGGCGGCAATTTCGTCGGGAGACCGGTCATCCTCGACGTAGGCCTTGAGGATCGGATCCAACACCGGATAGGGAGGCAGCGAATCCTCGTCGCGCTGATTCGGCCGCAGCTCAGCGGTCGGCGCCCGCTCCAACACCCGCTTGGGAATCACGGTCGCCTTGCCGAGGCCGTTCCGGTATCGGGCCAACTCATAGACCATCGTCTTTGGCACGTCCTTGATCACGGCGAACCCCCCGGCCATGTCCCCGTAGAGCGTCGCGTAGCCGACGCTCAACTCGCTTTTGTTCCCGGTCGTCAGTACGAGATGCCCGAACTTGTTCGAGATCGCCATAAGAAGATTGCCGCGGATACGGGCCTGGAGATTCTCCTCCGTGACGTCCGACGGACGGCCAGTGAATGCCGGCGCCAGCGCAGCCCGATACGATTCGAAGAGTTCTGCAATCGGAACGGTTCGGCATTCGATGCCGAGCCGGCTGGCCAGATCAGCCACGTCCTCATGGCTTTCGATGGACGTGAACGGGGACGGCATGAAGAGCCCCAGAACATTCGCCGCTTCCAGCGCATCCACGGCAATCGCAGCGGTCAAGGCCGAATCCACTCCGCCGCTCAGACCGATCACCACCCGTTGGAATCGGTTTTTCCGCACGTAATCCCGTACGCCGAGCACCAAGGCCCGGTAGACTTCTTCAAGTTGATCCATCGGCGGGGCCAGGCTCGGCACCGCCCGGGTCGCATGACTCGGTGTCTCGTACGCCGGCCCGACCATGCGTTCGACCGAGCTGGGCAGACGGCCTGCTGCGGCCTTTCTTCTCCCCTGAACCAGGCGGCCACGTCCGACCGCGGTCGCATTGAGATCCGTCACGAGAAAGTCTTCTTCAAACGCCTTGGCCCTGGCGATCACCTCGCCCGTCTGGTCCAGCACCACGCTGTTGCCATCGAACACCAATTCATCCTGACCTCCCACCGTGTTGGTGTAGGTCACGATGACGTGGTTGTCCCGCGCGCGTGTGGCCAACATCTGCTCGCGCTGACGGCTCTTGGCGATATGGAAGGGCGAGGCGTTGATGTTGACGATGATCTCCGCCCCGGCCGCAGCCTGGAACTTGGTCGGCCCTTCGGGCAGCCAGATGTCCTCGCAGATGTTCACGCCGATCGTCGTGCCGTTCAGCACGATGACCGGGCTGCGCTGTCCCGGATAGAAGTACCGGCTCTCATCGAAGACGCCGTAGTTCGGGAGGTACTGTTTCGCGTAGGTCGTGACCAGGCGGGCATCCGCGATGACCGCGGCGGCATTGTAGAGTTCGTCCCGTCCCGCCGGCACGGCGGTCGGCTTCGTCCGCTTGGGCTCGGCGCCGATCCCTTGGGCGACGTAGCCGACGACGACCGCCAGGCC
>DATIBM010000009.1:0-9763 GCA_035457545.1 Nitrospiraceae bacterium
AAGCTCCTCGAACAGCGCACGGTCCATCACGATCTTTCCGCCGTCGGTCGCGTAATCGTAAAACACCCCCAGGACGGGAAAGGCCTGTTCTCCGGCCGGCGTCGGCAGCACGATCTCGTCCCCGTCATCGAGATGCAGGGCCGTCGCCAGCACTTCGGAGATCACAACGCCGCGGCGCGCGACCGCCTCCTGTAGAACCGCTTTCGACTCGCCGTGGACGAACAGATATCGGCTCCGTTGCGCATGGAGCGCCAAATCTCTGGCGACGATCGACCGAAGACGCCCCGCCAACTCGATCCGGAGGTCCCGATAGGTATCGACTGCCTCCACGCCGGGAGTCTGGGCGATCCGGTCCGTCCAGACGCGGGGAATCAAAACGTCGCGACCGCCTTCATGCCCCGCGTAGGGCCACCCACCGGGCGCGACGATCAGGTCCGCGACCACGGTCTGATCGATCCAGACCTCCACGGTCTTGCGGAAGCTCTGGATCATCAACACCACCCCGACCATGATGGCCAACCCGATCATCAAGGCGGAGACGGTGACACCGTTCCGCCCGGGCGACCTCGCCGCTGTTTGGACGGCCAGAAACGGGAGCATGGCCCTGGGGTGGGTTTTCCACCGATTCAACCCTCCGAACAGGCTCCTGCCGGCAGAAGCATGAATCAGCAGAGGCGTCAGGAACGAAAACCCGATCAGGAGCAAAAGGACGGAAAGATACCCTCCTACAGGGATCGTTCCGACCGGAGGGACAATCGACAACAGGGCAGAGGCGCTCAAGAGCATCAGCCCGATAAAGCCATGCCGAGAGGGTCGAATAGGTCGGGCCGAGTCGTATCCGCCGCCCGACAGCGCCTGCACCACCTCCGTGCGGGCGGCTTCGATGCTCGGCCCCAGGGCGCCCAACAATGAAAAGCCCGTCCCCAGGATCAGGCCTCGCATGATCAGGGGCAGGGCATCAACAGATGTATTCGCGCCGGGCGAGACCGCGACATAGAGATCCGTCACCGTTCGGCCGACCAGCAGGACCAAGCGATCGGCCAACGCCAGGCCGAGGAGGCTGCCCAGCACCCCTCCCACCATGCCGAACAGGGCGCCCTCGATCAGAAACAGGCCGGCGAGCGCCGGCTCCGTCATCCCGATCGCGCGCAGGATGCCGATCTCCCGACGGTGCTGCGCAACCGAGAACGACAGCGTGTTGTAGATCAAGAATCCTCCCACCAGCAGCCCCACCAGGCTCAGCATCAGGAGATTGAGCCGGAATGCCTGGATCATCGCGTCCACCTGCTCCCCCCGTTGCGCCGGTCGCTTGGCATGGAGCGAGGGTGGCAGCAGCGCCTCGACCTTTCGTTGTACGGTCTCCAGGGACTGTTCCTCTCCGACCAAGATCTCAATTCGATCCACCTCTCCCACCCGCCCGAAGAGTTCCTGAGCCTCGGCGATATCCATGACCGCCAGATCGTCCCATACTGACGACCCACGCGAGGTTCCCTCCAGGATGCCGGCCACGGTCAGCCGTTGCGGCTCGACCCCGGCGATCACATCCAGGTCCCGGCCAGGCCGCGCGCCGAGGCGTTCGGCCAATCGATGTCCAAGCAGAACCGCATCCGATTCGAACCACCGAAGAGAGGAAGAGTCCAGCCGATCATCCTTCGCGCGCACGGGCTTGATCCGTTCCAGCTCGAGCAGATCCAGAGCCAGGACAGAAAAAGCCAGACCGGACGAGGGGTGGCGAAGTCCTTCCTGGAGCACCGGCACGGCGGCGGCCACCCCTGCAATGCCACGCAAGGGCACGATGATGTCCTCCGCAAGACTCCCCCTGTCGGAGACCACCTCCAGCCTCGCCCCGCCGGCGACCTCGAGCACCGCCTCCTGGAACGACTCCAACACCACCCGATTGGCGCTTTGGAGCCCCACCGGCGCGGCAACCCCCAGGCTCACGCCGACGAGAGTCAGAATCGTGCGAAGCGGGTGGCCCGCGACGTGGCCCCTGGCCAATCGCCAGGTGCAAAGCAGGAGCCCGATCATCCCGTTCCCCTCATGGGCAGGCTCTCCCCGCCGGGTGAAGGAGCCGGCGGATCTTGAACAGGAAAAAAACCACAGGCCTAGGGGTTTTACCAGCAGGTAGTTTACAGAGGCCGTCGGCTGTGCTAGGCTGACAGCATTATGAGGACGCGACGAAAGACAACCAAACGAGCCAGATCCCGAGTCAGGTCACGCGCCCATGCGGCAAGCACGCGTTCGGTCCCGAGGCTGGCCCTGACGCCTCGCCAGAAGGAAATCCTGCGCTGTGTGGCTCAAGGCCTGACGAACCGCGAGACGGCGCACCGGCTGCGGATCAGCGTGCGCACGGTCGAGGTGCACCGGTTCAACCTCATGCGGCGGCTGGGGGTCCGGAACGTGGCGCAGTTGCTCCGCCAAGCCTTGGTGCACAAGTTCCTTCCGAAAAATTTCCTCGCCCGGTAGGCTTGGCGCCTCAGAGCTCCCGCAGCTTCCCCCGGCACGAATCGACCGATCCGTACCCTTTTTGCGCCAGGACCGCCGCGAGTTCCCGCTCCAGCCGCTCAAACACGTCCAATCCTTCTTCGACCAGCGCCGTCCCGATCTGAACGGCGGACGCTCCACATAGCATGTGCTCGAACGCATCGATGCCCCGAACGACCCCGCCCGTCCCGATAATCGGCATCCGGCCTTCCAGCAGCTTCCAGAAGGCCCGAACGTTGGCCAGGGCCACCGGCTTGATGACGGCTCCGCCGAGTCCGCCGAATCCGCCTTTGGGTTTGATCACCGCCGCTTCCCGGTCGGGATCGACGACCAGTGCATTGCCGACCGAATTGATCAGCGAGAGAAAGTCCACGTCCGTGCGACGGATCACCTCCGCCATCACCTGATGGTGCGCGGGATCGAAATAGGGGGGCAATTTCACCCCCATGGGCACGCTGATCAGAGACCGGACTCGCTTGAGCAGCCGCTCCGAGGCTTCGGGATCGTAGCCGATTTGCGGTTTCCCGGGAATGTTCGGACAGGACAGGTTCACTTCGATCAGGTCCGGCCGGCTGGCGTTGATCTCCTTGGCGATGACGACGAAGTCGTCCTCGCACAGGCCGGCCACGCTGGCGATGACGGGCTTCTTGAAGCTCCGCAGCGCAGGGATCATCTCCGCATAGGCGAGATACCCCAGATTCGGCAAGCCCATGGAATTGATCGACCCCGATGGAAAGCCGAAATACCGGGGCTCGGGGTTGCCCTGTCTGGCTTCCACGGTCATCGATTTGGTGACGATGGCGCCGGCGCGAGACCGGCCCAACCGCTCCAATTCTTCGCGCGTGACGCAGAGCGCCCCGGCGGCGTTCATGAAGCAGGAGGGAAAGCGAACTCCCGCGATGGTGGTCGATAAGTCAGGAGTCAAGCGGTGTCCTGTGGCAGCGTCTTTGGGGGGTGGTCGTGAAGCAACCCGTCCTTCATCCGGCAGAGGCGATCGGCCTGCCTGGCCGCCGCATCACTGTGCGTGGCCAGCATAATAGTGCAGCCGAGTTGGCGCGGCAAGCTTCTCAAGAGCGCCAGGATCTCCGCGGCCGTTCGTGAATCCAGGTTGCCGGTCG
This sequence comes from Nitrospiraceae bacterium, assembly GCA_035457545.1. Lineage (GTDB taxonomy): Bacteria > Nitrospirota > Nitrospiria > Nitrospirales > Nitrospiraceae > Nitrospira_G. The sequence continues at coordinate 3,603 of DATIBM010000009.1, forward strand.
GCTCGTCCGCGATGAGGAGTCTCGGCCTGTGCACGACCCCCCGCGCAATGGCGACCCGCTGCTGTTCTCCGCCGGACAGCTCACTCGGCCTGTGCTTGGCCCTCTCGCGAAGGCCGACCAGGTCCAGACATTCCGCCACACGGGACGACAGGCTGCGGCGCATAGAGCCGCTCAGCAACAGCGGCATCGCCACGTTTTCTTCGGCCGTCAAGGCCGGCAAGAGGTGAAAGGCTTGAAACACGATCCCGATCAGATCCCGTCTTGCTCTGGTCCATTGCAGGGAAGACCAGCCTCCGGTCGGTTGCCCATCCAGAATAATGTCGCCGGAGGTCGGCCGGTCGAGCCCGGCCACCAGATTCAACAGGGTGCTCTTGCCGCAACCGCTGGGACCGGTCAGCGCAAGAAACTCTCCGGCCCCCACGGACAGCGTCACGCCGCGCAAGGCGTGGACCGGCACAGGCCCCCGATCGTAGATCTTGCTCACGGCGCGTAATTGCACGATGTCGGTCCGGATCGACATGGAGAAGCGGGCTCGTATAGCATATCCGCCATGCCGGTTGCACCTTTCAGCCTGACGGTGAGTTCGATGGCTCCACGGTCATGGCCGGCGCGGCTGGGAGCCATGGGGCGGCGCATCCTCAATCATATCCTGCCCATGTCGTGCGGCGCCTGTGGGACCGGCTTGACCGATGACCCCCTGCCGTTCGTCTGCCGCTCCTGTTGGGCACGGATCGCGCCGCTGCCGCAACCTCGCTGTCCTCGCTGCGGGTTCCCGTTCGCCTCGCCGGTCGCCCTGACCTATAGTCCCGACCATACCTGCGCAACCTGCCGCCGCCGAAAGCCCTCCTATACCCGCGCCTGGTCGCTTTTCCCGTACGAATCCCCGCTTCGGGACCTGGTTCATTTCCTCAAGTACAAAAACAAGATGGTCCTGGGATCGGTCTTGGGCCGTTTGATGTGCGACCACCTTCCGGCTTTTCCAGACCTTGACCTGGTCGTGCCTGTCCCTCTGGCTCCCCATCGCCTGCTGGAGCGGGAGTACAACCAGTCCCTGCTGCTGGCGGATGCCATCGCCCGCGCCATCGGCAAACCCCTGGACTGGTCCAGCCTCGTTCGTATCCGGCAGACCACGCCCCAGACGGCGCTCCCCCGCAGGGCTCGGCTCAAAAATCTTCGCCGGACCTTCGCGGTGGCCAGGCCGGAGCGAATCTCCGGCCGGCGCGTGCTGTTGGTCGATGATGTTTTCACAACCGGCACGACGGTCAACGAATGTGCCAAAACCTTGCGCAAGGCCGGCGGCGCCGAGGTGTACGTCGTGACGCTGGCCCGAACCTTGTAGCACCCGGTTTCCCCTTTTCTCTCCTTCTGCTTTGCAAAGTGGCTTGACAAGATGGCCTCGTCCTCCTACGATGGCCCCATCAGCGAACCTTCCAAGCCCGTTTCACCACACGGGCGGTCGTCACCATCATCCGAGCAACGCCGGTTCCGGTTTCAGGTATCGAACGACGATGGATCTTGGCAATCTGAGAGAAGAGAAGCGAGGCCAGTCGTACTTTGCCGGAGAGTACCTCTGCAAGGTGGATGAGAAGGGCCGCTTTATCATGCCTTCACCCATTCGAGAGCAAATCGAGGCGGAAGCCAGAGGCGTGGTGTTCCTCAAGGGTCCGGAGCAATCCCTGTGGATCTACACCGCTCCCGAGTGGGAGCGCGTGCTCGGCCGTATGCAGAGCAAATTGGATGAAGATCAAAGCCGCCTGTTCATGCACTTTATCGTGTCGGAAGCCGGCAATTCCGATCTCGATAAGACCGGGCGCGTGCTGATCCCCGGCCGTCTGCGCAAGCTGATCCCGCTGGATGAAGATCAAGAAGTGGTCCTGGTCGGCATGTATCACCGGATCGAGCTCTGGAATCCCTCGGACTGGCGCCGCTACATCAGCAAAACCGAAGATCACTACGAGCAAAACATCGGCAAGATCCTGAACCTGTTGTAAGCCTCGGCCGTCCCGTCTTCCTCTCGTGACCCGCAAACAGACTCGATACCCCGTCGCTGTACGCGTCGTATCCTATCGCAGCAGCCCCGCCGTTTCGTCGGCTCCCGTGCTCCCTCTCGTTGGGCCTGTCCCAGTCTCGTCCGCCAGATCTGAGTCTCGTCGAAAAGCCCTTCCGTTCCAAGTCAAGAAAAGACAACCGGCATCGACTCCACCGGTCCCTTATCCGTACCCTCGCATCTCCGACACCTGTTTGGAAGCGATCCTCCCCATCCCCCCCAGCATCAATCACCAATATGCGACGGTCAACGGCCGCCGCGTGTTGACTGCCGCCGGCCGCACGTACAAAGCCGAGGTCGCCCAATTGGTAGCGGTCGGACTCGCCCGCTTTCCCCGGCGAGCCTCCTTCTTGGACAGGGTCCAGTCGGCCTCCCTGTCGCTCACGATCCGATTTTGTTTCAGCTCGGCGCTGCGGCGGGACGTGGATAGCGGCCTCAAGATCGCACAGGATGCGCTCTGCGCGGGATTGGGGCTCAACGACAACCGGATCACGGAAATCCACCTGTACAAGCGGCAGGATAAGGACCAGCCGCGAATCGAGGTGACGCTGTCGTTGTTGGATCGGCCCCTTGCCACTTGATTCACTCTCACCTGTAGTGGTCTTGCCCCCTGCCTTTGGGCCGGTTTGCTGCCCAGCTTCGGAGTTACTTCCTTGTGGTCTACTGCCCAACCTGGATGGCGGCTACGGTTAGGACAGGACGCGACGGAAGGAGCGACACCAATGGGCGGGTTCTTTGAACTGATCGCGACGATTCTGGTGACGATCTCCGCCGCACAGGCCTGTGCCCCCTTGTTTGATTCGACCCCAACGAGCCAACGCAGCCTACCCTCACCCCCGCCCTCCGAGCACCTGAACAGGCAGTAACCCAGCCGACCGATCTATTCGTAGCGAAGCGCCTCGATGGGGTCCAGTCGTGAGGCCTTGTTGGCTGGATAGAGGCCGAACAAGAGCCCGACCGCGGCGGAGAAACAGAAGGCGACCAGAATCGATGCGCCCGAGATGACCGTTGGCCATCCGGCCAAGGCCGTAGCGAGCTTCGAGGCCAGCACGCCGAGCAGGATCCCGGCCGCTCCTCCGAACAGGCTCAGCGTGATCGCTTCGATCAGGAATTGAAAGAGAATTTGCCATCGTTTGGCACCGACGGCCATCCGGACGCCGATCTCTCTGGTCCGTTCGGTCACCGAGACCAGCAGAATGTTCATGATGCCGATGCCGCCGACCACGAGCGAGATCGAGGCCACGGCGAACAGGAGGTTGGTAATGGTCACGGTAACGCCCTCCTGGACTTTACCGATATCCACCTGGGTGCGGATGGTGAAATCATCCGGTTGGTCTGGCTGCAGCCGGTGGCGCCCCCGCAACACCTCCCTGATCCGCTCGACGGCATCAGGCAGATCCTCCGGCCTGATGGTGGAAGCGAAGAGCGCCCCGACCGACCCGAGAAACGAGGTGCCGACGACCTTCCGCTCCGCCGTGGTGAAGGGAATGAAGACGATGTCGTCCTGATCCGACCCCTGGGCTGATTGGCCCTTGGGGGCCAAGACGCCGACGACCGTGAACGGCACATTCCTGATGCGAATGGTCGCGCCCACCGGATCTTCGCCCGGTTCGAACAGGTTCTCGACCACGGTGCGCCCAAGCAGGGCCACGCGCGCCGCCGTATCCATATCCGCCTGCGTGAAGGGACCGCCGCCCGCAAAGGACCAATCGCGGATCACCAAATACGACGGGGAGATCCCGTTGACCGGTCCATTCCAGTTCCTGTTGCCGCTGACGATCTGCAACACATCCCGCTTGGCCCAGCCGGTATCCAGCAGCAGCGGCACCTTCTTCTTCAGGTCCAGCGCATCCGCGACCGTGAGCGTCACGGCGGCCCCCTGCCCGGCTCTCACACCGCCCACGGTGGTGGCGCCCGGGAGCACGATGATGACGTTGGTGCCGATCGTGGCGATTTGCGCCTGAACGAGGGCGCGGGCTCCCTGGCTGATGCTGACCATGGCGATCACGGCCGCCACCCCGATGATAATGCCCAGCATCGTGAGGGCGGCGCGGAGCCGGTTGCGCGCGATGACGCGAAAGGCGGTCGCGATGGTCAGGTGGAGGAAGGCGTACATGACGGGGCAGAGAGGATAGCCGGCGAAACGGCCCGGTCGCTCACGATTTCACCGTCTTTCATCGTCAGTTGTCGGGATGCATGGGCCGCGATGTCGGCTTCATGGGTCACGAGAATGACCGTGATGCCTTCATCACGGTTCAGGCCCTGGAGGATGCGCATGATGTCTCGACTGGACTCCGTATCCAGGTTTCCAGTGGGCTCATCCGCCAGGAGAATCGACGGAGCCGAAACCAGCGCCCTGGCGATCGCCACTCGCTGTTGCTGTCCTCCTGACAGTTGAGTAGGGTAATGCGATTCGCGGCCCGAAAGCCCGACGCGGGCGAGCGCTGCCGACGCCCGCGCCCGCTGCTCGCCACGCGTCAAGCCGCGATAGAACAGCGGAAGCTGGGCATTTTCCAAGGCGCTCGTGCGAGGGATCAGGTTGAAGCTTTGGAAGACGAATCCGATCTTCCGATTCCGGATCTCGGCCAGCTCATCGGCCGAAGCAGCTCCGATATCCCGTCCCTCAAGCAGGTACGTCCCGCTGGTCGGCCGGTCCAGACAGCCCAGGATATACATGAGGGTCGATTTGCCCGATCCGGAGGAGCCGAGGATCGCGATGAATTCCCCCTGTTGCACCCGAAGGGTGACCCCCCGAAGCGCCGGCACCTCTGCAGCTCCAACCCGGTAGATTTTCCAGACATCCCGGCAGTCGATGAGATCTCCCATGAGCGATCACGGACAGGCCGGTCCCTACAGGTTTCGATCCCGCCCCGAACGCCGCTGTGCCGAACCGAAGCCTGGCGGCATATTGGTCGTCTTCTGTTCCGACCTCGGTGACTCCAGTCCGATGATGACGCGGTCCCCTTCCTGCAGCGTGGGCCCGGCGATCTCCGTGAACAGGCCGTCCGAAAGCCCGGTCTGAATCGGGACCGGTTCCGGCCGGTCTCCGCTGCCGAGCCGCCATAGCGTTTTTCCCCTCTCTTCCGTGGTGATATCAGCCTTCGGCGCCGCCGTCGCGGCGCCGATCCCCCCGCCTCCCAGCGGAACGGCGGGCGGCACGAACCGTAGCGCGGCGTTGGGCACCTTGAGGACCTGATCCCGCTGCGCCACGACAATCGACACATTGGCGGTCATTCCCGGCTTCAACCGCAAATCATGGTTTTCGACCCCCACCACCACATTGTAGGTGACCACGTTCTGGACGTTGATCGGCGCATTGCGCACCTGCCGAATCTTGCCGCGGAACAACTCCCCCGGATAGGCGTCCACCGTGAAGACCGCCTCTTTTCTCTCGGCAATTCCTCCGATATCGGCTTCGCTGACATTCGTATCCACCTGCATCTGGGTCAAGTCCAAGGCGATCAAAAACAGGTTGGGGGTGGCGAAGCTTGCAGCGACCGTCTGGCCCACCTCGACGTTGCGGGCGATCACGATACCGTTCACTGGCGAACGAATGGTCGTATACTTCAAATCGAGCTCGGCCGCATCCAGCGTGGCCTCCGCCTGTTTCAGTTGGGCTTCGGCCAGCTTGAGCTGAGCCTGGGCGTTTTCGTGCGCCGTCAGGGCCATATCGACGTCGTTCTGCGACACGAATTGTTGGGCGAGCAATCCCTTCATCCGCTCCAGCTCGCGCGTCCGTTGCGTGAGGTCCACCCGCGCCTTGGAGACCGCCGCCCGCGCCATCCCCACATTACCGGCGGTCTGATCCCGCCTGGCCTGAAAGGGGGCCGGATCGATTTGCGCGATCACATCGCCCGCCTTGACGACCGAGTTGAAGTCCGCATTGAGGCTCTTGATCATGCCCGAGACCTGGGTTCCAACTTGAACCGCAACGACGGGGTTGACGGTCCCGGTCGCATTGACGACCGACACAACGGCCCCCCGTTCGAGCACGGCCGTCTTGTACCGGATGACCGTAGGGGAATCATTCGACAGCAAGAGAAACCAGACACCGGCTCCCAAGGCACCCAATAATGCGATGATCGAGACCGTTCGACGCATAGGACCGTCCCTC
>DATIBM010000010.1:0-3395 GCA_035457545.1 Nitrospiraceae bacterium
CCCGCGACGGAGCTGATGCGGCCGCTGAGGTCGTCGAGCCAGCCGTCGAAGCGCGTGCCGGTTTGGGCGCGGCCGTCTCCGCATCGCCAGACGGACCGGCCGATCCGAATCTGCTGCTGCGGGAGCAGCAGCGCCTCCTGAATCCGATGTCCATCGACGAAGACGACCCCTGTCTCAACCGGTTGGCAGCGGGCATGGAGGCCATCCGCCCAGAACCGAGCATGCCGCTCGGCGACCTCGGGATCGTCACTGAACACGTCGCACTGCGACGACTGGCCCAGCAGCAACGGCTGGGTCAGAATGGCGAAACGTTTGCCGCAATCCGGGCCGGCAATGCAGGTAACAGAATCGGGCTCCGGGAAGGAGGAAGATCGGAAGCCGAGGCGCCGCTCTGCGAATCCGGATGGGCCATTCCGCGTCCCGGAGAGGATCACGATCATGAGGCTGGTCGGGCGCTAGTCTCGGTGGGCGACCCGCCTCCTGCCAAGAGAGGGGCGGAGTCCGGTCTCAAGGCTCACTCGCCGGCGACGTCACTGAGCCGGATTAGCCGACCTTGCGATATTTGAACTCGCACCCGTCCGGATCTCGAAATGCCAGGACATCCTCTGAAAGATCAAACCGGTAGGTGATGATGGCGTCGTTCGCGGTCGAGATGTTGATGTGCCCCGGACCGGTGATCTCGTAGGTGCCCACGTCCCACCACGCAAAGGTGCCGGGGGAGGCCTTGTGTCCGGAATAGGATCGGCCCTCCAGGAACTGAATCCGGTCAGGATACCTCTCGCTGCAAGCGGAATGGGTCATCTTCTCCCAATGTCCTATCAGTGGTGGGACCGGCTCCGGCATGGTTTCACCCCGCCTGTCCCCCGGCGCGGAGGCGCAACCCACGCCGGGGATGATGATCACCAAGAGACCCAAGGCCCATAGGCCTCCTTTGCGCCTGTGGCTATAGCGAATCCACCAGCTCGCGAACATCATGGCCGACCTTCAGTATACCCGCCTTGTGCTTGAGTTTCTTGGCCAGGGTCTTTCCAGGAACACTGTCCGCCCCTTCGTCCTTGACCAATCGGGCCGCTCGCTTGATCTCCGCCGGCGTCATGACGGTCGCATCGTCAATCAATTCGGCGGCCGCCTTGAGATTGGCTTTCCGTTTGCCGAACCGCTCGGCCAGCCTTTTGGCTTCGATGTACGCGTAATGCGGGCGCAGCACGGGGTTCTTGATCGCCGTCTGAATTGCCTCAATGCCATCGACGAGATGATCCCCTCCCAGCACCAGAGTGAGGAGCGTATCGGGTGTGGAGAGGATCTTCAGCGCGGCTTGGGCATGGGCGTCGTCGACCGCGGGCGTGACCATCACGTTCGTCTCGCCCGTGACGACGGCTTCGATGCCGCCACTGTCCCAGTGGACTTCAACGATGATCCGATACGCCCCGGGCATGGGAAACAACGCTCCCTGGGCGCCGCGCAGCACTGTCACGGAGTGACGGATTCTGTCCTTCGGGTTCAACGGAGCCACCGGATGATCCTCGACACAGAGGATGATCGGTGAAAAGGTCCTCACGGCGCCGGCAGGATCGATCACCTTGCCCCTCACCAGACCGCTCTTCATGCTCAGCGTGGTCGGGGCAGGGAGGGGTTCGGTCGTGGTATTGGCCAGTTCGAGGGTGAGCCGCACGGGCGCGCCCAGCGGCACCGCCCCGATCAGCGGCGTCACGTTCAGGCTCAGGCCCTTCATGTCTATCTCAAGGTCGGTGGGGCTGATTGGCGTCGATGCGTAGGAGGTGCCGAAAGGGGTCCCGCCGGGACGCACATAGATATCCGGCATGTGTCGGAGACGCTTCGCGTCTTCCGCGTTGTAGCTCCATTGAATGTTGTTCGGAAACGCCGGACTCCCCGGCGCGAGGGAATTGTCGGCGATCACGTTGGTCGTGTTCATGAATCCGTTGTCCGCCGTATTGTGGTACAGGCCCATCGCGTGTCCGGTTTCATGAACCGCCGTGCGGAAGTAGGGCGACAATGCCGTTCCAAAACGCAGGCCTCGAACCAACCCCCACTCTGCTGTATTGGGGATGACCCAATGGGACGCGATGGCGCATCCTTCGCGCGGCACATTGTTTGAGTCGCCGCCATAGGCGTCGTACATGATTCCTCGCGAAGTGGAATCCAGCCCCCGCACGCACAGCACGTGGTATCGCCATTCTGTATCGAGGTTGGACGCATCGCGGCGAGCCAGCATCTCGGCATGGCACTCAGCATCGGACCAAAATTCGCCGCTCGGCTCGACGACATTGGTGTCACTCTCGTCCACGGTGATATCCCACCCGATCCCATCGCCTATGGCTCTCCAGTCTACGCCTGCGCCATTGTGCATCGCCGCCTCAGACTGGTTGACGCGATCGATCTCGACCGTGGCCTTGCGCAGGTATGGCGAGACCCAGCCCATCGTCAGCCTGCCTATGACTGTGCCGCTGCTATTCTTGACATCGCCCGCCAGGTAGTCTCCGCTTGACGGGTATCCTGCCGGCGCGGCTTGCCAGGTCATCACCGCGCTGAACGCACCTTCGTTCGTCCAGATCCCTCCCGTGCTCCAGCCGCCGCTGTTTTTCGTGAAACGCCACATCTCGAAGCCCAACGTAAAACTGTTCCCGAACGTGAAGTACTCAAGGATCTGCGTGACGCGCAGATAGTAGCGGTAGTTGCCACGGCTAAGTATGGGGATTCCTGCCCCTGGATTGGGTCCGGATAGCAGGATCGGTTTGGGAGGCTGAGGCGGGAACCCCGGGATCGGCAGCCAAATCACCCGACGCTGGTACAGATCGCCGCTGGCGGTTCGTCCGTTATTGTGACATTCGACGCGCAATGTGCCGTCGTACGTCACGAAGAGACTCCCGTTGGGCTTGTAGTTCATCAGATAGCAGCCACATCGCAGGCTGCGAATTTTAGGAGGCCACGGCTGAGGCCATGGAATCGGTTGTGGAAAGGGTTGAGGCAGTGGCGAAGGCTGAAATGACGGCGGCTCCGGAAAAGGCGGCAAAGGATCAGGCAACGGGGGAACTCGTCCCTCCATGTTTGAGGGCAAGCTGGTCATCTGCTCATTCATGTTGAATTCCTCCTGCATATGGGGTGAGTGCGATGAGGCCAGACCGTACGTTGCAGCCGAGCGCCGTGCTCATCGGCCTGTTCGGCTTCTTGCTGCGATCGAAATGCATCACACATACCTCGCAGAGGAGCTACGCATGACTGGCTTGAATTGGAGTATTGCTAAGCGCTTGATCAGGAAGAACAAAGAGGGGTGAGTCGGGAGTTCTCCGCTCTCGGCGGCACGGACGCCTTGGGCTCCTCGCTGTATCCGATGATGCCGGCCAGGGTCCCGTTCAGATACAGAAGTATCTAATCCG
>DATIBM010000011.1:0-5972 GCA_035457545.1 Nitrospiraceae bacterium
CAGGTGCCGCTGCCCTCGTCCGGGCGGAGGAGCCCGCAGAGCATGCGGATGAACGTCGTCTTCCCGCTGCCGTTCGGACCGAGAAACCCGCAGATCTCTCCCTGGCGAACGTCCAGGTCGATATGGTCCACGGCGGTCAGCACGCCGAATCGCTTCGTCATCCCGCGCACGTTGATGGCAAGATCGTTTGTCATCGTCTACCTGATCCACGGTGAAAAACTATTCTGACTTCCTGAAAACTTAGGACTACCGGGTGTCACAGACTAGATCAGAAATTCCCGCAGAATGTTCAAAAAGCCCGTCCAGCGCGGCCGCAGCAAGCGAGGTGGCGAGGCGTACTTTTGCCTTGTACGTCGAGCCTCCGAGCGTGGCGAGAACAAAGCTGGCGGGCTTTTTCAACATTCTGCTAGATACCGACTCGGACATCCACCGGCTGTCCCGGATGCAAATTGGCCGCGACCTCTGGATCGAAGGTGGCTTCAATCATGAAGACGAGCTTATCCCGGCTCTCCCGGCTATAAATGACCGGCGGGGTGTATTCCACCCGAGGCGAAATAAAGCTCACGGTGCCGATCAACGGCTGGGCCACGCTGTCCATGCTGACCGCCACCTGATCGCCGAGATGAATCGTTCCAATCCTAGCCTGGGGGACAAAGGCGCGGACCTTGACGTTCTGCGGCGGCAGCAGCGCGACGACCGGCCGCCCCGCGGCCACCCATTCTCCTTCGCGATACAGCGTGTCAAACACCAAGCCCGCCTTCGGGGCTCGTTGACGCTTCTGCGAGAGGTCCCATTCCGCCTTGGCCAGCGCCGCTTCCCGCGCGCGCACTTCGGCTTCGGCCGCGATCACCAGGTCGCTGCGCGAGCCGAGCCGCGCCGTTGTCAGGTCGGCTTCAAGCTGCGCCACCCGCTGGCGTTGCTGGTCCCGCATGGAGCGGGCCCGGTCAAACTCCATCTCCGCCGTCGCGCCGGGGACGCTCATCAGCGCCTCGTGCCGGGCAAACTCGCTTTCCGCCAGCTTCAGCGCCGTCCGCGCTTGCTTCAGTTGCGCCTTGATCGCTTCAATTTCCGTGGGCCTCTTGCCCTTCTTCGCGTCCTCCAAATTCGCCTTGGCCTGCGCGAGCCTGCGCTCCGCTTCATCCCTGGCCGCTTGCTCCGCCGCGCTGTCCAGCGCGAACAAGGGATCGCCCTCCTTCACCTGCGTACCTCGTTGGACCGACAAGGATTCCAGCGCGCCGGGGAGGGGAGAAGCCACATACACATATTCTCCTTCGACGTAGCCCTGGACAAGGTTGGGGTCCGAGTTGCCGCAACCGGCCGCCAGCGCCATCCATGCCAGCGGGACCGCCATGCGGCAGACGAGGCGTCGATATGACGGCTCACAGCCGGTCATAGTTTGGGCCTCCCCGCCTCGGTCATCACACCCTCAAGAACGACCTTCATGATCGTGGCATAGCCGGTCTTCGGGGTGAGCGCGAGTTCGGCCATCTTCGGCGGATTCATAATGGCCTGCACGGCGCCCAGCAGAATCTCCATGATCAGGGTGGCCGGTATGTCCTTTCTGATAATGCCGGCCCTACGCCCTTCGCCGAGGATCTTGCCGAAATGGCGTTGAATCACGTCCCGGCGCCGGTTCTCCACGATCTTGAACAGCTCCGGCGACTCCCGTCGCATGTCGCGCACGAACGGCGGCTGAATCTCTTCCGTGTGCCGCTGCATGCAGGCGAGGAGCCGGTGCAACGCGCTCAACACGTCGGAGGAACAGTCGGATGTGATGCCGTCGAGATCCGCCTCGACGCTCCGGAACTTGTCCAGGAGCACCGCCTCCAGGAGCGCGACTTTGCTCGGAAAGCAGGCGTACAGCGTCTTCTTGCTCATGCCGAGCTCCGACGCCAGCTCGTCCATCGTGACGTGGCGAAACCCGTGGCGCATGAACTGGTGCCGGGCGGCGGCGACCACGCGTTGGGCGACCGACGGACCGGACGGCGCGATGGAAGGCTTGCGGGATCCCATGGTCGATACGCCAATACTACGGAAACTATAATCGTATTTCAAGTTTCCTCCCGCCGGCGTTGGACGCCTGGCGACCTCACCACCGGCCGACAGACAGCGGGACGGCGCTACCTGAAGACCCACCGAGGTCGGGGGGCGATCTGGAACTCGATCAGAGTGAGCATCACGCGGGCAAGGATGACCGGCCGGCGATGGTTATGAGTCCCTTCGGCACGACCGAGGACGTGGCTCATGCGTGAGCTCGACCGTCCCCGTGGCCCTCTGTCATGGCCGCTCGATTGCGGCATCAGCCACGGCAATCGCTTCGATTTCGATCAGCGCATCGGGAGAGTACAGCGACGACACTTCGACGATCGTATCCGCCGGGTATGGCGGCGTGAAGTAGCGGCCACGAAGCTCGACGATCTTTGGAAAGTTCGACATGTTGCGGAGAAAAATCGTGACCTTGATCACGTTTGCGAGGCTCGATCCGCCCGCCCGGAGAACCCGTTCCAGGTTTCGGAAGGCCTGTGCCGCCTGCGCATCGAAGTCTCCACCCCCCACGATCTTTCCCTGGTCATCGATCGCGGCTTGCCCGGAAATGAAGAGAAGATCACCGGCTCGAAAGCCCTGAGACAGACGAAACGGGGCATAGGGATCGGGGGTCACGGTAATCTGAGATACGTTCATGCAACCTCCTTTCCGCTCGTGTCAGCGACGCCGCCGCCTGCTCGCGAGCATGAGCGGGACGCACGGTCGGATCAAATGGTTGTCGTGGCGCAGGCGGAGCGCACTCCATTCCTCTCGGTGAATGGCGGCACGCGGCCGTTCTCTTGTCTCCCGCGACATGTGGAATGATGTGACGCCACAGATAGGAGGATGTCGGAGTGCCATGAAGGAATACAATCGGGTCGCCTTCTCCGATATCCACATAGCTCATGCCTGTGTCCAACACGCGCATCCGTTGTCGTGGACGCGAATCGACCCTCGAAATAGTCGGCACATGACTTGTGTCGTGCATGTTGTCCTCCATGACTGGTCGGCTCACAGCGGTCGTCGTGGGCGTCGGCGATCCGCTTTTTCGCAAACTCCTTCGCTGTGTTATGCGCCGGCAGCATTGCGTGGATATCGTCGCTCATGACCATGAGGGCCGCGGTCTTGTCCGTAAGCTGCGGGTTGAACGAGAACCCGATCGCCTTGAAGGACGCCCTCGGCTTGTCGAGAGCTTTCCCGGGGAGATTGACGAAGATTCGCCGGATCATTTCAGACTCCTTCGTGTGGCGTTGGATTCGCCAGGCTCTGGCGCGCACGACGATGGCTATTCTGCCGTCTCCCACGCAGGATTCCAGGCGATCTCCCACAAGTGCCGGTCGGGGTCCTGGAAATAGCCCGCATAGCCGCCCCAGAAGGTTTCTTGAGCCGGCTTGACGATGAATGCTCCGGCCCGGCGCGCCTGTGCCATGACAGTGTCCACTTCCTTCTTGGATGAGACGTTATGTCCGAGCGAGAACTCAGTGGCGCTGGGCTTCTCCAAGGAAAGCCCGGAGTCGCGCGCCAGACTCTGGCGCGGCCAGAGCGCAAGCTTCAGTCCGGCCTCCAAATCAAAGAAGACCACGGCGCCGTGCTCGAACTCCGTTCCGATGATACCCTCTGTCTTCAATCCCAGACCGTCGCGATAGAAACGCAAGGACCTGTCCAGATCATCGACGCCGATGGTAATGACGGAAATGCGTGGTTTCATGGCCGGGTCCTTTCGCGTATCAGCCTTCAGACGCAGTTCCTCGTGCGGAGCCTTCTCTCACTTCCTCCATGGCTCCGTAGACCATCATCCAGATGCTGCCGTCCACCTCTTCGCTCCACGACCGTTGGAGCCCAAAGATGACGGTGGACTCTCCTCACGGTTCATCATCCCCGGTAGATACGGACTCATTGACCTTTTCGGTCGAGCGGTCCCGCAGTCATCGCGGTTCGGCCTGCCTGACTTCGCGCCGCTACCTTATTTCTTGGCCATTTGGGCGAAGAAGGCCTCGCCTCGCTTCTGAATGTCCTCTTGCGAGAGGTCCGCTTTACGGGTTGCCACGGTCCATTGGTGGCCGAACGGATCCACGAACGTCCCGCATCGGTCGCCCCAGAACATCTCCCCGACCGGCATGGCAACCCTGGCGCCGGCAGAGGTGGCTCGATGGAAGGCTTGATCCGCGTCCTCGACATAGAGGTACAGAGAAACGGGCGTGCCTCCGAGCGTTTGCGGGCTGCGACAGCCCTTCTCCGGCTGCTCACCTCCGAGCATGACGACGGAATCGCCGATTCTGAGTTCCGCGTGCATGATGCTCTTTCCATCCAGTCCCAGAAACCGGCTTCGTTCCTCGGCCCCGAGGGCGCGTTCGTAATAGTCCAGCGCCTTGTCCACTTCTGGCACCGTCAACATGGGAGTCAGGCTGTGATACCCAGCAGGAACGGGGTTGTTCTTTGTCGCCATGCCGGCCTCCTTTCCAGCGTCGTCCACAGGTTGATAAGCAATTGATCCGTCGTGATCAGGGCTTCTTTCGCCGATTTCCAATTCACGAAACTGTTCAAGGCTTCGCCGGGCCCGAAATCATCCGGCTCAAACAGCCGCCGCACTTCGGCCGTTTTGAGCTCTTCATGAGAGGTCGCCGCGGCGATCCCATGCTCCTGTGGGAGAACGCCGGCTTCCGATTTCTTGGTGGCCTTGACGACGATCATGGAGCGCATCGTCGCATCTCCTGCCCGGTCTTCGCCCCCTGTCCGGGGGGTTCATCTATTTGTCGAACGGGAAGCGCACAATCGACAGGAGGCGCTGGATCATGAGAGACGCGGCTCCCGGTTCCCAGCAGGTCCATGCGGCAGGTGTGCTTCAGCAGAACGCTGCCCGTCCTCTTTCTGGTCCACCGACTGCCGCATGGCATCGACTCGGCCTCGCCATTGTGGCCCTGGTGAGTCGCTTGGCTCGCCGGCTGCGGAACGGGAAGCCGAGGCTCATGGTGAAGGAGGTTCCGGGCCGGTCCCCAGAACGTCCCGCATGGCGTTCGCCAAGTCGCGGAGCGCCAGCGCGCCGTCTCCTACGAATGCCGATCCGTGCATGAGCGCCAGTTGCTTCGGCCGGAGATCGGCCAGTCCGTGGAGGATGGAGTCGGTCAACGGCGTGTAGGGATAGGCGTGGGCGAATGGGCCTTTCTGGCCCACGATCAACGATCGCCGGGCGCGACCGACCACGTCGGACTCGGTGAGCGCCTCGACGTCTCCTTCATGGGTGAAGAGATCGGAGCAGAGCAAGGTGCTCGTGACCTCTTCGAACAGAAGGCCGGCCTCCCAGTTGTGCGGCACATGCGGCGTCTGCCGGAATCGGAAACGGTATCGGCCGGTCTTGAGTATCTCGTTATGTGCAATCACCCGCGCCCGGCGAACCGCGAAATCATTCACGCTCACGAGCGCCCCGACCAGGCCGCACAGCGGTTCGGCGCGAGGCGCCATGGCCAGCCAATCGTTCAGCGCTCCGCATTCGTCGGCTTCGAAATGGCTGAACGAGATCCATCGCACTGTGGCAGGATCGATGACCCGCGCCACAGCCTCGCGCACCAGCGGGAACATCTGCTTCATCCCCGCGTGAAACAGGAGCGGCTCGTCGTCCTTGATGAGAAAGTGATTGAACCGCAGGTTGAATTCCGGAACGTAGATCGAGATCGCATAATGATCTGGGGCGATCTCCGCCACTCTCGCGTTGTCCGTCATCGCTCCTCCTTGTCTCTCGACCGTGCCCGGATGAGCGGACCGCTTCCGATCAGCTCTTTCGTTTCGGCAAAGGGCCCGTCGATCACCATCGGCCTGGCTCCGGAATCTGTGATGCGCCGGCCCTTCGAGCTGGGTCGGATGCCGGAGCCGGTGAGTCGCGAGACGATTTGCGGCGCTTGTCCGCGTTCCATGTCGATGCCCGCGGCAAGTCGCTCGCGTCGCATCCCGCT
>DATIBM010000012.1:0-2360 GCA_035457545.1 Nitrospiraceae bacterium
GCAATCAATCCGGGCAACAGCGGAGGCCCCCTGGTTGATTTGTCCGGCCGAGTGGTGGGCATCAATGTGATCATCGCCCCTTCTGCACAGGCGATTAGTTATGCCCTCTCTATGGAAGCGATCTTTCCGCACATTCAATCGATGATGGTCCGAGGATCCATCTACAGACCTGATTTGGGATTTACACCGGTCACGATCACACCGAGCATCATCGCGAGCTTCGGCCTGGAAGGTGATCGCGGCGTCTTGGCATTGCAGGTTGACTCCGCGAAACCGGCGGGACTCGGCGGACTCCAAAACGGCGACATCATCACCGCCGTGGAGCAGCATCAGGTGTTCAACATGGGAGACTTCTGGCACGCGCTGCTTCATTCCGGAGATCAACCCACGGTCCAGCTGACGCTCCACGGGAAAAGCGGTCCGGCGACCCTTCAACTGCCGAAACCGGCGGCGCTCAAGGCGGCGCAGTGAGAGCAGAAGCGATCACCCTGGAGCCCATGCCTCCCCACGCCTCATCCGCCACATCCCCTGCGCGCCCTGGTGTGCTCATCACGTTCGCAAAGCCGATGCGCTTTTCCGCTGTCTGGGCCCTTCAGCAGCACGTCCATGCCGAGCGGCTGGCTGGAACCCGATCCGATACCCTGATTCTGCTGGAACATCTTCCGGTCTATACGGCGGGGCGTCGGACCAAACCCGGCCATATCAAACCCGAACGCATCTCATCTGATATTCCGGTTGAGACCGTCAGTCGAGGAGGATCGGTCACCTATCATGGTCCTGGACAATTGATCGCCTATCCCATTGTTGCACTGACACACCATGCGCCGGGCGTGAAGGCGTACGTCCACCTGCTCGAAGAGGTACTGATTCGAACCTTACGCTGTTGGGACATTCAGGGTTACCGGATGGAAAAGACCCCTGGCGTCTGGACTCGAAGCCAACACCGCGAAGTCAAAATTGCTTCCATCGGGGCTCGCCTTGATCGGGGAATTACCTTGCATGGTTTTGCATTGAATGTGAACAATGACCTCGCTCCATTTTCCCGCATCGTGCCCTGCGGACTCGAGGGCTGCCGTATGACCTCGATGGCGGACATGCTGGAGATGGAGGTTCCCCTTCCCTTGGTCGCCGAGCAGGTCGCCAAAGCCTTTTCAACGGTCTTTCACCTTGAATGGACGACGTCGTCCGAGGGCCGCATGACACAGAATGAGACGGTGGCGGCCGCGACACAAGAACTCTGACGGCCATGTCTTCACTGCACGAACTCGATACGCCTACATTCCGACTGGCAGTGGCACAGTTCGACAAGGCTGCGGAACTGATGGGCCTGGATTGCAATCTGCGTGAGCGGTTGAAATATCCTCAGCGATCTCTCGTCGTCAGCATTCCGATTCGCATGGATGACGGCCATGTCGAAGTGTACACCGGATACCGGGTTCAACATGATTCGTCTCGGGGACCCTCAAAAGGAGGAATCCGCTATCATCCTGACGTCAATCTCGGAGAAGTCGCCGCCCTTGCCATGTGGATGACTTGGAAATGCGCCCTCGCCGACCTGCCCTACGGGGGAGCCAAAGGAGGCGTGGCTGTCGCTCCCAAGACTCTTTCCCGTTCCGAACTTCAACGGCTGACCCGCCGATATGCCTCGGAGATATTTCCGCTCGTCGGACCGGATAAGGACGTGCCGGCGCCGGACGTGGGGACCGACGCGCAAGTCATGGCCTGGATCATGGACACCTATAGCCAGCAAGTCGGCTACGCCGTCCCGGGGGTGGTGACCGGGAAGCCGCTTTCGATCGGCGGAAGCCTCGGTAGAGAAGAGGCGACTGGACGCGGAGTCGTGTGCGTGACGCTGGAAGCCCTGCGCCATCTGCAGATCGCCGTCGATACCACGACGGTGGCGATTCAGGGGTTCGGCAACGTCGGTTCACATACCGCCCGCATCATGCACGAGTCCGGAGCGAAGGTCATTGCGGTGAGCGACGTGAGCGGAGGCATCTACAACCCTCGAGGTCTCGACATCCCCAAACTGCTGTCGACCTACAGAGGCAGTGGCCAGACCCTGGCCGATACCAAGTGTGGCGATCCCGTGACGAACGCCGAACTCCTCGAGTTGAAATGCACCGTGCTCGTTCCTGCTGCGCTGTCCGAACAGATCACCCAACACAACGCCGCCAGGCTCAACTGCCGCGTGCTGGCAGAGGGAGCGAACGGTCCGACGACGTTGGAAGCGGATCGCATCGTGCAAGACAAGGGCATTTTTGTCATCCCGGATATTTTGGCCAATTCAGGCGGCGTGATCGTCTCGTATTTTGAATGGGTGCAGGACGCACAACGCTTTTTCTGGAAAGCGACCGACA
>DATIBM010000013.1:0-17594 GCA_035457545.1 Nitrospiraceae bacterium
AGCTGGGCGACTCTCTTCCTCCACCGCACCGAACTGGCCCTGCGGGGCGAGGCCGACGTTGATTTCCTGAAGTCGGCCTTCAACAAGCTCTTGCTCAATTTCACCTGGTGGGTCAACCGGAAGGACCGGTTCGGCAAGAACGTGTTCGAAGGAGGCTTCCTCGGCCTCGACAACATCGGCGTGTTCGACCGCAGCGCCCCCCTGCCCACCGGAGGGTATTTGGAACAGGCGGATGGGACGGCCTGGATGGCCCTGTTTACCCAGAACATGCTGGAGCTCTCGGTTGAAATTGTCCCTCATGACCGCACCTATGAAGGCATGGTGGGGAAGTTTGTCGAGCATTTCCTTTATATCGCCGCAGCCATGAATCGGCCCGGAGATGACGGCATGTGGGATGAAGAAGACGGCTTTTATTACGATCTGCTTCGCCTGCCGGACGGAAGCGGCACCAAACTCAAAGTGCGCTCGATGGTGGGCCTCCTGCCGTTATGCGCCACGAGCGTGGTCGAGGCGTGGCAGCGCGAGCGAGTGCCGCAAGTCGTGACCGAATTCCAGCAACGCGCTCGGCAGATGCCTGAGCTGTTAGAGTCGATACATAAGACCGGACCAGGCCATATGGGTGTGGCCAATCGCGGCATCTTTGCGCTCGTCAACGAGGAGCGGCTGCGCCGGATCTTGTCGAAGATGCTGGACGAGAACGAGTTCCTGAGCCCCTATGGCATCCGCTCGCTCTCCAAGTTCCACCAGCAACACCCCTATGTCTTCTACGCCGGCGGACAGGAGTATCGGGTCGATTACCTGCCGGCGGAATCGAACACCGGCATGTTCGGAGGCAACTCAAACTGGCGGGGCCCGGTCTGGATGCCGGTCAATGCTCTGATCATCCGGGCGCTGCTGGCGTACTTTCTCTATTACGGGGACAACTTCAAAATCGAATGCCCCACCGGGTCCGGCAAGATGATGAACCTGTTTGAGGTCAGCAAGGAAATTGCCGATCGCCTGACGCGCATGTTCCTGCGCGATGAACGAGGTAGGCGGCCTGTGTATGGAGGAACGGACAAATTCCAATCCGATCCGCACTGGCGCGATCACATCCTCTTTTACGAGTACTTCCATGGCGATAACGGAGCCGGCCTCGGTGCCAGCCACCAGACCGGGTGGACCGGCGTGGTGGCGAAGATCATTCAGCTCTTTGGCATGTTGGATCCGAAAAAGCTGCTCGAAGCCGGCAAGGTGGCGGCTTTCGTCCGCGGCACGCCGGAAGGAAAGGCGAAGCCATGACGGCCTTGCCTGCCTACCCTTCGCTCTATCAGATCAATTCGCGCGTATGGCTGACCGAGCTGTCGCGCAAGCTGGGCAAGCCGGTCACGCTGGACGATGTCCCGGATGCCGAACTGGATGGCCTGGCCCAACTGGGCTTCGACTGGATCTGGTTCCTGAGCGTGTGGCAGACCGGCAAAGCCGCGCAGCGCGTGTCGCGCGCCAATCCTGAATGGCGCAGGGAGTTTCGGGAGACCCTGCCGGACTTGCGAGAAGAGGACATCGGCGGGTCCGGGTTTGCGATCACCGGCTACACGGTTCATCAGAATCTCGGCGGCGCGGCGGCGTTGGCGCGGCTGCGCGAGCGACTGAAGCAGCGAGGCCTGCGCCTGCTGCTCGATTTTGTGCCGAACCACATGGCGCCGGATCATCCCTGGGTTGAGCACCACCTGGAGTACTTCGTTCAGGGGAGCGACCAGGATCTCGTCAGGGCTCCGCAGAACTATTGCCGCATCAACACCTCTCAGGGACCACGTGTGCTCGCCTATGGTCGGGATCCGTACTTCGCCGGCTGGCCCGATACGCTGCAGCTCGACTACAGCAATCCCGCCACGCAGGAGGCAATGATCGGTGAACTGGTGAAGATCGCCGCCCAGTGCGACGGGGTGCGCTGCGACATGGCCATGCTCGTTCTGCCCGACGTCTTCGAACGAACCTGGGGGCGCCGGGCGCCGCTGTTCTGGCCCGAGGCGACCCGGCGCGTGCGCGAACGTGTTCCCGGCTTTTGCTTCATGGCCGAGGTCTACTGGGACCTCGAATGGACGATGCAACAGCAGGGCTTCGATTACGCCTACGACAAACGGCTGTACGACCGCCTGCGCGAGGGCCATGCCAGGCCCGTGCGCGAGCATTTTCACGCCGGGCTTGACTACCAGAACAAGCTGGCGCGCTTTCTTGAAAACCATGACGAGCCGCGCGCGGCGGCGACCTTTTCACCGGAGGTGCATGAGGCCGCGGCGGTCATCACCTTTCTGTCGCCGGGGCTGCGCTTCTTTCATCAGGGGCAATTCGAGGGACGGAAGAAACGGATCTCGCCCCATCTGGTCCGGGGACCAGAGGAACCGGTCGATCGGCATCTGAAACGGTTCTACGACCGGCTGCTTGCCGTGCTGCGCAAGCCGGTCGTCCGTACCGGGGCCTGGCAATTGCTCGAATGCGTGCCGGCCTGGGAAGGCAACTGGACCTGGGATTGTTTTCTAGCCTATGCCTGGCAGGCAGCCGGCGAAGAGCCGCTGCTGGCGGCAGTGAATTATGCTCCCCACCAGAGTCAGTGTCAGGTCCGGCTTGCTGACCTCAAACTTGCCGATCGGCAATGGCGGTTTCAGGACTTGTTGAGCGACGCACAATACGATCGGGAGGGGAATGAACTGCAATCACGCGGCCTCTACCTGGATCTGGCTCCGTGGCGTTGCCACGTCTTCACATTGCAGCCGTTACCGTGAGAATCACCGGCCTCGGTGAACCCTCAAGGACTGACTTCAAGATCCTTCATCAGCCGTTGGAATTCCGGGTCGTTCCGGATCAGCCTGGTGGAGGCCATGATCAGACGATCGATTTGCTGGTCAGTCAAACGCAGCGTTGTCGGAATATTCATGAGGGATTCCCGCTCCGCAAGATCCTCGACCGCGTTGAGGCTCACGTCGATGAAATAGATCTCTGCATCCTTGGTAAACGCGGTTTCCGCATCGGGCGGTCTGATGCGAAGCTCGTTGCGCCAGAGTTGAACGGCAAAGCGCATGAGCAACAGCGTGTCGGTGGAATATCGGTTAATCGGGATATCGACGAGCGAACTGAAGGCCCGCGAGAAGACCGGAATATGATCGCTCCGATATTCCTTCACATCCGGAGCGGTTTCGGCATTAACCGAGATGATGACCAGTTTCTGGACGTTCTTGACTCCGGCGCGCTTAAGAACATTTTCCAGGCCCCCTGAGACTCCCACCCCTTCCACGATGCCCCTCAAAGCCATATTGTCGGAGAGACCGCCGTCCAGCAAATGAATATGAGGCCGCTTCTCCGGGTCGAGATACGACAGCAATTCTTGCGCGCGTTGTCGTTGGATGGGTCTCGTGGACTTTTTGGCTTCGACGAGCCATTGCGGCGGCTCGTATCCGCATTGGCCCGCATAGTTCTTGAACGTAATGGGGCTCAGGACCAATGGTAGCGCGGCCGACGCCGCCGAGGCATAGGCCACCGGGAGCTGATTGAGATCCGAACACATTGCGTCGAATTGAGCCTGCAGAAATTCAAATCGCGAGAGCGTGGCCATGTCCGAGGCGTGGATGAGGATGCCGGGCCGGGTCCGCTGTTGCAACAGGTCGCCGTAGGTCTTGCCTTCAAATAGGGCTTCGTCCAACAGTTCGGCCATGATGTGGGTGCGGCCAAAGTAGGGGGACCAGAGGCGGAACCAATTGCTGGGGGATCGAAAGATCCGGGCCCTGAGCTCGCTCTCCCAATCCTTGCGCAGAAAGCGATATTCGAAATCGTGGAAAATACGCTCTCCGAATAAGGCGTAATAGGCGCCGGTAAAGGTGCCGCCGGAGAGGGCGTAGATGACGTCGAGTTCATCCAAAAGCCGTTTCTGCTTCCCTTCCCAGGTGATCGGCTGGCGGGCCAGCTCGCGCAACGCGCCGAACGCGAGGGTGGAAGCCCTGGTCCCTCCCCCGGAGAAGGCCGCCACGATGAGGAGACTGTCCGAGTTGCCCTGCTCAGGAGTCGTGAGATTGGGCATTCGATAGCCGTATTGGGGATCCCAGTGAGCGAGCGGCGCGTTCAAGGTCGGGCGGACATACTCGCAGGCTGAGAGGCCAGCCAGAAGAAGAAGCAGCAGGCCGTATCGTGAAAGGCAGGTCATGGTTGACGGTCGTTCAGTGGGATATGCGGGGACGGTAAGGCTCGGTCACGGCGATCTTCAAAAGTTGACCTTGCGCCAGCCGGTCCGACGTTTTGATCCCGTTCGTCACCGCAATCTCTTCCGGTTTCCAGGCCGACCGGCTCCTCATGGCCAGGGCTTCAACGGTTTCGCCGGCCTGCGCCTTGACGAGCCGGATGCGGTTTTCGGTGATGGCCTCACGTTCGGCCGCGGTCAAGGGCCGGAAGCTGTTCGCCGTGGACTCCAGAACCGGTTTCATGGATTGGTACCGTCTCACGGGAGCGATCCCGGCGATCTGGTAAATCAAACCGCCGTGAGCGATCCAGGTCAGATCAAGTTCGGTCTGGCTATCGACTTTGAGGTGAGTTCGTGCGGCGGGCAACTCGCCGACCTTAATACGCTCGGTCTTGGAGACAAGCGCCGCCTTGCTGGTCTTTTCCAATGCGCGGGCTCCGTCGAGAGGGTCCTGTCCTTCGGCGACGGTTCTCAACAGCAGCCCCCCCTCCCCATCCGGCGCCGCAGCCACGAGCATCTGCGGCGTGTTTTCTACCTTCCATTTATCGGGGAGTTCCAAAAAGAAGTTCAAGTCTGGCTGAAAGAATTTCTGGTCCACCAGGATTCCATTCGCCGCCCGTTGTCCGACGACGAGTCCGTCCAATCTGGCGAGATAGACATCCTTGCCGGCGCTAATCGGCTCACGTGGCGCCCGCGTTAATGAGGTCGCATGGATCGACGTCCGTCTGACTCGTTCCGGGGTCGGAGGATGGGAGTCGAAGAAACTCGGCTTCCGCGGCTTCCCTTGATACAACACGACCTCGCGTTCCAGATTGGACAGAAAAGTCGAGAGCGCAAACGCGTCCCACCCAGCCTTTGCGGCAATCCCCTGCCCGACCTCATCGGCTTCGTTTTCCTGGCTTCGACTATACGGCGAAAAGATCAAGCCTTGGGTGAGGTCTCCGATCCCGCCGACGATGTTGCCGACCAAGGGGCTGACGAGCCCGGTCACGCCGGAAACGATGCCGAACACCGCGGCGAACGGACCGCGCTTCGAAATACTCTGCACGCTGTGCCGCGCCGCCACATGGCCGATCTCATGCCCGACGACGCCTGCCAATTCATCCTCGGAATTGGTCAGGGCGAGCAACCCGCGCGTGACATAGACATATCCGCCCGGCAAGGCGAAGGCGTTCGGCTCCTCCATATCGACGAGGTGAAATTGATAGGCCACCCCTTGGCGCGGCGATTGTTCAGCTAATCGCTGGCCCAACTGCGCCAAGTAGGGCGTGAAGGCGTCGTTGTCAAGCAATCCCATTTGGGCCTCGACCTTTTTAGCTTCCTCAGCTCCGAGCTTGTTCTCCTGCTCCTCCGAAACCAACGTGAATTCGGGCCTGCCGCTCACTGGGTTCATCGAGCAGCCGATCTGGAGGACCGGCATCACTGCCGCGATCAGAAGGAAGGAACGCCACAAGCGATGGACGCCGGCGCGATGATTGTCACGCAATGGTACGTACGATGTCTTCATGGATACCTCGCAGGCTGCGCACTGTACCACATCAGAGAAGCGCAAGGCGAGAAGCAATCGAGGCCGACGGTCTCCGGCCGGAACATGATCTCAGGTCGTCGGATGGCCATGGGCCTCTCCGCGCGGACTTCCTTTCTCCGCATGGGCCGCCTCGTCCGGTCGATTTGTCACATGAACTTCAATCGGCCTGGCTGTACCCAGATGGACGTCGCGTTGGGGATACGAAACGGCGATCCGCTCGTCGGCCAGACTTTTCTCGATCATGAACCGCAGGTCGCTGCCGACCAGCGCCGGGTTGACGCCCGGCGAGAACGAGACCCAGTAATACAAGGTGAAGATGAGCGCATTATCCCCGAAATCTTCAAACAAAACCAACGGCTCCGGATCCTTCAACACCAGCCCGTGCTGGGCGGCCGCCTCCGCCAACACATCGCGAACCCGCTTGACCGGCGACCCATAGGCGACCCCGACCTTCAGGGAGAACCGCCTCGTTCGATTCGAGTAGGTCCAGTTGCTGAGATTTCGCTCCAAGAGGTTGCTGTTGGGAATGTGCATCTCCATGCCGTTGCCGTCGCGGATCGTCGAGGAGCGGAACCCGATGGTTCGGACTTCCCCCACGACACCGTCGATCTCGATCAGATCGCCCACGCGCAGCGGCCGCTCAATAAGGACCAGAAGTCCGCTGATGAAATTCTTGAGCAGGTTCTGGGTGCCGAAGCCGATGCCGATCGCAAGCGCCCCTCCGAGAAAGGCAAAGACCGTGAGCGGAATTCTGACCCACACCAGGCTGGTGATCAGCAACAGGGTGAACAACAGGGCCAGCGTCCATTTGCGAAGAATGTCGGCCAGGTTCTCATCCATCCGGAATCGCCTGACCGCCAGGGAGCGGGCGCCCTTCGCCAACAGGACCGACAGCCAGTATCCGAGCAGAAGCAGCAGGATCAAGCGGATGGCCTTGCCCAGCGTGACGCTCCGACGCCCGCTGATCGATTGGCCGTCCACCTCGATCGTGTCCTCGACGGCGACGAGCTCGAATTCCCAGAAACGGGTCAGCATGTGAGACGCGGCGGTGAGCGAGGCCCGGACGCGGGCCGAGAGCGGAAGCGCTTCCTCTTGCTGTTCGAAACGGGTTTGGAGCAATTCAAGCAGGCCGTTGAATTGTTGTGACCGTTCCATCGCCCGGTGATAGTATCGCTCGCGCTCTCGGTAATGCTCCATCAGAGGACGTAACCGGGCGGCTTCTGCCGGAGTCGCGGCGCTCTTCAGGCGCGTCTCCAACTCGCCCTCTTGTCCCGACGCCATGTCGATCTGCCGCCTGATATAGTCTCTCCAGACCTTGGCCTCCTGGATGACCGGAGTCAATCGCTGAAAGGCCTCTCGGGCTTTGGCGACGTCGCCCTCGATCACAACGGCAAAACGTCCTTCCCATATGCGGCGTTCCAACTCCACCGTATCCAGCATGTGGCGAAGCATTTCGACGTGGATGTCGGCATTTTCCGCTCGCACGCGAGCGAGTTCGACGCGATCGGCCAGCGCGGCGCGGGCGGCAGCGGCCTCCGCAGCCTGTTTACCCCGCAACGAGGCGGCCGTCTTCGTCTCTTTGAGCCGTATGACTGCTTGGTCGTGGGTATGGTGGCTTGCACGCTGATCTTTCAATGCCGCGTCGAGATTCGCCTCCAACCCCTTTCGTTCCGCGGCGAGACGCTCCCGAACCATATCCAAGTCCCGTGTGTTAAACCGTTGCTCCGGCTCGGCCCGTGCAAGCTGCCTCTGCGCGAAGGCCAGTCGGGCTTGAGCCTCAGCCGATTCCTCCTGGCGGGCCTTCACCGACTGGGTCAGCATGGCGGTGGAGGCGGCCATGGCGCGGCGACGCAGGTGAGCCAAGTCTCGGAGCCAGGTGAGTCGAGTCGTCTGGGTCTGATCCTTGACCATTTCCAGTTGCTCGGCAGCCAGCCGCAATCGTTGCTCAGCGGCCTTGAGCGCTTCCTCGTTCCGCTCAGCCGCACGCGTCGTGACGGCCAGCTTGGACTCGAGCAGTTCGACCGTCTGTTTCAGAGATCGGGCGCGGTCCCGGAGGGAATCGACGACGAGGACGGAGTATGGAGGCGGATCCGGAAAGTCCGTCCACTCACGGTTCTCCCGTTCCACTTGTTCGCGGCGCGCGGCCGCTTGCTGCAGTTTCTGAATATCTTCGAGTTGCTGCTCGTAGGCACGGGTCAACTGGTAGAGGAGCGAGCGTCGTTCCAGCAATTCGCTCTCCGGAGTCCCGGAGGGAGCACCAGCCCCCAGTGCGCCGGGGGTGCTGACCGAATTGAGGTCCGACTCGGCAGCAATCAACCGTTCACGAAGTTGCCTGATCTGCTCCTCGGGCGATGGTTGGTCGGCTGCGGCCGGTTTCGCCGCTTCATTGCCCGTGGTGAGACCAGGGAGACGAACCGGAGATTGGGCTGGAGCGAGGGGAGTCCATCCGACGAGGAACAGCGCCAGCAGCCCGACTCTTCTCAATCGAATGTTGTCAATGGCCGAGATTTCCACGACTAAGCGATCTATCAGACCGGCATGACCGGCACAACTGTCAAAACTAGCAGGTGGACTCACTCGGTGACCGATCGGTTCCTTCGCCAAAAGAGCGAGATGGATCGAGCCGGTACGTTACTTCGCCGGCGGTGCCCCGCCGTCTCCGTTCTTCTCCTTCTCAATCGGTATGGCCTCTTTGATGAGATCATCGAGGAACTTGTTCAGAGGAGTATATTTGGAGGACCGTTTCCGATTGAGGAAATCCGAGACGATACTGCCCAACGTGGCGCGGGCGATATCTTCCAGATACACAGGGTCTTGAGAAATAGCCTCACTCTCCATCGTCGTTTCGGCGATGGAGGTCCACAACAGTTCCCCGGTCTCGCCGTCCCAGAGTTGCAGCGAGATCCGCATGACGCTCGACCGAGTTTGCGTGAGGCGAAGGTCCAGTGCTGGAAATTTCCAACGATCCTGCATGACTTGCGTAAAGGCCGCCAGCCTGGGCTGGAACACATAGCGCGCGCCGACCGCTTCGCGAAATTTGCGGAGTGCATCGCGATCGAGCACGTTGCTCTGATCGTAATCATTCCTCACACTGGTATACTGCCCCGCCAACCCTTGCCGATTGATGCGCGCGAGCGTGTCCTGCTCGGACACGATTTTCCAGTTCGGGGACACCTTATGGAGAATCTGGCCAAGGTAATGAGCCAACCCGACCTCGTTCCCTCGAAGGCCCGGAGCCGTGACGGCCGGGAAGATTGCCAGGCCGTCCTGTTCGAAGTTGGCCGGATGGAACGACGGAGACAGTTCTGTCGAATTGGTCCGGACCTGCCAGCCGTACAGCGAGCTTGAGCAGCCGGTTAAGGAAACGAGCAGAAGTAGTCCGCCTGTCCATGCCACACACGTTCGGAGAAGACCGGTCGTCTTCCGTGTTCTTAGCCGCATAGGTGGGTGCTCCTGTACGATCACTCGTGAGGGCCGTGGTGGAATAGGCTCAGCAATTGCCGCCTGTCGTGTAGGTGTCCAGCACCCCGAAATGGTCGGAACCGGCGCCCAAGGTAACGGGGTTCGGCCGTCCGAACAGTTCCTGCCGAAGACAGCCCAAGGGATGAGCCGGACCAGACAGCATCACAAAGAGAAAATCAATTCGCCGCGACTGGCTCACTCCGCGTCGGTAGGCGTCCTTGATCTGTTGTTGTTGGTCTTCCGGCAATGCCGCTATGATAGAGGTCAGGGTGGGCGGCAGGCCGATCTCCTCCTGGCGGGCAGTCGGATTCAGCCGCGGGTCGTAGGTGTGTAACTCGCCGGTGCGGCGGGCGATCGTGTAGGTGTCGCGCAGGCCGGCCTGCTGCAACTCCCGATACTCCGGCGAGTCCGGCTCGAAATTGAAGTCTCCGCCGATGAGGACGCCCACATAAGAGCCGGCCGCCTGCAGCCGTTTGAGCTCCGCGAGCAAGGTGCGCAGCTCTTCGAGGCGCTGCTGCTGATCCTCGGCCAGAGCGTTCAGGATCTGCTGTGCGGTGGCCTGGTCCTGAGTCCGTCCTTCGCCCAATGCCACTAGAAGCCGTTGGATGAAATACTCGTCCCGCTCGATCCCGGAATGCAAATGCAGGCTGACGACGAGCAGCTTCCGATTGGTGGCGAGATTCTCCACCTCGGCGATGAGCGCATAGCGCAATTCGCCGAACTGTACGCCCAGACGGTCGCGGCAGAGCCCGAAGCCGCCGCTGAGCTTCAAGCCGGCCACCTTGCGGACCACGAGAGGCGCTTTGGCCAGCACCACAAGTCCATTATTCAATCCCGGGACCACCGCCACTCCCGGGAGCGGACGAACGCCGCAGGCATCGACTTGATGCACCTCGTTATAGACGAGGCCGCGCGCTCGAAGCCCGTCGATGTAGGTGGCCGCCATGCGAGGCAACGGGTTCACTTCCTGCAACAGCATCACGTCCGGCGCCACGCGGGTCATATCTTCGATCTGCATCGTGACCCGCGCCGTTCGCTCGGCTTCGGATTCGCCCGGCCGCACCCAGAGACGGCCTACGTCCAGGCCATGCAGGGTGTTGTAGGTGAGGACTCTGAATCGCGACATCGGGGCGGCGTCAGGATCGCCTAAGGGCCGATCCGAAGTCGACCCGACACAGCCTGTCTGGAGAGCGATGCACGCCAGGACCAGAGTGGCAAGACGCATCCAGCCCTTGCTGTGGCATGGTTCGAAGGAGCGTGAGTTCATGGGTATCGGTCAGGGCCGGACGATACAAGATACGCGGTCCTGATGCCCGACACGATAGCCGGTTGCAACCTCATGACATCTGCTTTGATGCCCGGTAGCGGCGGATCAGCGCGTTCGTGGAACTGTCGTGACCGAGCTGGGGTTCCGCCTGACTTTCCAATTCCGGGATGATGCGTTGGGACAGGACCTTTCCCAACTCCACGCCCCACTGGTCGAACGAATCGACCTGCCAGATGACGCCCTGGGTAAACACGCTGTGCTCGTACAGAGCGATCAGTTTGCCGAGCGATTCGGGCGTGAGTTGGTCGAGCAGAATGGTATTGGAGGGCCGGTTGCCCTCGAAAGTGCGATGGGGCACCAGCCAGTCGGGCGACCCTTCGGACCGAACCTCGGCGGCGGTCTTGCCGAATGCGAGGGCTTCGCCCTGCGCGAACATGTTCGCCATCAACAGGTCGTGGTGCCGGCTGAGCGGGTTGAGCGTCCGAATAAACGCAATGAAGTCGCAAGGGATCAGCTTGGTCCCCTGGTGGATCAATTGGTAGAAGGAATGCTGGCCGTTGGTGCCTGGTTCGCCCCAATAGACTGGGCTCGTCTCATAGCCGACCTTGGTTCCGTCGAGCGTCACACTTTTTCCATTGCTCTCCATCGTCAACTGTTGAAGATAGGCCGGGAATCGTTTCAGGTACTGCTCATAGGGCAGGATCGCCACGGTCTGCGCGCCGAAGAAGTTGTTGTACCAGACGGTGAGCACGCCGAGGAGCACGGGAAGGTTACGGCCGAACGGAGCGGTCCGGAAGTGTTCGTCCATCTTGCGAAAGCCGGCCAGCAGGTTGTGGAACTGCTCCGGGCCGACGGCCAGCATGGTCGAAAGGCCGATGGCCGAATCCATCGAATAGCGCCCGCCGACCCAGTCCCAGAACTCGAACATGTTGGCGGGGTCGATGCCGAACCTTCTCACCTCCGCCGCATTCGTCGACACCGCGACGAAGTGCTTGGCCACGGCCGCCGTTTCGCCGTCGAGTCCCTTGAGCAACCAGTCGCGCGCGCTGCGCGCATTCGTCATGGTCTCCAGCGTCGTGAAGGTCTTGGAGGACACGATGAAGAGCGTTTCCGATGGGTCAAGGTCGTGAACGGCCTCGACAAAGTCGGTCCCGTCGACGTTGGACACAAACCGGAACGTCATGCCGCGCTCGCTGTAGTGTTTGAGCGCCTCATAGGCCATGACCGGCCCCAGATCGGACCCGCCGATGCCGATGTTGATCACATGACGAATGCGCTTGCCGGTGTGCCCCTTCCAAGCGCCGCTTCGGACGCGGTTGCAGAAATCCGCCATCTTATCGAGCACGGCATGGACCTGCGGCACGACATTGACGCCGTCGACCACGATGGACGAATCCCTCGGCGCGCGCAGCGCCACGTGGAGGACGGCGCGGTTCTCGGTCACGTTGATCCTCTCGCCGCGGAACATGGCGTCGATCCGCGCGCGTAATTCGGACTCCTCCGCCAGTTGAAGGAGGAGTCCGATCGTCTCGTCGGTGACTCGGTTTTTCGAGTAATCTAGAAACACCCCTACGGCTTCGGCGGTCATGCGAGTTCCGCGCTCCGGGTCCTGTGCGAAGAGGGTTCGGAGATGCAGCTCCCGGAGCTTCCTCTGGTGGACTTCGAGGGCCTTCCAGGACGGACGTGTGATAGGCGAATCACCGGCTGAAGTCATAGCCCTCAGGCTCCTTGTATGTTCAGGGGAACACAAATTGATCTGCAACGGACGCATCTGTTTCAGAACGGATCGGGCATGTCGGTCCCTGCCGCCATGTCCTGTTGAAGGGAAACCGCCCCTTGATGAGTCGGAGGAAGAATACGCTGAACGTCGTTCAAAATCGAGGGGACTCCGATGGGTTCGGCGGTCTGTTCCTCAGCGTGAGGACCGACGAATCGACTTGGTGCCGGTCCGCTGGTTTTGCAAATAACGCCGTTCGATCGCCTGGACCTTGGCCAACCGGGGGAAATGACGTTCATTGCGCGGGAATTTCGCCTTCAGAAAAGCGCGAACCAGCTCATGCGCCACCTCTTCCCCGATGACCCGACCACCCATGGCGAGAACGTTCATGTCGTCCTGCTCAACCCCCCTGGCGAGCCGAATAGGTATCGTGGCACACCCCCGCCCGGACGTTCGTTATCTTGTTCGCGGCGATGGAAGCCCCCAAGCCGCTGCCGCAGATCACGATGCCGCGGTCTGCGCTTCCGCGAAGCACCGCCAGCCCGACCGCTTCGGCGAAATCCGGATAGTCCACCGGGGCGGGACCGTGGGTGCCCAGGTCCAACACGCCGTGCCGCAGATCGGTCAAATAGGGCTTCCGGCTCTCTTTCAACTGGTAGCCCGCGTGATCGGACCCGATGGCGACCCGCACCGATCACCTCGCCTGCTTTAGCTGCTGCACGGCCATTTCCAAGATCTCTCACCACCGTTCAATATTTCTCCGGAATAAACCGTCTCCCCTTTAACGTCGCCTGGTCATCGTACTTGTGCTTGTTTGATCGTTTGGGGAGCTTCACCTTTTTCCGGGGCAGCCTCTTGTAAGGAATCAGGCTCAGCAGATGGCTGATGCAGTTGAGGCGCGCGGCCCTCTTATTGTCCGATCGGATGAGGTGCCAGGGGGCATGTTTCGTGTCCGTGGCCTTCAGCATCCGGTCCCGTGCGCGCGAATATTCGTACCATTTCTCAAGCGACGGCAGATCCATCGGGCTGAGCTTCCACTGACGCAACGGATCATCGATGCGGGCTTGGAACCGCCGCCGCTGCTCCTCGTGGCTCACTTCGAGCCAATACTTGATCAGGATGATGCCGGCCCTTGTGATATAGCCTTCGACCGTCGAACAATGTTCGAGGAACCCCTCATACTGGTCTTCGGTGCAGAAGCCCATGACATGCTCGACCCCGGCCCGGTTATACCAACTCCGATCCCAAATGATGATTTCGCCGGTCGCCGGGAAATGTTGCATGTAGCGCTGAAGGTACATCTGGCTCTTCTCGCGATCCGAGGGCGCTGGCAGCGCCACGACGCGGAAGACGCGCGGGCTCACGCGCTCGGTGATGGCGCGGATCGTGCCCCCCTTCCCGGCTCCGTCGCGGCCTTCGAAGACGACCATAATCCGCAGGCCCTTGTGTTTCACCCAGTCCTGGAGGATGCACAGCTCGGCTTGGAGCTTACGTAGCTCCTTCTCGTACTGCTTGCGTTTCAGCTTCGCCACAAGGTCTCCTTTCTGCACTTGAGTACCGCGCCATCGAAGCTCGTTGTCTTTCGTGTGTCGAGGGGGCGTCGTGGCTTCGTCGATTATGGAACTGGGCACGGCTTCACGTTCCAGATGTCGGCCGCATATTCGGCAATCGTGCGATCGCTGGAGAACTTCCCGGAACCGGCGACGTTCAGGATGGCCCTGGCGGCCCAACCGTCCTGGTCGGCGTACAGGCGGCCGAGCCGTTCCTGCGTCTCGCCGTAGGACTTGAGGTCCGCCAGGTGCATATAGAAATCCCCATTGGCCAGCAGCGTATCGCGGATGGGAGTGAATGCGCCCGGCTCGTTCCGGCTGAAGTGGTTGGAGAAGATCAAGTCCAACGCCTGCCTGGTCTCCGCCTCGTTGTCATAATGCCAGTACGGGTTGTACCAGCCCCGACTGCCGGCGACTTGCTCCGCAGTGAGACCGAACAGAAAGAAGTTCTCCTCCCCGGCTTCCTCGGCCATCTCGATTGTCGCCCCGTCGCGCGTGCCGATCGTGAGGGCGCCGTTCATCATGAACTTCATGTTGCTGGTCCCGCTGGCTTCGTACCCGGCGGTCGAGATTTGCTCGGACACGTCGCTGGCGGGTATGAGCCGTTCGGCCAGCGAGACGCAGTAATCCGGCAGAAAGAGGACTTTCAGACGCCCGCGGACGGCGGGATCGCCGTTGATCGTGCCGGCCAGGTTGTTGATGAATTTGATGATGAGCTTGGCCAGCACATAGGCGGGAGCGGCCTTCCCGGCGAAGAAGAACGTGCGGGGGGCGACGTCAAGATTCGGATTCTGGCGCAGGCGATTGTACAGCACGACGATGTGCAGGGCATTCAGCAATTGACGCTTGTATTCATGGATGCGCTTGACCTGGCAATCGAAGATCGTGTCAGGATGGACCGTCTCGCCGGTCGTGGTCTTGAGCCAATCCGCAAACCGGACCTTGGCCTCGCGCTTGGCCTTGCGAAAGGCCTCGCGAAAGGCGGCGTCCCTGGCAAGCGGTTTCAGTCGGCGCAATTGGCTGAGATCCGTGATCCATCCGTCGCCGATGGCCTCGGTGATGATCTGTGCCAATGCCGGATTGCAGGCGAGCAGCCATCGCCTGGGCGTGACGCCATTGGTCTTGTTGTTGAACCGTTCGGGATAGAGCTCGGCCAGATCCTTGACCGTCATGGAACGCAGAAGTCCGGAGTGAATGGCGGCCACGCCGTTCGTGCTGTGCGATCCCACAATGGCCAGATTGGCCATGCGGATCTTGCGCCTCGGTCCGTCTTCGACGAGGCTGACACGTGCCACGCGGTCCTCATCCCCGGGAAAGCGGGCTCGGACCGCATCGAGCAGACGGCGGTTGATTTCGAGAATAATTTCCAGATGTCGCGGCAGCATGATGTCGAACCACTCGAGCGGCCACTTCTCCAATGCTTCAGGCAGCAGCGTGTGGTTCGTATAGGCCAAGGTCCGTTCCGTCAGGTTCCAGGCCTGATCCCATCCCAGATGCGCCTCGTCGAGCAGGATCCGCATGAGCTCCGGCACGGCCATCGTCGGGTGCGTGTCATTCAATTGGATCGCGACTTTCTCGGGAAGGGCGCTCCAGTCCGAGTTGCCACGGCGGAATCGTCGCACGAGATCGCCCAGCGAGCAGGCGACGAGGAAATACTCCTGCAGGAAGCGCAGGCCCTGCCCCATGGCGGTCGAGTCGTCCGGATAGAGGACGCGGGTCAGCGATTCGGCGCCGAGCGTTTCCGCCAGCGCCCCCACGAAGTCGCCGCGGCTGAATTGTTGAAAGTCAAAATAGTCCGGCGTGCTCGCCGCCCACAGACGCAGCGTATTGATGGTCTTGCCCCCGTAGCCGATGACCGGCCGGTCAAAGGGAATCCCCAAGAGAATGGAGGGACGTCCGATGACGGGCCGCAGCATGCCGGCGCGCAACTCAAATGAACAGTTCAATTGCACTTCGACCGCTTCCTCCGGCCGGGCCACCTCCCAAGGATCCGGCCGGCGCAACCAGTTGTCCGGCTGCTCGATCTGCCACCCGTCTTTGATGGTTTGCTTGAAGATGCCGTATTCGTAGCGGAGGCCGTAGCCCATGCCGGGAATCCCCAACGTCGCCATCGAATCGATGAAACAGGCCGCCAGCCGGCCGAGTCCGCCGTTTCCCAATCCGGCATCCGGCTCCGTCTCCAGCAACGCCAGCGGGTCAAGACCCCTTTTTTTCATGGCCTCGAACGCGAAGGTTCCCAGCAGCGAGTTGATGACGTTGTTGGCGAGCGACCGCCCGAGCAGGAACTCCATCGACAGGTAATACACCCGCTTGGGATTCTTCTGCTCGTAGGTCCGTTCTGTCTTGAGCCATCGTTGCGACACCACGTCGCGCAGTGACCGTGTCGCCGCCTCAAATTGTTCGCGCGTGTCCGCCTGTTTGGGATCGATCACATGGTCGAAAATCAGATGGCGTTCGTAGAGCGCGTCGTTCGTGCCGGTAAAGTGGATGGGTCCGCATCCGTATTGATCCAGAAGCTCGTTCACCCGTTCGTTCATAAAGCCTCCACAAAAAACCGTCACGACTCGATGCTCAAGGCGCCACCACCGGCGTGGTTCTCAGGCGGCCTGGCTGGTCCCAAGTCGGATGCCCGTAAACAGCACCACGACCGAGCGAGCCTCGGCCCGATAAAGCGAACCGGGAATCGACGGGGCCTCCTGCCAGGGGACGATGTCGTCCGGCGAGTCGAGGGCGGTGTCGATCCATCGACGCCACCTGTCGTTGTCGCCACCGAGCACCGGCGGCAGCTCGAATTCGAGCGGCTCCCAATAGGCATTTACGATGAAATGGACGAGGAGCCCATCCCTCCGGAGTTCAGCCGTCACCGCGATTGTGTGTGAATAATAGCTCCAATCCGGTTGGTGGAGTTTGACGCCATGCCACGCTTTATTTGCCTGCTGGACTAGCTGGATCAGACTGACTCGTTGCCGCTCGTGTTCAATGTCGCGCAACAGCCGTCGCGCGTTGAGCAATGTCACGAACCGATGGATATCGCCATGCCGGGAGACCAGCTTCCAGTCGAACCAGTTGGTTTCGTCGTCCAGGCCATAGGCGTTATTGTTGCCGCGTTGCGTCCGCCGCACTTCATCCCCCATCAGAATCATGGGGATCCCCAGGGAGAGCAGCGTGACGATCAAGAAGTTCTTGACCTGCCGATTGCGCAGCCGTTCCACAACCGGATCGTCCGTCGGCCCTTCAACGCCGCAATTCCAGCTTTTGTTGTCATCCGATCCGTCGCGGTTATCTTCGCCGTTGGCTTCGTTGTGTTTCATGTTGTAGGAGACAAGGTCATTGAGGGTGAAGCCGTCGTGACAGGTCACGAAGTTGACGCTCTGCTCGGGTTCCCGTTCCTTGTGGCCATAGATCTCCGGGCTCCCGACCAGCCGGTCGGCGAAGCGCGTCACGCTGTCGGGAGCCCCGCGGAGGAAATCGCGGACATCGTCACGGAACCGCCCATTCCACTCCTTCCAGCTATCACCGATGAAGGAGCCGACCTGGTAGAGCCCAGCGGCATCCCAAGCTTCCGCGATCAGCTTGGTCCCGGCCAGGTAAGGGTCCGATTCGATGTCCCAGAGGATCGGAGGATTCTGCAGGGGCCGGCCGGCCTGGTCGCGCGAGAGGATGGACGCCAAGTCGAACCGAAAGCCATCCACGTGCATCGCTTCCACCCAATAACGGAGACTATCCACGATGAGGCGGCGGACGATCGGGTGGTTGGCGTTCATCGTATTGCCGGTCCCGGTATAGTTGCTGTACCGGGACCGGTCTTGCTCCAGGATATAGTAGACGCTGTTTTCGAGCCCCCGATAACAGAAGGTCGGACC
>DATIBM010000014.1:0-11176 GCA_035457545.1 Nitrospiraceae bacterium
GTGCTTGAGACGGTCCGTTCGACCGGCTGCGATCTGGTGGCGGTGGGCTCTCAAGGGCGGGGGCGGGTCGCGGAATTGTTCCTCGGCAGCGTGTCGCACCGGGTGGTCCTGCATGCCCCCTGCGCGTCGTTGCTCGTGCGGAATGACCCGGGGAAGCTCCAATCCGTCCTGCTGGCCGTGGAAGGACAGGAGGATTCCGAGCGGCTCCGCACCTGGCTGCACCGCCATCGATTCGTTCAGCCGGTCGCGCTGTCCCTGCTCAGCGTGGTCCCGACCCTCCACGCCGGCGACGAGGCCCTCGGGGCTCGGTCTGAAAAATGGACCGGGGAGATCGAACAGTATGCCGAACAGCTTGTGGAGGAGACCGCGACTTCACTGCGGGATCTCTTCCCCGCCGTCACGCCTCGGGTAGAACGGGGCGACCCGGCCCGTTGTATCGCGCGGGCGGCGCGCCAGGCCGACCTGGTGATCCTGGGGTCCCATGGCTGGAAGGGCATCGAACACTTCCTGCTCGGCAGCGTCTCCCATGCGGTGTTGCATCAGGTGCCCTGTCCCGTGCTGATCGTTCGTTAGTGGACTCCCATTCTTCCTCGTGACGGGATGATGTGACGGGCAGCTTGGACATCGGCCGTGCTTGGGAGGGAAAGGAGTGGACCGACATGGAATGGAACATTGCGTCGAAGATCGTCCGCAAAGTCGTGGTGCTCGACGAAAATCACACCGTGCTCGATGCCGCGATTCTGATGGCCGAAGAGTTCGTGGGATCGGTGGTCATCACCAGCGCCTCAAAAATCACCGGCATCTTCACCGAGCGGGATTTGATGTTGCGGGTGGTCGGAAAGAAGCGGGATCCCGAACAGGTCAAGATCAGGGACGTGATGACCAAGGAAGTGATCCGGGTCAGCCCCAAGGACAGCGCGAGCGCCTGCCTGAACTTGATGAAGGAACATCGCTGCCGCCATCTGCTGGTCTTCGACGGCGACGAATTTGTCGGGCTGGTCTCGCTTCGCGACCTGGTGGCCTTGATGATGGAGGAGAAGGAGGAGCTGATCGGCTACCTCCAACGGTACATCAGCTCGTGACCCTGGCGCTTCGCGACGGGAGCAAGCGGGCGGTGGGCTCCAGGTCAGCTTAGTTCGACGGTTCTGCGTTTGAGTTCATGCTGGAAGAGGACGGCCTGGGCCTCCTGCAAAAAGTCCGGGATCGCGACCGTGATGACGGCGCTGCCGAATGCCGGGGACGCCTGCGCGTGGACCGGCTCCCGGCCGAGCAGATCGGATAGCTCCTCCCAGAGGTTGAGAAAATACTCCTTCTTGGAGTCAAAGCCGCTCAGGATGGGCAAGAGCGTCTCTTTGAACAGCAGCCGGGCGTCGTCCGACAAGGGCTGCAGCCAGCCCTCCCTGGTCCCGACCTCGCGATAGATCCGTTTCAACAGCACGTCCTTGGGGCCGGTGCCGTCGGCCCCGAGTTCCTGGCAAATTTCCGCCAGAATGTCCTCCGGGTACTTGTTGAGATAGTAAATGGTCTGGCGGGGGAAGCTCTCGGCCGACAGCACGAGCGAGTCGGCCTGTTGCCGCAGGCGGGCGAGTTTTTCCTGCGTCGTGCCGGTCGAAGGGAGCCCGAGGTCCTCCAGCCAGTCGGACAGTTCCTTGGAAATGGAGAAACTCAAGTAGCAATCGATCAGCTTGTCGCGCCACTCTGCGAGGGTCTGTGGAGAGACGGGAGGGCCCTGTTTGGTCGCGTCGTCGCCTGGCGATTCCTCACATTGCGCCAACCGAACGCCGCAGGAGGGACAGAAACGCGCCTTCAGCGGGAGCAGGGAACGACAAGCCGGGCAGTCCATGGCGCCCTCCCTTTTTGAGCATCCTGCGCTATGTCCGCGTCGCAGTAATCTGTTACCCCAGGACCCAGACCGCAATCCCGGACGCCTCCCGCAGCACGTGCTCGGTGATGCCGTTGCCGAAGAGCCGTTTCGCGGCGGATGTGCCGTGGCGGCTCACCACGATCGTGCCGTACCCGCCGGTGCGCGCTTCATCGAGAATGGTGTCGGCAATGTCGCGTTCATGGCCGAACTTCAGCGTCACCCGCTCGATGGGGAAGCCGGTCTGCCCCAGACCCTGCAAGGCCTTCAGCAGGATCGGATATTCGATGGTCCCTTCCTCCTTCACCCATGCCTCCTGCTCTTTCCGCAACTGTCTCCCCAACTGATCTTCCACCGTCGGATCTTCGGAGCCGCCATGCTCCAACAATTCACGGGGCATCGGCTTCAGCGCGTGGAACAAGGTCACAGCCACGTCCTGCGTGTCCCGGAGCAGGGCTCCGACGTAGTGGACCGCGCGGGCCGACTGTTCCGAATCGTCCACAGCGACCAGGATCTTTTTGGAGACGGTTCGGTGCGTCGCATCCTGCGCGTCTCTGGAAAGGATTGTGTGGCTCGTGGTGGTGGCAGCCATGGCATCACCCCTGGAGATCAGGAAGACCAGGTAAACACACTCAGCTTGCCGTTCTCTTCCGCCTGCAGGCAGTCGGATTCCCCTGCGGGAGAGAGGGCCTGGCGAAGAGAGCCCGTCGGTCGGGCGGCGGCTTCAGCTTCCGGCGGCGGGAAACCCGGTGTGCCTTTCGGTCGTCTCGGTACAGTCCGCTTCGAAACGCGCCCTTCGCCAAGCACTCACTGCCCCGTCTGGTGGGCTGCCGCCGTCGAGGCTCTGTGAAGGGCTACCGTGAAGAAGCCGGCCGCCCAATCGAGCGGCCATGGTGGCGTGGTGGAGTGCGGTCTTCCATCGCGACCCCTCCCTGTTAGAGGATCGCCGAGGTGAGCGGGATAGGATTAGGTTGTTGCTCCGTTCACCTTAGCGATCGGCGTGCGTTCAGCCTATTCCTGGGCAGCGAGTAAGTCAATGCGCCAAAAAGTCAGAACCCCAATTCTTTTTCCAGATCGGATTGACCCTTCTTAAATTTGTCTTTCTCTTGATCACCCTTCTCGGCGAACGCCCCCTTCATCTGGTTTTTCATCTTCTCCGCCGACTGCTCCATCCCGCGGGCGAACTCCTCCTGTTTGGCCTTTACCTGCGCCGCCTTCTTCGAGCCGGCGAATTCGTAGTAGGCGAGCGCAGCGCCCTGCGCCAGGGCGGCATCGCCCCGTTTCATGACGGTATCGCCGCGCTGTTCCGCCCGCGTCTTGGCCGGGCTGTTGCCCCCGGGGAGAAACTCCATCCAGGCGGCCGCCGTTCTGAGCTTGGCCAATGACTTGGTCGAGGAGGTCGTCATGGTCGCCAGGTCGGCGGACAGGCCTGCCGCGTCTTTCTCCTCCGCCGCCAGCAGTTTGGCGATGTTGGCCGAGGCTGTCCTTTCCAACTCCTGGCGGTAGGCAGCCGGCGCCTGGTACCGTTCTTCCGCGCCGGTCTTGGCCTGATGCCAGGTCCGTCTGCCGGACAGGTGGTCGATCGTCCAGGCAGCCTTGAACAGTTCCAAATCATCCGGCTTGGCTCGGACGGCTTTCAGCATGACCTGGTCGGCCTCGCGGAATTGGCTGGAGGCCTCCAGCCAGGCGAAGGCCGACGCTCGCTCATTGGCCTTTCGGCTCTCGCCGGAGTTGGTGTCGATCGCGTCCTTGGAATAGAGCCGGCCCTGGGCTTCGGCCTTGGCCGCCAGGTCGCGGCCGAGCTTGGGGAGCGCCTGGCCCGCCTTCGCGCGCAGGTCTTCCCCGACGCACTCGTCGCGTTGGATCGAATCGTAGATGAGAAACAGGTCCGCCTGCTTGCCGGCCTTTTCGGCTTTGGAGAGGTCGGCCTTGACCTGCTCCGTCCATTTCTTCCGCTCGTCCGGCCCGCCGCAGATGTCGTCGGCCTGGGCGGGCGGATCGGCAGACAGGAGCATGAGGCCCGACAGACCCAGGAAGGATACGGCCAGGCTCCACCGTGCGATCGGCGTCATCGTCCCCTCCTCCGTTACTTGCCCATCATTTGTTTCATCATGTTGTTGATCGCGTCCATGTCAGGCTGGTCCTCGCCTGGCGCCTCTTGCTTCGTGCCCTGCTTCATCATCTCGGACAGGTCGGGCCTGCCCTTCCGGCCATGGCCCATGCCCATCATGGCTCCCATGTCGGTCTTGGCAAAGTCGGCGGGGACTTCAAACAGTTTCGGATTCTGTTTGCCCACCTTGAGGTTCGTCAACTCCAGCTTGATCCGGTGCGTGTCGGTCCCCTCCTTGTACAGGAGATCGGCCTTGACCGTGATGCCGTCTGTGGTCCGCCAGGAGAAGCCGCCGTATTTCTTGCCGTCCTTCGCCGTGGCGATGGCCTTGTATTTCGTCGTCTTCATCCCGTTGACGACTTCCTCGCCGACGACCGTCTCCTGCCAATCCAGGTTCTTGAAATCCTCGACATCGGAGGCATCGAGCGACATCTCCATATACATCTTGGCGTCCGGCATGACGTTCCACATCACGTTCTTGTCCCGGTGGATGATTATGTAGGAAGCCGCGTCCATTCCCGGGGCGCCCATCTCGTTCCGCTGCTTGGCGGGGGTGTAATAGATCCGGCCCTTCATCGTCATGAGTTCGGTTTCCATGACGGAATCCGCCGAGTATTCGACCTGCGGTTCCACCAACGGTGCGGCCTGGGCTGGTGTGACCGGCAGCAGGGCGGCGCCCACGACAAGGGCGGCGCCCATAGACAGCTTCTTCATTGGTGCTTCTCCTTGCAAAGGGTGGGGGAACGAGGCCCGCGTAGGCTAAACTATCTATCCCGATGAAGTCAAAGGCGGTGCGCCACAGCCGATCGCGCGGC
Organism: Nitrospiraceae bacterium; assembly: GCA_035457545.1. Lineage (GTDB taxonomy): Bacteria > Nitrospirota > Nitrospiria > Nitrospirales > Nitrospiraceae > Nitrospira_G. The sequence goes on from DATIBM010000014.1 coordinate 4,787, forward strand.
TATGCAAGAGAAACCGCTGGAAACCGTCCTTGAACCGAGCCTCACTGCCGCTCCGAGGTCGGCGATGGGCCCCCAGTATCCGAATCAATACAGTGCTGTATTGGTATAGATACGATCCCTCTCGCCGCTGATCGCGCCCTCGCCTTAAGCCTGCGGTCTGCCAAACATTTCTGATCGAGACCCTTGCCGCACGGTTCTTGCTCTCCTCAAGAGAATCCGAATCAGCCGGCGCAGGCGCCACCATGACGATGAACTTCCGTCATGCACGCGCGAAATGGACGTGAATCGCGGTGACCCGTTCGACGATTCGCAGACCTTCCACCAGGAGGATACCCATGTGGTCCTGGAACCGTTTGTGTCTCTTGGTCATGTGCCTTGCCATGGTGTGCTGGCTTCCGCCCTCCGTCGCGGCCCAGCCGGATGACGTGACAGAGCGTTTCGACGGCCAAGCCTTCCGCTGGGAACGGATCCCGGCGCCGGCCCCTGCCGCGTCGCTGTTGGATCTCGGGCACCACTACCGGGTCCGTCTTGCCGAGGAGGGCAAGGCCACCGAGGTTCAACTGCCGGTGAAGGCGCCGGCCATCGGGGCCATGGACCTGAGCACCTTGCGTTGGGGACGGCTGGACCCAGAAACGAAACAGTACGAGATCCTCGATGTCCCGGTCGTGCTCTCGGGCAAGGGAACGAGCGTACGGCTCGCCCAGAGCGGAGACTATTCCTTGTTCGGATTGCCGGCCGAGCCGCTGGGCAAGGCCGTGATCGGGCGGGTCTGCGACATAGAAGGACGGCCGACCCCGGCGCAGATCGAACCGATCTGTACCAGGATCTATTGCGCAGGTTTCAAAGAAATCGGCCCCATCGGCGTATCGGGCGATCCGGGAATCCCCGGGATGCCGCCAAGGCCGGGACCGGGAGGGGGCGACATCTGCGAGCGCTGCATGAACCGCGGCGGTCGCCTTCCCGAAGCGATTGCGGAATGCCACCTGACCAAAGGCATCGATGTCGGCATTGTGCTCCCGCCGTTGTTTCCCCTCCCGGTCTGCCAGGTGTCGCCGGCCTCCCTGGCCGATCCGTCGGAGCCGGGGAACTATCCGGTCGCCTCCGCGGAGTATAAATTCGTGGACGCCATCAACATTCCTCCGAACGATCCCAACACCGATGTCTGGGCGACAGTCCGATACCCCGGCGCCGCCGCCGGACCGGACGCCGCCATCGCCCCCGGCACGGCCAAATTCCCGCTTGTCCTGTACCTGCATGGGAACCATGGCACGGTGATTTCGGGAAGCAGCCATGTCTGCGGCGGAAGCGGTCCGCCGGTGCCGAATCACGACGGATACAACTATGTCCTCGACCGGCTTGCCAGTTTGGGTTTCATCGCCGTTTCCATCAATGCCAACGATCTCAACTGCAAGGCCGATCGCATCCCGGAACGGGGAAAGCTGATTCTCGAACACCTCCGGCGATGGAAAAACTGGAACGACCCAGGCCAGCCGGACGCCGATTTCGGCGGGCGCTTTTACAACCGCGTCGACCTCAGCAGGATCGGCTTGGCCGGCCATTCGCGCGGCGGGGAAGCCGTCCTTTCCGCCTATCTGGAAAATAAGAGCGCCGGGTTGGGGTTCGGCATCAAGGCGCTCCATTCGATCGCCCCCGTGGACTTTCACGGGCTGATCCTGGAAGACGTGCCCTATTACGTGTTGCTGCCGGCTGCGGACGGAGACGTCTCGGGGCTCTCCGGGGCGCGTATTTACGATCGCGCCGCGCCGCGCGCCAATCCGAACAAGATGCCGAAGATGCAATCCCATGTGTACGGCGCCAACCATAATTGGTTCAACACGGTGTGGTTCCAGGACGAGGGCAGCCCGCCGGGGGGCACGCCGGGACGGCTGACGCAGCCGCAACAACAGGCGGTGGAGCGGGTCATGGCCGTGGCGTTCTTCCGCCAATTTCTGCAAGGGTTCACGGCGGCCCGGGGATTGTTCACGGGAACGGCCGCCGTGGCCTCCCTGGCGCCGGCGGAAATCTATCGATCCTACCAAGATCCGGCGCATCTCAATGTCGATGACTTCGAGGACCTGCCGGCCAACGTCGCGCTCAATTCCCTGGGAGGGGGCAACGCGGGCGTCTCGCTCTCCCCGTTCGGCGAGTTTTCCTTCACGCAGGGCAGCGCCTTCAACCCGAGCTTCTTTCAGCAGACCAAGGGCCTGATCGCGGGATGGAACGCCGCCGGCGACCAGTTCACCCTCGCCATCCCGGCGTCCAAGAAGGACGTGTCGGCCTATCGCTACCTGTCGTTCCGCATCACGCAGGTGTTCGACAACGGAGCCGTGAACCCCGTGGGGCAGGACCAGGATTTGGACGTGGGATTGGAAGACGAACTGGGGAACAAAATTTTTCTGCGGGTGGGGACGTATGACCGGATCCCCTTTCCCTACCAACGTCCCTCTTTGATAAAATCCATGTTGCAAACGGTCCGGCTCGGTCTTGTGTGCTTTTCCTGTCGGACGCTCGTGGGCGTGCACACCAAAGCAATCGCGAAAATCCACTTCCGGTTCAACCGGAAGGCGGCCGGTCTCGTCGGCATCGACTCGATTCAATTCACGCGCTGAACGAGGAAGGAGACAGTCATGATGAGACAGGCGAAAACGATGGCAGCAACGGCGGTGTTCTGTCTCTTGGCGAGCGCGGTCGCCTATGGAGAGTCTTCCCCGGAGGCGCCTGGCGAGGCGCAGGTCAAGCTCAACCAACCGATCCCGGGGGCCAAGCTGACCGTGGAGCGGGTGTCGCTCACAACCCCAATGGAGGTGCTGGAGGCCGGACGGAAACGGCAGGTGAAAGAGGTGCTCGAATTCCGCGTGACCTCATCCCAGCCCATTGAAGCGAGGGCGCTGGACCCTGTACTCTACGTAGGGAAGACCAAGGTCACCGACTATCGGTACGAGGACGACGGGCGGACGGTGGTCTTTTCGCTGACCGACACGAAGAAGGCGCAGGACGGCGCGCCCACCTATGTCCAGTTCGGGGATCAGGTCAGCACGAGGACGCCGCTGCAAAAGTTTTCGCGGAAACAGGCGAAAGAGATGACGCGCTAGCCCACATTATTCATGAACGCTTCTGCTGCAATCGCACACTCGCCGCTGCGACAAGCTTGGCCGCAGCTTTCATACGGCCAGGCGGGCGGGCTCGCCCCTCACGGCCTCAACATACTGTTTCAAGTACGCATCGGCCTCTCGGGGCTCCACGCGCCCGTCTCGCGTGGCGATTCCGCAATTTCGCGACGAACCGTCATGAATAATGTGGGCTAGCCCGATGGCCCGGATCACCGAAATCGCCCCGGAGATGTTCCGGATCTCGACCTTTGTTCCCGACTTCAATCTGCAGTTCAACCAATTCCTCGTGAGGGACGAGGAGCCGCTGCTGTTTCACACGGGACTCCGCGCGATCTTTCCCGCGGTGATGGATGCGGTCGCGTCTCCTATCCAGCCGGACCGGTTGCGATGGATCGGCTTCAGCCACGTGGAGGCCGATGAGTGCGGCTGATCGGTCGGTGCTTTGCCACCCTTGGTCTGTGGCTTCACCGTGGGCGATACATTATTCAAGCAGATAATGTTTCCCCACGGCAGATGGCACGACGACCTCCTCGCCGAAGGCATTCACCAAAGCCGTGATGGCCCGCCAACCGGTACAATGACCCGGGATGATCATCCTGAGATCAAAGCTCTGCAAGTCCCTCACGGTTTCGGGGATGATCTTTTCCGGACCGGAGCCGGACAAATGGAATCCACCCATGACCGCATAGAGGGGGATGGCGGGGAACGTGGCTCGGGCTTGCTTCAACACGTTGACGACTCCCGCATGGGAGCAGGCGGTGAAGATGATGAGGCCTTTCTCTTTTACTCGCACCGCCAGGAACTGCTCATCGATGATGAAGGGGTCTGGTTCCCATGTGACGCCGTCTTCCGCCTTCCGCATGTGGTTCGGGAAGCCCTGCTCGTAGGTGGTGACTCGTGCGATCTCCCAGCTAATATAGAAGCATCCTTCGAGCAGGCATCTTGGTTCTGAGACACAGATCACTGAACCGCCCTTCTTTGACAGGGCTTCTGGCCCAGGCACATCCTTAAAAGGCACAATCTCTCCTGAGGGAAGCCTGAACCCCCGTGATCGGAACACGTCCGGGTGGAGATATACGGGCACCTTCCGGTCTGTGTTGTGCTTGGAGATCAACTCCAGCGCCTTGGGCAGCCCGCCGCCGTGATCCCAATGACCGTGTGAGAGCACGACACACTCAATCGCGTCGAAATCGACACCCAGCCGTTGCCCGTTTCGTTCAACAGCGTATCCTTCTGGGCCGGTGTCGAAGAGCAGGGTATGCCTCGCGCCGTTTGCGTGAGCGGTCAGGATCAGGGACAGCCCATGATGGGCGCAACAGATGGACTCACCGCCCCATTCGGTCATCCCGGCGCTCAACAGGCGGGCCAGTTCCGATCGTACGCCGTTGGGGTTGGTCGAAAGTTGGTCGGAGACGTTGTCCACCAGTACTTGGACTTCCAGTCGATCGACCGGGAGCAGTTCAACAGAGGATTCCGACGGATGGTATCCTCTTGCCATCTCGACCTCCTGATTCCGGCAAGCGGCCTGACGCTGCGTCTGAGCCGCGGTCAAGAGACAAGGCTGCGAGAAAGTTTCCCTGCGCGTGCCACTGCCACTGAAAGCTTGGCTTGGGCGGTGAATCACAGTGAATATCGTCTCTCGCAGCGGCCCTCATGTGAGTTTCACTGATGATGGTTCTCCACCAGAGTGGCAATTTGCACGAAATCGAGGCTGGGACGTACCCCGTAGAGACCGGTGACTTTCTCGATGAGTTCATTGGTGAAGAACGATCTGGCCGCCTCCTCGGAGTCCCAAACATAGAAATTGGTCGCTTCACGCGCTCGGGAATTGAGGGTGAAGGCCTTGGAGCGCAGTCCCGGCATTCCCTCGAACCGTCCTCGCGCCGTCTCGGCGATCTTTCGGATGGCGGTCTCATCGAAGCGCTCCCCGTATCGAAAAGTCACGAATAAGCCGATCATCTCCCCCTCCTTCCGTGAGTGGCGGGAAAATATCATGAGACCAAAATCTTCACAATGTTCCGAATCCGTCGGGCTGAGAGGCCCCGAGGGGGTCGGCGGGTCTTGTTCTGCTCCGTTCGCGAATCGACGCGGGACTCCATTCGTCGTGAATACCGGTGGACTTAGCTCCGGCGGCCGAGCCGACGGCCGTTGCGATCCCGCGACGGGGTGCGGCGTCCCGGCGCGCGCTTTTGCCGCGGCCGATACTGTTCGCAGGCACATTCGCGGCAGGGGCCGCGGCTGACGGCCACGACGCGATGCTGCCGCTTGTTATGGCCGCAGTGGCAAACTCGGTCCGCTTTGCTCCTGGCGCTCATGCGAAGGACCTCGAATTGCGACCATTCTAATTCTGACACAGCCGTGCTTCCATCACAGAGAGCATGTCCGGTGGAAGCGGTTCCTTGGATGTGATAGGGTCGGCTGCGCCTATGGCGAGGGGTCGAAACGATGGCTCGCTCGTCACCGCAGCTCTCGGGATTCCGTACCGCAGAAATTCTCCAGCCACGGTTCTCGCAAAGCGGGCGGTGCAGCACTCGCTTTTTCACCTACGAATGTCGGAAAGGAGACAGGCTTATGGTTGTCGCACAGGGGCTGGTTGTGTCGCTCGAATATACGCTGCGGCTCGACAATGCCGAGATCATCGATTCGACGGAGGGCAAGGCGCCGCTCACCTATACGCACGGGGCACAGGAAATCATCACGGGCTTGGAAAAGGAACTCGAAGGCATGGCGGTGGGTGAGCGCAAGCAGGTGACGGTGAGCCCGAACGAAGGCTACGGCGAAGTGCATCCGGAGGGGCGATTCGAAGTCGCCAAGGACCGCGTTCCCGTCGAGGCGCTGCGGATCGGCGCCACGCTCCAGGGCGAAGGGCCGGACGGCAAGCCCGTGTATCCCCATGTGGCGGAGATTCGGGAGCACACCGTGCTGCTCGATCTTAATCACCCGCTGGCGGGCCAGACGCTCCACTTCGACGTCACGGTGGTCGATATCCAGGCGCAGGCGTAGCCCTCCCAGCTCGGCCTGAATACGAGCGGATATGCAGAAGTGGAGCGGCAAGACCAGGAAGAGCGCTGCGGAAGGGGCGAGCCCTTCCACACCTCGGTGCGCATGGGCGGGAGACAAGCCTCACATGATCCGCTACCACGACGAAGAATGGGGCAGGCCGGTCCATGACGACCGGCGCCACTTCGAGATGCTGGTGCTGGAAGGGGCGCAGGCCGGCCTGTCCTGGGACACGATCCTGCGCCGGCGCGAGGGCTATCGGCGGGCCTTTGCCGAATTC
>DATIBM010000015.1:0-10572 GCA_035457545.1 Nitrospiraceae bacterium
TGCGGTGAATCCGTCGTTGACCATCATCGCGAACGCCTTGCGAGTGGGCGACCGCCTGCTCTCCAGGCTTGCGTGAATCGTTATTCGTGGAACGTGAAGGGCGTGAAGAAAAGCGTGATCAGTAGACTCCTCAACGCACAGTGGTTTCGAGTTGCAGTCCTTTGCTCAGCACTCAGCACACAGCACTCAGCACTTGCGGCGGCAGAGCCGCCCGTCACCGCCGAATCCGTAGCCTCGATTGGCTTCACCGTCTCGGACATGGACCGGTCCGTCGCGTTCTACCGGGATGTGCTCACGTTCAAACCGGTCAGCGACATGGAGGTGGACGGGCCCGAATATGACCGGTTCTGGGGCGTCTTCGGCTCACGGGTCCGTCTTGTCCGCATGCAACTGGGCGAGCAGACGTTGGAACTGGTGCAGTTTCTCTCGCCGCCGGACGCGAGGCCGATCCCGCTGCCCTCCCACAGCAACGATCTCTGGTTCCAACACATCGCCATCGTCGTGCGTGACATGGATCAAGCCTGGGCGCACCTCAAAAAGCATCACGTCCGGCAAATCTCGCCCCGGCCTCAGACAATCCCCGTTTCCAATACGGCCGCAGCGGGCATCAGAGCGATCAAGTTCCGCGATCCGGATGGCCACAATCTCGAACTGCTCTGGTTCCCTGAAGGAAAGGGCCGCGTTCGGTGGCACCAACCGGGAGCCGACCTGTTTCTGGGCATCGACCATACGGCGATCACGGTGCGGAACACGGACCAGAGTCTCCGGTTCTACCGCGACCTGCTCGGTCTTGTGGTGGCGGGCGGCAGTTTAAACGTCGGCACGGAACAGGAGCACTTGGACAGCCTGCCGGAGGCCAGAGTGAGGGTTACCGGCCTGAAGACGGAAACGGGGCTGCCCGGAGTGGAATTTCTCGAATATGAGCGGCCAGCCGGCGGCCGGCCGATGCCGGCGGACACAAGGCCGACCGACCTGTGGCATTGGCACGTCACGATCGTTGTTCCCGATGCAGATGCTGCGGCGACGAACCTCTGCGTCCGTGCCTCCTGCGTGTCACCTCGCGGGGTGAGGATGCCGGACCGGGCGCTAGGGTTTAGGCAGGGATTCCTGGTACGCGATCCGGACGGGCACGTGTTGCAATTGGTGTCGCGATGACGGCCGGGACGTTGGCCGTGACCGGTGCGCCGCGGACCGGTGCCAGATGGATCAGACTCGGCGTTCTGGTCCTGGTCGCCGCAGCCTGCTGGTGGCTGTGGTCCATCGTGGACGATGACCGATTCCTCACCCCGACCGTGATCGTGCAATGGTTGGAGGACGCCGGGTCGCTCGCACCGCTCATGCTGATTGCGAGCATGGCGGGGGCGGTGGTGATCCCGCCGATTCCGAGCTTGCCGCTGGACCTTGCGGCGGGAGCCGCGTTCGGGCCGTTCTTGGGCACCGTCTATGCGGTGCTAGGAGCGGAGTTGGGGGCGATCGGCGCGTTTCTGATTGCCCGAGCCGCCGGGCGCGAGGCCCTCTCACGCTATCTCAAGGCGGACGCGGTGTTTTGCCAACGGTGCACGGATCATCAACTGATGGGCCTCATGTTCTTTGCCCGGCTGATCCCGGTCTTCTCGTTCGATGTCGTCAGCTATGGCGCCGGCCTCACCAACATTTCCCTCAGAACGTTTGCGTTGGCGACCTTGTTCGGCATGATCCCGCCGACCTTCGCCTTCACCTATTTGGGCAGCAGCGTGGTCTCGGCCCAATGGCCCTTAATCGTTGCGGGCAGCCTGATGGTCCTGTTCTTCCTGTTGATGCCCAAGTTGCTCGCGCGGCATCGTGAGAGTGCCTTCGCTCGGTTGTTCCTCGGGCCTCCTCCGTCGACCGGATCCGACGCCTCCAAGACCTCTACACCCACCTTGGCGGAACGATCGCTTCCCCCTTCCTGTGCAGGCTGCGGCATGTCCGTGATCGAAGGCTGACCGCCTAGCCATACGTTCTCAACGCCATCTTCACGCTGCTCGTCCCCCTCCGAAGAGTGTTTTGGCTGCAGGCCGATTCCCTCTTGACGAGGGCGCTGCCGACTGTTACGATTCGGCAACCTAAATATAAAGAGTTGGGCGGCCGATTGAGAAGGAAGAAAGGGAGGCCCGCACGGCGCAATCAGAACCTATCCCGGCGACGCTCTACAGCGATCCCAACTGTCCGTTCTGTTATGCCCTCGGGGAACGGCTACTGACCCTGAACGGTGAGCATCGGATCGAATGGCGCGGCGTGCAGCACGCGCCGCATCTGCCGATTCAGCGGGACGAACGCAACGCCCGATTGAATGCCGAGATCGGGCGCGAAGTGCTCTTCGTCCGGCACCTGGCGCCGGAGGTGCCGATTCGGACGTTGCGCGGAAAGCCGAATACGGGCCCCGCCATTCGGGCCATTGCCGCGGCGCTCCAGCTCGATTCCGCCCTGGGACACGTGTTCAAGCGACGGCTGTATCGGAGCCTTTGGCAATCGGACGCGGACATCTCCGATGAACGGGTGCTGACGGCCTGCGCCACCGGGGTCGGGTTGCCCCAGCTCGCGATTGGATCTGAGATTGAAACCCTTGTCGCTCAGTGGCAGCGGGATTGGGAAGAAGTCGGCGTGAATAGCGTGCCCTTGCTGGTCCGCCATGACGGCGAGGTGCTCAGCGGACTCGTGGCAACGGAGCAGTTGGCCGGCTTTCTGGGCCTGAGCCAAATCAGGAAGACGGAACCGGTTATGAGTTGAGCGGACGGGCAGTCGCTCTGGTACGTCACCATACACAGCAAGGAGGAAGAATGATGAGGCATTCATATCGGGCCGCGTCGTTGTTATTGGTGGGAGTGATTGGTCTGGCGGGATTCGTGGGTTGTGCAGAGACGCAGATGGCCTCCAAGCCAAGCCTGTATCAACGCTTGGGGGGGAAGGATGCGATCACGGCGGTGGTGGACACGTTCGTCGCCAAGGTGGCGGCGGATAACCGCATCAACAAGTTTTTTGCCAGCACCGACATTCCCAAGCTGAAAATGCACCTGGTCAATCAGGTCTGCGAGGCAACCGGCGGTCCCTGCAAGTACACAGGCCGGACGATGAAGGCGACCCATACCGGCATGGGCTTGACCAATGCGGATTTCGACGCCCTGGTCCAGGATTTGGCCGGCGCGCTCGATGCGCACAGAGTGGCGAAAGCGGAGAAGGACGAGCTCCTTGCGGCCCTCGGCCCGATGAGGAGCGATATCGTCGAGCGGTAACGGCTTGCCGGCTGTTGTCTCCTCTCCTGAATGAGACAGTTCAAGAACGATGGCCGGGACGCCTGCTCAGAGGGGCGTCCCGGCGCCATTCGGGTTAGGGAATCCCGGATAGGATCGACGAGCCCCGGCAACCAGCCATGTCTCACATCAACAGTTCAGCAAGGCCATAGAGTGGGAAGATCCGGCCCCCATAGGACAGCTCGCCTCGAACGATACCCATGGCGAACCCGCCGATGACCCATCCCGCTATGGTTGTCTGATCCGAAAGGGCCAAGGTTATGGAAGCGGCACCGTTGCGGCCGGTCCACGTCACGCGCCAGGCGGTCGGCCAGCGATAAAAGCCCCAGGCAAAGGCCCGTTCCACCACCTCTACCTCGAGTTGGTCCATCACATCCGTCTCACCATCCAGTACGGCAAACCCGGCCAGGGTGCCAACGAGCGCCGCGATCCGCTCGCTCTGTTGGCGATGGAGGTAGATGTCGCCGTTCGGCTCGGCCAATACATAGAGACCTTGAAAGTCCTTCCAGAGCCCCCCAGTAGGTGCGCGTCAGGCGGTTGAAGTCCGGCATCATCAAGTATTCGTAAATCACCCGCCCGACAATCGTGCGATCACGCCAGGTCAGGACGGCCAGGGCCGAGCCCATCCGGACGATGGCCCGTTCGTGGGTGCGACTGGTCCTGACCGGCAGGGGATCGATTCGGAGTAGGAGCCCATTGACCGCACTGGTAATGGTGAGACCTGCCTCCTGCTTGCCTTCAAATTGGAATGACGTTGAGTCAGGAATCCGCGCCAATTCATGCCGTTTGTTCCCATAGGCTCCGTTGCCGGCAAGCTTGACCCATCCTTCCTTCTCGTCGTGCAGGACGACGAAGTGCTCGGCTTGATAGGTCTCGCCGTCGCGCCCTCGATTGTTGTCCAACGCCAAGGCGACGTGACCCCGGCTGTCGCGGCCGACGAACGAAAAATAGTCCGAGACATAGATGAGAGGAATATCCTCGATCACCGGGGCCGTCTCGTCAGGCCGGTTGTCCGAATCAGCCTGCACCGCAACCGGCATCAGCGAGAGAAGACCAGCGAGCACGAAGGTCAGGGAGCGCCCGATGATGAACAGGAGAATCGTCATGGCGGGCCCTATGGTACCGCTCGGGCGGCAGGGATGCACCAAGATCTCGTCGAGGCCTGTTCCATTCCCTATCTGACCATGACAAGGCGCTCGAACTGGACCTGCAAGCCGTGTATGCTGGCAGTTTCGACAGATTGAATAGCAAATTGAACGCTCGTCATCCTTTGAGAACATCCTTTAGGACTGTCGCGACGCGAGTCTGAACAGTGCCTCCCACGCCCGAGCCATTCTCCATCGTCGAGGCACCGGGGAAACGGTGGTTTCTCGGTCATGTGCTGGAGTTCAAGCGCAATCCCCTTGAGACCATGACGTTGTGGCGGGAGCGCTGCGGCGATTTTGTGCGTTTTTCGCTGGGACCGAAAGAGCTGTACCTGTTGAGCCACCCGGCCCTGGCGGAAGAGGTGTTGGTCAAGCAGGCCGACGTCTTTCAAAAAGTCTATGATCCGAACAGGCCGACCGGGTTGGCGCTGGTCCTCGGCAACGGCTTGTTGACGAGCGGCGGCGAGCTGTGGCGCCGGCAACGGAAGCTGATCCAGCCGATGTTTCAGCGGGCAAGGGTGGCGCGCTTGTCCGCGCAGATGGTCGAGGCCGGCGAGCAGATGCTCGCGCGATGGGCGCAGCGGCGCCCCGGCGAGCCCTGCGACGTGGCCGCCGAGATGATGCAGTTGGCGCTGGAGGTGGTGACCCGCACCATGTTCAGCACCAGCGTCCTCAAGGACGTGGCTTCATTGGGACCGGCGTTGCTGGTCTTGATCCGCTATGCCTTTCGAGCCTTTCACAATCCGTTTCGATTGCCGTTATGGGTGCCGACCGCCGCGAACCGCGAGTTCCTTCGGGCCAAGCACCTGGTTGATCGGCTGATCTATGGATTGATCGAGGAGCGGCGTCGCTCCGGCGTGAAACCAGACGACCTGCTGGACCTTTTGCTCTCGGCCGTCGATGCGGAAACCGGTACGGGGTTGAGCCCGGAGCAGCAGCGGGATGAACTGCTCACGATCGCGGCGGCCGGCCACGAAACCACTGCAAACGCCTTGACCTGGACCTGGTATCTGCTGGCCAGCTATCCGGCTGCGGCGACCAGGTTGAGGGAGGAACTCTCAGATGTGCTCGGCGGGCGCGCGCCTACCATGGACGATCTACCCAGGCTCCCGTTCACGCGGTCGGTCTTCGAGGAGGCCTTGCGCCTCTATCCACCGGCGCCGGCGGTGCAGCGGCGGGCTATCAAGGACACGACCGTCGGGGGCAGGCTGTTGCCGGCCGGCTCGCTTGTGGTCGTCAGCCTGTGGAACATCCATCGCCACCCTGGATTTTGGAAACAGCCGGAGCGGTTCGATCCGGATCGGTTTGCCGCCGACCGTACGGCCCACGATCACCATCTGGCCTTTCTCCCCTTCGGGGCCGGACCACGGACCTGCATCGGGAACCACTTCGCCATGGTGGAAGGGGTGCTCCTACTGGCGTTGATCGCGCAGCGCTATGACCTCACCCTAGTCCCCGGGCAGAAGGTGGAGATCGAACTGGCCGTGACCTTACGGCCGAAAAATGGACTTCCGATGATCGTAAGACCGAGAGGGTAATCGACCCAGCAGGCCGATCGTTCTGATCGTCTGATCCGCGACTGTACGAATGTCGGCCACGAATGGGATTCAATTGGAGGACAGTCGGTCTTTGAAGGTCAGTTCCGCAACCGCGGACTTGTCCAACTCGCCCTTCCCGAGGGCGACCAGCCGTCGATACTGTTCGTAGGTCGCCTTGGCCAGGGGAAGCTGCAAGCCTACCGTCTCGGCCAAGCTTACGGCGATGCCGGAATCCTTGGCCGCATGGGCCGCGGAAAAATAACAGTCGTGCGCCCGCTGCTGCATATCCTCCCCGTCCGTTTCGAGCACGCGCGAATGGGCGCCGGTTTGAGCAAAGACCTCCCGCAGCATGGTCAGGTCGAGCCCCAATGCAGCGCCCAGGCCCAGTCCTTCGGCCAGCGCCGCCGTGTTGCAGTTCATCACCATATTGACGAGCGCCTTGACCTTGGCGGCTTCTCCGGCCGGACCGATATAACGCAGCCGTTCGCTCAGGACCTCCAGCAGCGGTCTGGCCTGCTCGAATATATCCCTCCGCCCGCCACACATCAGATAGAGGCGGCCTTCTCGGGCCTGCGTGATGCTGCTCGCCATGCAGGCTTCAAGGCTCCGGCCGCCCCTCTGTTCCACGAGCCGTTCCACTTCCACATGCACCGACGGCGACAGGGTGGCGCAGTTGATAAACAGCCGGTCCTTGGCATGGGCAAGCAGGCTCTCCGGGTCGGCGGGGTTGAAAAGCTGCCGCATGGCGGCATCGTCCGTGACGACGGTCAGGACCGTGTCCGCCCGTTCGGCCACTCGGCCCGACGACGAAACCGACTCGCAGCCGAGTTCACGCGCGAGCGAATTGGCTTTCGCCGGATCGGTGTCATAGACTGCCGTGAGAGAAAACCGTCTGTCCTTCAAGCGGCGGGCCATGTTGGCCCCCATGCGTCCGATTCCGACGACCCCGATGTGGAAGCTGGATGATGGCGTCATAGATAGAATGATCCTTATGTTGATGGGCAAGAATGATCTTGTGAGGACGATGCGCGAATGTGCGGCAGTCTAGCACATTCGCGTTGACAACTCCGGTGAGCGTCGGTTTGAAAGGAACGGCAACATGAACCAGCCGATCGTAGGCTATCATCTCGACGAGTATCAGGATTGGGTAGCCGACCTCGCCTGCGGCCACGGGCAGCATGTGCGCCATCAGCCGCCGATGACGAGCCGGCCGTGGGTTTTGACCGAGGAGGGACGCCGGGCCCATCTCGGGACAATCCTGAACTGTAAGAAATGCGACGGAGAAGGGTAGCGGATGAGACAGCCGGCTGCCCAATCGGGTAAGGTCTATTCAACGACGGTGGCTTGCGGCGGGGGATCGACGGCCATATCAAGGCCGGCACCCTGCCAGGGGTGCAGCCGCGGCCCCTCGTACCGGTACCCGCCCCGCACCGGGTCCTGAGCCAGGAGCAGCGGCGTGTCGAGGTCCAAGACATCGAACCCGCCGCATCCAAGGACCAGGCTGAAGGAGCACCCCATGGCGATCCGCGCTTCGACCATACCGCCGATCATCAGACGCAGGCCCGAAGTCCGCGCGAACGACGCGATCTCCAGTGCCGCCGCCACGCCGGTTTTCATGATCTTGATATTGACATAGTCCGCCGCCTGTTTGGACAGGACCGTCTTGGCGTCCTCGAGCGACCGGACCGATTCGTCGGCGGCAACAGGAATGCCGGTGAGGTGGCGCAGGGCCGCGAGACCCTCCAGGTCCTCTCGCACGACCGGCTGTTCGAGCAGTACGAGGTCACCGCCGAATCGTTTCACCCCGCTCACGAAGGCCACACAGGCCTCCCGTGAATAGCCTTGATTGGCATCCCCGATAAAGGCGATGTCGGGCAACCGCCGATGCACCGCCTCCAATCGTCGAATGTCTTCGTCCACGTCCTGGCCGATCTTCATCTTGAACAGCCGAAACCCTCGCTCATACCAATGGCGGGCCAGCCTCACGGTATTGTCGAGATCGGCGATGGGAATGGTGATGTCCGTTTCGCGCATGCGGACGTCTGCGCCTCCCCAGAGGGACCAGAGTGGCTGTCCTGTCGCATGGCAATAGGCATCGACGAGGGCGGTTTCGAGTCCACAGCGGGCCGACGGTTGTGAAGCGGCCTGCGCGTATAGGCGGTAGCCCAAGGTTCGATTATCCGCCGCCGATTGCCCGATCAGCGTCGTGGCCAGTTCCGTCACCGCGGCCACACAGGCGACCCTGGTTTCTCCACCCACCTCGGGAAAGGGGGCGGCTTCGCCATAGCCCTGTGCGCCGCCTGCGAGAGTGATGCGGATAAAGACATTTTCGGCCAGGATCCGGGCTCCCGTGGCGACCACGAAGGGGTCCGTGATGGGGATATCGACCGGCCAGAGTTCAATACGGGTGACAGTGAGAGAAGGGTCGTTCATCAAAGGTCGGGCGTCACATCCGGAGATGCGCTCGGTTCCTGCGTGGCTAGATACCGCGTTCCTCCGACCGGCGCAAGGGGGTAAGAGGGAAAGAGAGTAAGCGGTGCCGATCGCCGGGCTGTCGCGTGTGACCGACTACGCGAAACCGGGGCCAAAATGCTCGGGCATCCAGGCTCGTTCTCTCCTTTGCCCGTGTAGGCAAAGCGCGAAATTGACGGCCTGGCTAAAAGTGTTGTAGTTTTCAGCACAAAACTCCCTGTTCATCGTTCGTCCCTCCGGAGTTATATCCGTGCGGTTTGCCCGAGACCCGCTCTCTCACCATTCTTCTTCGTCCGGCCTGGTCATGACGCGGACCAAGGTGGTCGCGCTCGGGCTCGCGGCCCTGTTCATGCTCGCATTCCTGTGCGCGCAGCGGACGGCGATGACGTCGACGACCGGCACAACGCGTGGGGCGGAAGCGAGCAAACTGTCCCTGTCGGTGGAAGACGGGAAGATCGTGCTGCGCGGCGCGGTCCCTGATTCGGTGAAACAACTGCTGGTCGCCAAGGCCTATCAGGCGTTCGGGGCCGGATACGTGGCCAATCACCTGACGGTGGTGCCGGGCGCCACGGCGGAGGATTGGTCGCTGAAGGCGGCCGAATCCATTCAGAAACTCAAATCCTGGGGAAGCGCCGGCCTCTCGTTCGAAGGGCGGCAAGTCATCATTAAGGGAGACGCCAAGAATGAGACGGAAAAGGCCAAGCGGACGGAGGAACTGGCCGGTGTCTTCGGGGCGGTGCTGAAGGTCGAGAATCAGATGCAGCTTCCGGCGCAAGCGGCGCAGCCCAAGGCCTCGCCGGTTGTAGCGAAGATTCATGAAGCGCTGGCCGGCAAGACGATCGAGTTCGAGGTCAGCTCCGCCACCTTGACGCCGAGGGGGATGAAGGTCTTGGACGAATTGGTCCCCATCATTCAATCGGACAAAGACCTGAAGTTGGAAATCGGCGGCCACACGGACAATTACGGCGATCCGAAGTTCAACCAGTTGATCAGCCACGCGCGGGCGGCCGCGGTGGCGCAGTATCTGGCGTCAAAGGGGGTCGATGGGCGTCGTCTGGTCTCCAAAGGCTACGGCGAATCAAAACCCATCGCCAGCAACAAAACCAAGGATGGGCGCAAGCAAAACCGGCGTGTCACGTTCGAGGCGCTGTAGGCGGAACCGGTTCCGGTCTCCGTAGGACATTTTCGATGGGACCCGTCATTCAAGAGTTGCTGCTGTGCCTGTTGCCCGCCGCGGCGATCGGGGCCGTCGTGGGCTGGATGCTCAAGAGACTCTCGCTCGAAGAGCAACAGATCGGCGTGACGCGTTTTGAGCTGGAAGTGAAACTCACCGCCGCCGAGCGGAAAGTGCAGGCCCTGCAGCGGGATTTGGAGGCCGCGCAACAGGCGGCGCAGGGGAAGGTCGGACTGATCGCGCAGGCCGAAGAGGCCGCTGCGCAATTGCGGAGCCAGGTGGCGGACCGGGACGAGGCCATCCAGGGTTTACGCGCGAAACTGGCCTCGCTCGAAGCGCTGCCGGCCAAGCTCACCATGCAGGAGGCGACGCTGGCCGACCTGCGGGCCAGGCTGGTCGCGATGGAAGAATTGCCGGCGAAACTGGCGCAGCGGGACGCCGAAGTGGCCGCCTTGCAGACCCAACTGGGTGAAATGGTCGCGCGGGGCAGCGTGGAGGATTTGAGGATGCGGCTCCAGGCCGAGATTCACGAGCTGCGCGAGCAGTTGGCCTCCGCCCGGGCGACCGCCGAACAGGAGGATGCCTGGGCTCGACAATTGCTCGACGAGCGGGACGCCACGATTCGCAGCCTGCATGAGGAGTTGTCGCGTTTTCAGACGCAGGAGCGGGAACTGCATGTGCTCACGCACATCGTGGCGGAACGGGAACGGGAGATCAACAAGCTTGCGGCGTCGGTCGAGCGGTTGGAACAGGTGGAGCAGGATCGTGACCGTTTGCGGAGTCTGGCCGAGCATCGGGAGCAGGAACTGGCGGCGTTGAAACAACGGCTCTCACATGCTGATCATCAGGCGCGGGAGCTGCGCGAGCAGGTTGCCGGCCGCGAAGCGGCGCTGCGTGAGAGCGAACGGTGGCATGCCGAGGCCGAGCGGCAGCGCCGAGCCCTCGCGTCTCGGGATGACGAAATGCGAAATTTG
>DATIBM010000016.1:0-8676 GCA_035457545.1 Nitrospiraceae bacterium
CCACAAAAACCGTATGACCACCACGATCGTGCAATTGGGCTCACGCGCCACCTTCATCGTCAACGAGCGGTCGCGTAATCTGGAAACGTTCGAGGGGGTCGAGGAGTCCACGATCGATCTGTACAGCGCCGTCCGCAACGCTTATCTGCAAAAGCGCGCAAAGCTGGTTCGGGAATAAGATACAAGCGTCACTCGTCAAGGGTCATTCGTCATTCGATGGAATGATCCCCTCATGCGGGCAGAGTAAGCAGCGGGTTAGACCGGTTGACGGAGGACGATTGACGAATGGCGATTGACGAGCGGGGGCGTCGTCAGGCGATCACGTCGAGTTCTCGCCCGACCTTGGCAAAGGCGTGCACCGCCCGTTCCAGTTGTTCTCTTGTATGGGCGGCGGACAGTTGCACACGAATGCGGGCCTGGCCCTTCGGGACCACGGGATAGCTGAACCCCCCCACATAGATTCCTTCCTGCAGGAGCCGGTCCGCCATTTTCGTCGCCAACGCCGCGTCGCCCAGCATGATGGGCACAATCGGGTGGGTGCCGGGCAGGAGGCGAAACCCCAGTCGATTCATTTCCGTGCGGAAAAACAGGCTGTTCGCCTGGAGGGCGGCTCGAAGCGTATCCCCCTGCGCCACCAGCTTCACGGCCTGGAGCGCCGCTGCGGCAATCACCGGCGGAAGGGAGTTGGAGAAGAGATAGGGACGGGATCGTTGGCGAAGCAGTTCGATGATTTCCGCCCGTCCGGTTGTGAACCCGCCGGCCGCGCCGCCCAACGCTTTGCCTAGGGTGCTGGTGATCAGATCAATGCGGTCCGCGACCCCGAAGTGATCGGGCGTGCCCCGCCCTTGGCACCCCAACACCCCGGTGGCATGGCTGTCATCTACGACCACGGCGGCATCGTACCGGTCGGCCAAGTCCGCGATGCGATCGAGCGGCGCCAGATCGCCGTCCATGGAAAACACCCCGTCGGTGGCGATCAACCGGAGGCGGCAGGACGCGGCGTCCTTCAGCGCCGTTTCCAACTCGCCCATGTCCGCGTGGGCATAGCGAAACCGTTTGGCTTTGCAGAGGCGAATCCCGTCGATCAGGCTGGCATGGTTGAGCGCGTCGCTGATAACCGCATCCTCTTCGCCCAACAATGTTTCGAACAGGCCGCCGTTGGCATCGAAGCACGAGCTGTAGAGGATCGTGTCCCCGGTCCCCAGAAAGGTGCTGATGGCCCGCTCAAGACGCTTATGCAGATCCTGCGTCCCGCAGATGAACCGCACGGAGGCCATGCCGTAGCCCTGCTGATCCAGCCCGTCCTTCGCGGCCTTGCGGATCTCCGGATGGTTAGCCAGCCCGAGATAGTTGTTGGCGCAGAAGTTCAGCGCGGCTCGTTGGCCTTGGCCATGGGCCACCTGGATCTCGGCCGCCTGCGGACCGATCAGTTGCCGCTCGGTCTTGTACAGGCCGGCGCTTCGGATCTCGGCCAGTTGACGCTCGACCGCTTTCTTCAACGATGTGTATGCCATGCCGCCAAGTCCTTAGTGCCGAGTGCTGGGTGCTGGGGAAGGAATGGTTGGCACTCCTTGATAGTGCTGAGCACTCAGCACTGAGCACCCAGCACCTCGTTTCAAGGAAACAGCGCCACCTTCCCGCATTGGCCCGAGTTCAGGAGCGCAAAACCCTGCTCAAACTCCGCCAGCGGGAACGTATGGGTCACGACAGGGCGAACGTCGAGCCCGGCCTTGAACAACCCGGCAATGCGATACCAGGTCTCGAACAGCCGCCGTCCGGTCACCCCATACACGCGGATGCCTTTGAAGATGATCTCGTTCGGCAGGTCGAAGCAGATCGGGCCTTTGGGAATGCCGAACAGCGTCACGCGGCCTCCGTTCTTGACCGCCCGGAACGCCTGGTGCAGCGCGGTCGGGTCGCCCGACATCTCCAGCGATGCGTCCACCCCTTCCCCTTCCGTGATGTCTCGGATGGCCGACGCGATGGCCTCGGGCGTATCGGTCTTGACGTTCAAGGTGTGATCGACGCCGAGCTGCTTGGCCAAGCCCAGTCGATAGTCGCTCACGTCCGACGCGATGATTGTCGCGGCCCCTGCGGTTCGCGCGACGGCGGCGGCGAACAGGCCGGTGGGGCCGCAGCCGGTGATCAAGAGGGTCTGGCCCGTCACGTCTTCCGCCAAGGCCGCGTCCACGGCGTTGCCCAGCGGTTCCTGAATGCAGGCGAGCTGGGGGGGAATGTCCGGCGCCGTTTTCCAAAGCACGGTTTCCGGCAGGGCCACATATTCCGCGTAGGACCCGTCCAGATCGACGCCGAGAATGCGATAGTTCCGGCAGACGTGCGCCTGTCCGGTCCGGCATTGAAAGCAGCGCCCGCAGGTCAGGTGGGATTCGGCGGCAACGTACTCGCCGAGGCTCACCAAGGTCACGGCCGATCCGACTTCCACGACCTCTCCGCACAGTTCATGGCCGACGGTGAGGGGCAGGTGGATGCGGCTTTCCGCCCAGGGGTCCCAATTGTAGATATGCGCGTCGGTCCCGCAGATCGACGTGGCCTTCACGCGCACGACCACGTCGTGAGGTCCGGGACGCGGGTCCGGCTGTTCGGTGAAGACCAATCCGGGGCCGGGAGCCAGCTTGCGTACGGCATGCATGGCCGTATTATCCCACAAGCCGGACCGGATGCGAAGAAAAGGCCGTTTGCGATCGCGGCGGTTGCATCACTTTTTCGGGAACGGTAGGATGCAGCCATGTCGCCCGCGGCGGATCAACAACGGTGTCCGGTTCTGACGCACGTCCTGCTCCTGCCCGCATTGCTGCTCTGTTCATCGGTGGCCCCGCTCAAAAGCGACGCGGCTGAAACCCAGGGCCCCGCCGTCAAACCTCCCGCTCCCAAGCCCTCCCTGAACGTGATCCTGGAGAATGCGCTGGAGACCGGCGTCGTGCAGTTCGGGGAGGAACTGCCGCTTACCGTGACGCTCGCCAACGGGCCGAAGAGCAACGCCTCGCTGGTCACCGTGGTCGAGAGCCTCGCGTTCGACAAGGCCATGGTGCCGATGGAGCAGACGGAGACCCCGGGTGAGTGGAAAGCGGCGATTACGATCCAACCGAAGCCGGTGGGGTATACGTCCGTGAGGCCGAAGGCCGTCCGCCTGCGGGTGACGGTGTCGCGCGTGCGGGACAATACGCTCAAGCGCATTCTTGCCCGCACCGTCTATCTGACCATGGTGCACGAGCCGGCCAAGCCGCAGGAGAAAGAGAGCGAAGACGAAGCCCTGGAGGCGCCCGCCAACGAGATGCCGCTCGACGAAGTGCAACCGGATGTGCCGCCGGTGGCCAATGTGCTGATTGCGGAGGAAGACCTCAGGCCCTTGCCGGAGACCAAACGGGAACGGCTGTACTGGAAGGAAATCACGCGTCTGATCAGCCGAAGTTGGAGCCACCGGATGCGGTTTGCAAGGGGGGTCAACGACGCGCGGGAAACGGTGCGGGTGCGGTTCCGCATGCATGCCAACGGGAACGCGCAGCTCATCCAGCTCGAACGGAGTTCGGGCGTCCGCGAAGTCGATGAGGCGGGCCTGTTGGCGATCGTACAGGCCCATCCCTTCCCTCCGATTCCGGGTGAGATCAACGAGGACTATGTGGATGTCCACGTCCGCATGCGGACCGGAGCCAAGCCGGCTGCGGCGGTGCAACAGAACCAACCTGCGCCGGCGGGAACGACCTCTTCGGTCACGGGTGCACCGGCGCCCGCGCCTGACCCAAAGGAGGACCAGAAGGCCGCAGCGACGACCGCGGTCGAATCCACAGAGTCCAAGCCGGTGGCGCCGAAGCCGGCGACGAAGTGACCAAACCGTCCGACTACTGTTCACAACCAAGATGAGGTGAAGCGATGCGGAGCGCCGTGATGCGAAGCGTGTGGGCGACCGGCCTGTTGGCATGCGCCATGATGGTCGGCGGGGTGGCGTGGGGCGAGATGGCCCGGTACGACGTGGACCTGGACCACTCCATCATCGAGTTCCAAGTCAAGCACATGGTGATCTCGAAGACGACCGGACGGTTCATGGATTACAGCGGGTTCGTCGAGATGGACCCCGAGGCGGGGCAATTCAAGACCATCGAAGCCACGATCAAGGCCGCGTCGCTGAACACCCACCACGAAAAGCGCGACACGCATCTCCGGAGCCCGGACTTTTTCGACGTGGAGAAGTATCCCTCGATCACCTTCAAACTCAAGCAGGTCAAGGAAACGGGCGGCGAGTATACCGCCGTCGGTGACCTGACGATGCGCGGGATCACCAAGGAAATCACGTTGGTCGGCGCCTTCAACGGAGTGACCAAAGACCCGTGGGGCAACACCCGCGCAGGGTTTACCGGAAAAGGGAAGCTGAACCGGAAGGACTTCGGCATGAACTGGAACAAGACCTTGGATAGCGGCGGGTTGATCGTCGGCGACGACGTCGATATCCGGTTGGAGGTTGAGGTTATCAAGGCGAAGGGCGGTTGATCGGCCTTCTGATCTTCGGCGGCCGGGCGCTGAAGCGTCACGAGGCGACGCCTCCTGCCCGGCCACGCGGCAAGTTCCTCCCCTGATCCCTCTTCAGGCATCGCGTCATGCAAGCCATGATATTGCACAGGCCGGCGGATATCCGGTCGTCGCCGTTGACCTTCGAGGAGGTCCCGGTCCCAGTGCCCGGTCCCGATGAGATCCTGGTCCGGGTGTCGGTCTGCGGCATTTGCCGAACGGATCTGCATGTCATCGAGGCGGAGTTGCCTCCCCAAAAATCCCCCGTGATCCCCGGGCACCAGATCGTCGGGTCGGTGGAGGCGGTCGGAACCAACGTGCGGTCGTTCCGTTCGGGCGACCGTGTGGGAATCGCCTGGCTCAGGCGCACCTGCGGGACTTGTGATTTCTGCCGCACGGGCCGCGAGAACCTGTGCCCCTCCGCCCGGTTCACGGGCTATCACGAGGACGGCGGGTTTGCGACGGCGGCTGTCGTGCCGGCCTCCTTCGCCTATCCGATCCCTGCGACCTTTGCCGACGAAGAGGCCGCGCCGCTCCTCTGCGCGGGGATCATCGGGTTCCGCGCGCTGCGCTTGAGCGGCATCCAGCCGGGACAGCGGCTTGGCCTCTATGGATTCGGGGCCGCGGCGCATCTGGCCATCCAAGTGGCCCGGCATTGGGGCTGCGAAGTCTATGTCTGTTCGCTCAAGGCGGAGCACCAGGCAATGGCCCTGGAGATGGGGGCGAGATGGGCGGGGGAGGCCGCGGCCACGCCGCCCAAGAAACTCCATGCCTCGATCATCTTTGCGCCGGCGGGCGAGCTGGTGCCGCCGGCCTTGCGCGCGTTGGAGCAGGGCGGCACGCTCGCCCTGGCCGGGATTCATATGAGCCCGATCCCTTCGCTCGATTACGACACGGAGGTGTTCGGGGAACGGGTCATTCGGAGCGTGACGGCCAACACCAAGCAGGACGGGGTGGATTTTCTCCGCGTCGCGGCCGAGATTCCCATCCGACCCCGCACCACCAGCTTTCGACTCGACGAAGCCAACCGGGCGCTCCAATCCCTCAAGGCTGGCACGATCAACGGCTCCGGCGTCCTCGTGATGACGTGAACGAAGGGCTCTCGGGCGGCGCCGAGCGGGCACGGGCGCGGCTATGGTAGGATGCGGCATGCGCGGACGCAGGACACTGAGCCACATGGTTGCCGGCCTGCTGGCCCTGTGCTGGTGGATGGCCGAGCCGGCCTGGGCGCTGGAATTCACCGCCGACCAGATCGTCAAGAGCAACGGCCGCACGAGAAAGACGGTGATGTATTATCGCGACAACATGTGGCGGCTTGAGCACCATGACCTGGGGCCCGTCAACGTCACGATCGTGCGCAAGGACAAGCAGCTCATGTGGCTGTTGCTGTCGCGCATGAAGCATTTCAAGACCGTGCCGTACGATCCGGCCATGGCGCCCAAGATCGCGGAGAAACTGGAGGGCGAAACGGGCCGGGAGGAGATCGGGACGGAGGTGTTCGACGGACACCCGACCATCCTCTACGAGGTGACGACGCAGACGGCCGAAGGCACGGAACAGTATTACCAATGGCTGGCCACGGACCTGCGGTTTCCCGTGAAGCTGGCCAAAAAGGACGCCAGTTGGATCGTCGAGTATCGGCACTTGAAAATGCGGGCGGTCTCGGATTATTTGTTTCAACTGCCGGTGAATTTTCAGCCGTTGGAATCCTACGATCAGCCACCAGCGGAATCTCAACCGGAACAGCAATCCGAATCCGAGCCGAGGATGTAACCGAGTTAACAGGAGAGGGCGCAGGGGCCATGAAGAGGAACCATGCAAAACATCTGGCGGGTGTGGCAGTGGGACTGTGCGGGCTGGGGCTCTCGGCGGCCGGGTTGGTGTGGGCCTTGGATGTCGCCGATGTGACCAGGGAGTGGACTCCGGAAGGGAAAAAACTTGCGGCTGAGCGCGCCAAGTTGCCCGCCCATGACGAAATGGTGCTCATCCCGGCAGGCTCGTTCATGATGGGGAGCGATAAGAAAGTCGATCGTAACGCTTACCGGCCTGAGTTTCCTCAGCGGAACGTGTACCTCGATGCCTTCGAGATCGACAAATTTGAAGTCACGACCGTACAGTATTTGAAGTTTGTGCTCGCCACCAACCGACCTCCCCTCATTGATTGGCAGTACGACGGGGGAAATTTCCAGGAGACGATGGCCAACCATCCGGTCATGCACGTCTCCTGGTTCGACGCGGATGCGTATTGCAAGTGGGCCGGCAAGCGCCTGCCCACGTCCGCGGAATGGGAGAAGGCGGCGCGCGGCGAAGACGGACGCATCTATCCCTGGGGAAACGAGCCGGCAGGATTAAGCCGCGCCAACTTCGGCCGCACAGGGTTGTCCGGACCGGTGCGGGACCGGCCGGAGCGGCTGCTGCTCTATCCCCCGATCATCTCTGTCGATAAGTACGAAAACGCAGTCAGCCCGTATGGGGTCTTTCAAATGGCTGGGAATGTCGCTGAATGGACGGCTGACTGGTACGACCCGGATTACTACAAAAAGGCGCCGAACCGGAATCCCAAAGGTCCTGAGAAGGGAACCCAAAAGGCTTTCCGAGGCGGGGGCTGGATCGACAGCACGCCCTCTGTGCGGCCTGCTCAGCGGAACGGGACTGATCCCAACACGAAGATGAATTGGCTCGGGTTTCGTTGTGCGCGGGATGTATCGGAAGCCAAAGGCGCGGCAGCGTCTTCGGCCTCGCAGAACGTGCCCTGAGGAACAGGCGGTTCATCTGCAGAAAGGACGTAGAAATCGGAGGGTAGGAACAAACGCAAGCTGCTCGCGAAGGCGTTGGCAGGATCAAAAAACCTCCGCTTTGCCGCTATGGTCTAGAATTGCACGGCGCAGAGTGAACATGAAGGACTACCACATCAACATTTTTTACAGTGAGGCAGATGGCGGCTACATTGCCGACATCCCGGACCTCGAAGCCTGTTCCGCATTTGGCAAGACTCCTGCTGAGGCACTGAGGCAAGTTCAACAGGCGAAGCGGCTTTGGTTAGAGAGTGCCAAGGCGGAACGGAAACCCATCCCAAAGCCGCGCTACCGCCCTGCGATCTACCAGACCGCTTCCTGAACTTCTTGTCGGACTCGAGTTCTGCACTGTGTCGATCTGTGGGTCTCTGCCAGTGCCGCTCACTTCATCCAAATGAGGGTCAGGACTTGCAATCGCACGTCCCTCTCTTTGTCCGCCCACTCACCAAGTCACTTGATCACGAATTGTGCCGATTGTCACAACGAACGCAACACGAAATCAGCGGCGCGCGCTCAGAATGAACAGAACCCAGTTGGCCACTGACTCATAGGGTCCGAGGGGAATCTCGGCATGTGTTATTGCAAGACCCCTATTGGAACCCACGTACCGATTGCATCACTCGGAACCCGGACGGTACACGTGGTGAGACTCCCGCGCCGGCAATTTTCATAAAAACTGCGGCATGCGCATCGACGACCTGCTCGTGACGGCGCCATTACGACAGCGCGTTGTCTGAGCTGAAATCGATCGCGAGGCGCGGAGGGGAAAACCTGTACCCTCGGATCACGCTCCGCTGGTCATCGACATCGATAGCCCCGCCTATCCGTTCGATGCCGGCTGGGCTGCAGCGGATTCGCGAATTGCGGCGCGCTCGCGAAAGTAGCGATGAGCCAATGGTTCGTCAAGTAAGCATCGTCGGCCAAAAGTCGCTATGCCTGAGGCCGGAAGAAAACGATCTCTCTTCCGACCTCGGCCATCTTGCTCCACACGCCCTCGCCGACACGTTCACCGACCGCTTGACAGAGATATACTAAAACTCGCATATTATGCGTCGTGAGTCAAAAGCCGATTGTATGGCTTGGATCGTCGCGCAGTGACCTTCAGGCGTTTCCACAGGATGCCAGGCGGTTAGCCGGTTTTCAGCTCAGGCAGGTACAACAAGGTCTGGACCCGGCCGAGTTGAGCAGGGGATCAGCATATGGGAGAAGTGCCATGAAGCTCCAGATGACAAAATCCAGTGGCAATGTCTTCCGAGACATCGGCTTTCCCCGCGAGGAAGCCGAACATCTGTTGGTCCGCGCGGACCTCATGATTCAGGCGCAGAAACTCATCGCGTCCCGCCGTCTCAAGCAGAAGGCC
>DATIBM010000017.1:0-10540 GCA_035457545.1 Nitrospiraceae bacterium
GGGTTACTTCAAGGCAGCGGCGCTTCCCGGCCGGCTCTTCGACCTCATGGTGGTGGGCATGACGTCGTTGACCATTCTCGGCTGGGTCTACCTCTACGCGCGCGCGCATGGCCGGACCATCCGGATGCCGATGTGGGTCGAGAGCCTGTTTGCCACGCTGTATGTGCTGTTCATGAATCGCCTGTATGTGGATTTGATCTACGCCAAACTCGGGCAGGCCCTCCTGCACGTCGCGTCCCGCTTTGAACGGCTCGCGGCGGGGCGGCGGGTCTAGGATCTCGTGAGGATCGGATGGAAGCTTGGATGACACCCTGGCTGCTGCTCGCCGTTCCCTTTGCCGGGGCGCTGTTGAGCACGTTCGCGTGGGCGAATCCCCGCGAACTCAAGACCGGTCTCCTCCTGACCACCGCCGCGAGCTTTCTGACCGTCATCGGAACGGCCCTGGCGATCGGTAGGCTGCCGTCGGGCATGGCGCTCCTTTGCCTGTTGCCGGTGGCGGCGTTCGCCGCGCTGCTGGGCCAGCCGCTGCATCGGGACAACCGCCAGGCCTGGCTGATGACGGTCCTGCTGTTGGGGATTGGACTCGCCACCGTGAGCGCTTCCAATTCGTCAAGATCGTTGTGGCTGAGCTTGCTTCTTATTTTTCTGCTGAGTCTGCTGGCTCGATCTCGACATGGTTCTGTTCCCTCTCCCACCTGGGGCCTCGCGACCTATGGAGCCGGCGCCGTGGCCGCGCTG
Organism: Nitrospiraceae bacterium; assembly: GCA_035457545.1. GTDB lineage: Bacteria > Nitrospirota > Nitrospiria > Nitrospirales > Nitrospiraceae > Nitrospira_G. The sequence goes on from DATIBM010000017.1 coordinate 739, forward strand.
GTGAATGCCTTCGCCCCGGCGCCGCTCTCGGCCTGGGCCGGCTTGCTCGTCTCGCTGATCCTCATCCCGTTGTTTCCGCTCCAGGCCGGCCATGTCGCCTGCCTGACCAGACTGCCCGGAAGCCTGCCGGCCTTTCTCATGCTCGTGCTGCCGGGGGCCGGGGTGACGCTCCTGCTCACGGTGCTTCCCTCGATCCAGGAACCGGCCCGCGACGCCATCGGAGGTTGGGCGCTCGTGAGCATGGTCTACGGGTCGATCCGGGCGCTCGCGCAGCCTCGGCCGCTGCCCCTCCTCGCCCATGCCAGCCTGGCCTTCTTCTCGATCTTCTGGTGGTATGTGGCGGTCAGCGGAATCCTCTCGTCTCAAGCAGCCCTGTTCCTCTCAGCCGTCGGGTTGACCACCGGCGGGCTCTACCTCGGCTGGTATGCGGTTCGGGCCCGGCACGGCGATCTCGATCTGCGGGCGATCGGTGGATTGGTTCAGTCCATGCCGCGATTCGCCGGCCTGTTTTCCCTGCTGGCCCTGGCCGCCTTGGGGTTCCCGCCCTTCGGGGTCTTCTCGGGCTTCATGGGCATGGTGCTCCATCCCGATTGGAAACTCCCTGGTTCGTTCGCCGTCGTGGCGCTCGCCTGGCTGGCCGCCTCCTGGTACTTCCTCGATCTCATGCAGCGCCTGCTCTTCGGCAAGTCTCGGACCGATCTCCGCTATGAGGATGTCCGCGAGACGGAATCGGCCGCTCTGGCCTTGCTACTCGTCCTCTTGGCGGTCCTCGGCGTGATGCCGTCCAAGTGGTTCGATGCCGGCGCGACGGCCGCTCCTGTGCCACCTTCGCCGGAGTCATCGGCATGGAACCGCTGAAAAAGTCCCCGGACCTCGACGTCCGCCGGATGGAATTGCGCGGGACCATCCGGCTCGCAAGCGAGGTTATCGGGCAATATTGGCCGATGCGGACCTTTGTCCACCACAACCCGCTGCACAGTCTCGAATATCTGCCGTTCGACGAAACGGTCCAACGAGGCCGGCAGTATCTGGGAGGCGCGGGCTACCTCTCCGGGGAGCAATATCGCGACTATCTCCGTTCAGGCCGAATCCAGCTCCACCACCTTGACGAGGCGCTCACGCCCCTGGCCCTTCGCCAATCCATCACGCTCGGGCCTTGCCGCATCTCCCACCACGAAGTGTTGCGCGCCTGTCTCACCCACGGACTGTCGGCGCCGATCGATGAGCCGCTCGATGCCCTGCTCGACCAGGGGCCTGGCGAAGAACAAGTCGAGACCATCGCCGAACATCTCTCCCTCTGGACCGCCCCGACCTTGCAGGATCGCCTGACAGCCACCCTCCAGAAGGACCGGGCGGTGCTGGGCCGCTATCTGACCCTGTCGGGCTGGTGCGATCAGACCCTCGGCACGCAGATCGGGGCGCAGATCAACGCGGAGCTGATCAAGTGGTGCGAGGCCTTCCTCGACGAAGGCCACGCCACCTGGCCGATGCCGGGACGGGAGGCGGGCTTTTACGCCGCGTGGAAGGCGTTGGCGGCCAGGGAATGGTCCCCCTGCGGCATCGCCGACAGCCGGAGAAAGATCGCGGCGCTGCCCGACCATCCGGAAGACGCGGTGCTCGGCAGTTTAGAGGCCCTGGGGATTCCCGAATCCCTGAGATTGGACTACCTCTCCCTCCAGCTCGCCGCCCTCCCAGGTTGGGCCGGCTTCATCAAATGGCGCGCGGAAACCACCGGCTATGCCTGGCAGGAAGCCTACGAGGCCGGGTTGGTCAAGTTCCTCGCCGTCCGCCTCTGGTACGTGCGGGAGCTGGTCCAACAGACCTGCCGGGATCGCCTCGGGATCGACGGTCATTATCAGTCGGTGTCCGGCTACATGCAGCAACGGCCCTACGAGTATTTTCTTCGCAAGGAACGGGTTGCGGGCCGGCTCCCGCCGCTATACGCGGAACAGGCCGATCGGCTGGTCGAGGCCGGCGGAACCGAACAGGCGTGGAGCCAATTGGCCGACCGCTACCAGGCCGAGGTCGGGCCTCTGCACGACCGGGCGGCGCGCCGGTCGATGGCCAGACGGTTGGTCGCGCTCACGCAGGCCCTGGAAATCGTCCCGACCGCGCTGCTGGAAACGGCTCCGGCGGATCTGCGGCAGCTCGTGGACTGGATGGAGACCTTTCCGGAATCCCTCCATGGACCGATCTGGCTCCGATCGTTCGAGGCCTCCTACCAGGACCAATTGCTCGGCATGGTGGTGCGCGCGGCGGCCAAGCCGGAACGACGCGCCTACGAGGCCGGCCCGCCCGTGCGGCCCCACTCCCAATCCGTCTATTGCCTCGATGTGCGGTCCGAGCCGTTCCGCCGTCATTTGGAGTCGACCGGCGCGAACGAGACCTACGGATTCGCCGGGTTCTTCGCGGTGTTCATCAAATATCGCGCCTGGGGCAAGGAGCATGAGACTGAACAGTTTCCCGTCATCATGCGCGCGAAGAACGAGGTGCGCGAGATCCCCCGCAGCTATCTCGACCATTTCGTCTCCAAGCACCAGTCGCGGGCCAAGCTGGTCCATGCAGGCCATACGCTCCTGCACGACCTCAAGGAAAACGTCGTGACCCCCTACGTCATGGTCGAGTCGCTCGGCTGGTTCTACAGTTTTCCGCTCATCGTGAAGACGGTGCTCCCCGTCTGGTACCGTCGCGTGACCGGCTGGCTGCGGCGCCTCTTCGTCCCGCCGATTGCCACGAGCGTGACCGTGGACAAATTGCCTCCGTCCGAAACCGAGGAGATGATCGCCGCCGAGCAGCGGGCGCTCATCTGGAAGGCGTTGCGAGACCGGTTCGGCCTCCACGGGTCGCGGGTCGAGCAGGAGTTCGTCGAAGCCTTGCGCAGGCGGGCACTGGACCAGGACGCGCCGGTCGAGCCGTTCCTGAGCGAGGCCGCCCGGGCGGTGGATCTTTCCGACGAGCAGTTGAGCGGCTTTATCGAGGACCTTCGCCGGGCCTATCGGATCAACCCCCGGGCCGCCTCCCGGCAAAAGGAACGGATCACCCGCGCCGGGTTCACGCTCGAGGAGCAGGTGGTCACCGTGGAAACGGCGCTCCGGATGATGGGGCTGACCGGAAATTTCGCCCGCCTCGTCGTCTTCTGCGCGCACGGCAGCACGTCCGACAACAACCCCTTCGAGTCCGCGTTGGACTGCGGGGCCTGCGGCGGCAACCAAGGGAACCCCAATGCCCGCGTCTTGGCCGCGATGGCGAACAAACCGCCGGTCCGGGAACGCCTGGTCAAACGCGGGATCGAGATTCCGTCCGACACCCATTTTCTGGCCGGTCAGATTGATACGACCACGGATGAGGTCACGCTGTTCGACCTCGAAGACGTGCCGCCGACACATCGCAAGGACATCGCGCGGCTGGTCGCCGACTTCCGCGAAGCGGCGCGTTTGACCAGCCAGGAACGGTGCGCCCGGTTCCCGGATGGGAACCGCCTGCTCCCGGCTGAGCAGGCGGCGGCCCACGTGCGCGAGCGCAGCGCCGACTGGAGCCAGGTTCGCCCGGAATGGGGCCTCTCGGGGAACACGGCCTTCATCATCGGCCGGCGCGCGCTGACCAAAGGGCTCAATCTCGGCGGCCGCGTGTTCCTCCATTCCTACGACTATCGGGAAGATCCGACGGACCGCCTACTGGAAGTGTTGTTGACGGGGCCGCAGTTGGTGGCCCAGTGGATCAACATGGAACATTATTTCTCGACCGTAGACAACGAAGTGTATGGCGCGGGGAGCAAGATCTATCATAATGTGGTCGGCCGGCTTGGGATCATGTCCGGTCCCTGGTCCGACCTTCGGTTGGGACTGGCCTGGCAGACCGTGATGAACGGGACGGCCCCCTATCACGAGCCGATGCGCCTCCTCACGGTCGTCGAGGCGCCGAGGGCCAGGCTGGACAAGTTGATCGCGCGGCACGAACTGCTGCAGCATTTTTATCAGAACGAGTGGGTCCATTTGGTGGCGCTCGAGCCGGCCGACGGGAAGCTCTACCGCTATCTGCCGACGAAGGACTGGCGGCCGGTCGAGCGGGCGCACTCCGATGGTCCAGCCAGCCGAGCCGAAAGGAGTTGAGACATGAGCGCACTGACACTGCACCCGATGAAGGAGATTCGCGTGATCGTCTCGGGTGACAACCGGCCGTTTGTGACCGAGTTGCTCGACAAGGTTCAGGCCACGGGGTACACGATCATCGGCAATGTGTCCGGCAAGGGACACCATGGGGTGCGGGAAGCCCACTTCATGTTCAGCGAGCTGGAAAGCCTGGTCATGATCATGACCGTCGTGCCGGAAGAAAAGGTCGAGCCGATCCTGGCCGGGCTCCGGCCCCTGTTCGAGCGACATTCGGGCGTCATGTTCGTCACGGACGTCGCCGTGAGCCGGCGAGAATATTTCGGAAAGAAATTAAGCGAGTCCTGATCCGGAAGGATCCCGTTCCCCGTCATTCCCAGCTTGTCTTCCGGAGCGTGTTTGACTACAATCGCCTTTCCCGTGAATCGGAGGGAGATCGGGTGAAGGGGCTGCGGTTCGAACGCATCAGGAAAGACCAGCATTACAACGTGGTGTTCCATATCGGGAGCACCTACGTGCCGGTCAGCGACGAGACGATCGACGAATTGAAGGCCCAGAGCCTGCTGCCGCCCGAGCGATTTCTGCACGTCCTCCTCGACAAGGTCGGCTATTCCTCCTACCTCCGCGACCAGATCCAAAGCGAGCTCAAGACCGCCGGCGATCCGATCACGCAGATCACCGTCCTGCAAGGCGCGCTTCGCGAACTGTAGCCGGTTGCTGAAAAAGGCGCCCAACTTCGTTCTCGGTCGTTCGAACCCTTCAACGTACCACCACTGAAGTACGCCTCAGGATTCTCACTCCCTGCGGCCTCGTTGGCTCACCTTTTTGAGCAACCGGTAAAATCAACACTCAAACGCTCATTCGTCATTGGTCAAGCGGCGACGCCCCGCAGCAATTGAGTTCTGACCAATGACGCGGTCCCTTTCCAACGTCCAGATTCCCTGCGGTCTCATGAAGAACCCTTTGTAGGCTCTCGAATCACCCTCTGAATCATGTAGAGGCAAGGTTGCTCCCAAATTGGGATCATGCTAGACTTCGCCCGTGCGCATTATTGCGAAGCGGACCCTGCGCTCCTTCTGGGAACAGCATCCACGGGCAAGAGGGCCGCTGGAGGCGTGGCATCAAGAAGTCGCTCATGGAGACTGGACGAGTCCCTCTGATGTCAAGGTCCAGTTCCGTTCCGCGAGCGTATTGCCGGGTAGCCGAGTCGTGTTCAACATTGCAGGCAACCAATATCGACTGGTTGTGAAGATCAACTATGCCTATCGAATTGTCTATATACGTTTTCTTGGCACCCACCGGGAATATGACCAAATAGACGCAACCTCTATCTGACCTGACAGAGGAGCCATGAACATTTTCCCCATCAAGACCAAACAGGATTATGAACGCGCTTTGCTCCGCATCGAACACTTGATGGACGCAAAGCCGGGTACCAAGGCCGGAGATGAGCTGGATATCCTCACGACGCTGGTCGAGGCCTATGAGGCCAAACACCATGCCGTGAGCCCCCCCCATCCGGTCGAAGCGATCAGATTTCGGATGGAACAGCTCGGCATGACTCGAAAGGATCTCGAAGCGCTGCTCGGCGGGCGCGGTCGGGTTTCGGAAATTTTGAATGGGAAACGTGGGTTATCCCTTGAAATGATCCGACGAATTCATCGTACATTGCATATTCCCCTGGAAAGCCTGATCGGCACAGCTGCGTAACCGACCTCGCTCCAAGCACATAACTGCTGTCTATTCAGCCAGAACCATGGTGACGATTTGCTACAAAATCCGAGCAAAGCGAGCGCGAGACTCTTGTTTTTGGCCAGAGGTCTGACGAGGTCCTTTTGATTTCGGCTCTTCAGGCTTTCGTGTGGGTTGGATAGAGATCCAATCCTCCACAATGGAAATAGATCGCGGTCTTGAAATGCTCGACATTGCGGAAGCCACGCGCGGGTTTCTTGACCCATTGGATCGTTGCGTTGACGGCTTCTACGGCGGCATTGGTGATGCCATGTCGTAGATACGTGAGCACGTTGGGGAGGTGGCGCTGAATCCGGTTGGCCACCTCGGCCAGCGGGGCCAATCGGCTATGGGTGGCGCGCCAGAACCAGCGGGCGAAGAACTTCTGGGCGGCACCACAGTAGGTGTAGTCCCAGAACTGCCGGAAGCGCTCCTTGAGAGTCCAGGCCCGGGCCACCTTGAGGTCCGTCTGCTGCAATGTGCGGAACGTGGCTCGCTGCTCGGCCGTCATGTCCGTGGGGCGCATGAGCCAGAGGTACTTGGTTCCTGTCAGCCGGTCATCGCCCGCCTGCTTCAAGGTCCGATGCTCCGTGCGGCGGACCCGGTCGACGGCCTCATGCAGATGTTGGGCCACATGGAACTTATCGAAGACGATTTTGGCGTCGGCCTCCTCGAGGTGGGCCTGAGTCGACTGGATATAGGGCTCCCACATGTCCATGGCAATCGCCTCGATCCCCTCCCGCTGGGCGGGCGTCAGTGTGGCCCAGAACCGATCCAGACTCTCTTGCTTCCGGTCGTCGGCCAGATAGAGGACGCGACTGCGCTCCAGATCGGCGACGACGGTGAGGTACCGATGCCCCTTCGCAATGGCCTTCTCATCGACGCCGAGATGCGGGACGACATCCTGGGTGCGACGGCTCAGCCCCCGCGCGACGCTGCGCTTCTTGATGCCCCCGGCTTCATCCCACGTGATGCGCAGCAGCCCCGCGGCGCCTTTCACCGAGCATTCCCGGAGCAAGTCAATGGCCAGACGCTCGAACCAAGCGGTGAACTGACTGCCCGGCTCCGCCCAGGGCACCGCGATCTGCTTGACTCCGTGGATCGGACAGTTCACGCGGGGGAGGTCTGCCTGAATCCACGTCGTGAACTGACAGGTATCCAGATGCCGCCACCGTCGGTACTTGCGATCATAGCCCGGAACCGGCTCCTGACACTCCGGGCAGGGATAGGGCCCCGCTCCAGCCTCGACGGTCACGGTCACCTGCTGCCCTGTCACATCCAGCTCCACGTTGACCACGGTCCAGGGGGCTTCGAGCCCCAGCACCGCTTGATAGAGTTCGAAGTCGCGCATCGCTCGAGTCCTCCTTGCGAAGGTCCGAGCATAGCGCAAGCGAAGTCAGTTACCCACACGATTTCCTGATGAGCCTTGATTTCATCTGGCTCTCTTACCTCCGTGTTTGACACTCCATTTCATGGCGGGATGGGTGGTCGGCTGAGGCAGGCTCTGGGAGCGGCCGTTCCAATACCGCCGCGCACACCCTGCAGTGTCCTTATCTAATGTACAGCACACCGGGAAGGTGTTTGAGATCGGCGTCACTGGTCACGACCTCGGCCCTTTGGTCTTGGGCCGTGGCATAGACGATGGCATCGGCCATGGCGAGGCCGTGTCTTAAACTCAGGTCTGCCGCCAGATAGGCGATCGACTCCGTAAGCTGGATCACCTCGGTCCCCTGCAGCCTGCCCGCAAACAGGAGCGCGGTCTCTTCGCTCCTCTCACGCTTGATCTTTTTGTAGACTTCGTAGAGCACGATAGTTGGAGTCACGATGGTATAGCGCGGAGTGAGATAGCCGGCGTACCGGGCGGCCAGGGGTCCGCCCGTAAAGAACTCGATCCATCCGCTCGAATCTAGGAGGATCCTCACACTCGATCCTTTTTCTCACGGATGTCCGCTTTGGACATTCCCTTGAGGCCTCCCTTCAACGATTTCAGCGGCACTTCGGGCACCAAGGTGATGACCCCCCCCTTCTCAACGACCTGAAGCCGTTGCTGAGGGCTGAGCTGGAGCTTGTCCCGTACTTCCTTCGGGATCACGATTTGGAACTTGGGTGAGATCGTGGTTGTGGCCATCGTGCTGCTCCTTACCAATTCATGATCGATCACTATATCGTCATACGCTGTACCCGTCAATCGACTGCGGCCGGATTCAGGGCCGGCTCCCGATCACGCGCTCCCTCCAAACTGGGAGGCGAACACCCAAGGAAGGTTCGCCACGACCTGCGCCATTGATTACTTGGTTTGTCTCGATTCCGCTGTAGAAGGAAGGCCGAAAGTGACCGAGTCTGCGATCCATCCTCCTCGCCCCTAGGTATCCCAAGTGGTCCCTTCCATGTAGAGCTCGTTCATGATCCGGTTCTTGGCGTCGGGGTCCTTCTCCAGTCTGAGCGCCTTCGTGTAGTTCTCCACGGCGACCTCCATCTTCCCATGGGCGGCGTAGATCTTGCCGATCCCGAGATAGGCCCGTCCTTGATCCGGATCGGCGCGCAGGGCGCGGTTGAAGGCTTCCATAGCGTCGTTCATCTTCCGCTTGTTGAGCAACAGCCAGCCGATCGCGACGTGGCCAGGCGCAAAATCCGGGTCTTGTTGGACCGCGGCCCGGTACTCCTGCATGGCAAGCTCGGTTCGGCCCCGATCTTCGTAGAACTTGCCCAGCCCGCAGTGCAATTCGGCGTTGGTCGGATCCAACCGCACGGCTTCCTTGTACTCGGTGAGCGCCGGCTCGAATTTGCCCTGCGCCGCGAGCGCACAGGCCAGCGCGGCCCTGGCCACCGCGTCCTTCGGACGCAGTTTCACCACCTCGCGGAAATGCGGCAACGCCTGTTCCAGTTGCCCCTGAAGTTGATAGAGCGCGCCCAGGCTGGTCCGCGCGGCCGTAAACTCCGGCCCGAGCCGCACCGCCTCGCGATAGGCCTTGATCGCCATGTCGGACCGGCCGGCCCGTTCCATGATCTGGCCATAAAAAAAGTGCGGGAGGGGCGAGGCCGGCAGGAGCGTCATGGTCTGTTTGAAACTCGCGATCGACTCTTCCGATTGTCCCGATTGGGAGAGGAACAGGCCCGTCACCAGATGGAGCGGGCCGTTGTCTCCCCGGCGGGCACGAATGTCGTTCAGCCAGTCCCGCACCCGTTCGATATCCTCCGGCTCGGCCAGCGACGCGGCATGATAGGTCCAGGCCTGCGCGATCTCGCCGCGCAGCAGGTGGACGATGTTGAGCGCGAAGGCCGGCCTCGGATCGCGGGCCGATTCGCCGGAGCCCTGTCGCCATGCCGACGCCGCGCGCTCGACCCTAGTCCAGTCGCCGGCAACCAAGGCCTCTTCGATCTCTGCCGAAAAATCCTGGGTGGTCACGGGGGCTCAGCGGGTGAGACGGTCCTCGACCCCCGGAGGGGTCGCATGAATGTGGCCGGCAAGGAACGGGTAGCGGGCGGCCATGGCTTCTTTGATCTGCCAGGCGACAGTCCGGTACGACCAATGGCCCTTGACGCCCGACCGCAGGCGAGCGATGTATTCTGCTTCCGCGTAGTCCATCTTGAACAGGCAACGGACCTTGAAGCCGAACGGGATGGCGTAGAGGGCCGCTTCCTGGCTGCTCTTGCGGACGGTCTCGATGTCGCGCTTGACGGCGTCCATGGCATCCCGGTACTCGCGATCCAGTCCGGCTTCCGTCAGCAGCGGCGGCACGTCGTAGCCATGTATCGTTGTAAAGTTCTGTTGAATCTGCTGGCACCGGCGATGGCGGTGCAGGTCGCGCCAGGCGCCGATGTCCATGAGGATATCGAAGATGAAGGCGTAGCCGCTCCGGAATTCCTTGGGCAACTCATCGTGCGGACCCCGCTTGGCCAGCGCCAGCTCGATGACCTCATGTTTCTGCTTCTCGGTCCAGCCTCGAACCAGCTCCAGGATCTTT
>DATIBM010000018.1:0-8672 GCA_035457545.1 Nitrospiraceae bacterium
CTTAACAATCTATAAGTAGATCCGTTGTACTTGGACTGTACCCCTCGGAGCGAAAACTTCTTACCTCCTGGCTCAAATATTCCCTCGTAAAAATATTGAAGGGTTCGCAACCTCTGTTGACCATCAATAACCAGAAGCTTCTGAGTACCTTGCTCCTTTGAGAGAAATATCCCCGGCACTGGTAGACCAAGGAGAAGCGATTCAATAAATCGGGATGCCTGCTTTACCTTCCAAACATAACCACGCTGAAAGGAAGGCACGTATATGCTGCCGTCAGCAATGCGTTTGATAAGACTGTCGACAGGGTAATCTGCGCCATAGCTGGTTATAGAATACTTGAATGGGAGCAACTCATCTGAATCATCGCCCAGATTATCGATAACTTTGGCTTCTGCTTCTCTTGCCATATGAATGCTCTCCCTAGCGCTCTATCGCAACAATCAAACTGGAGATTCCGCAGCGCAGTAGCGAGGCTGGGAGGACACGAAAGTGTAGGAGTGGACAACTAGCAGTAGCTGGGACTTGTTATTCCTCCAGCCTGAGCCCGGAAGGGTCGCCCCGAGAGGCCTGAAACGAACGCCAGCATGGCTCCGTTCGTTCTTCCGGCTGTCACGTTCCCACCTTCTTCATCGCCTCTAGCATCGACACCAGTCTGATTTGCTTGGTGATTCGATCAGTTCTCTGATGGCCGACGACCTTCACGTTTCCATAGAGCCTCAAGATCACGTGCTCCATGGACAATACCCAAAACATGGACCATCTTCTCGCTCACCTGGTAAATCAACCGGTAATTCCCAATGATCAGTTCCCGAATGCTTTGTTCCTTCCACTCAGGAACCACTCGACCCCGTTCAGCCATCTGCACAAGAGAGAGTCCTGCCGCAAGGAGTTCACGAACGAAAGCGCTTGCATAATGTGGTGAGTCTCGGGCGATATAGGCAGCAACCTGATCAAGGTCGTTCCAGGCCGCTTCTACCCACCTTACTTCCCGAGCCACTTCGCCGCCCGTCGCTCGACTTCCTCTTGACTCAGGACTCGCCCTTCCTTGATGTCTTTGAGTCCACGTTCAATCTTCTCTCGAACGTAGATGTGATACTGGATATCTTCATACGAGGATTCATCGGGTAGGTTCTCCAGGAGCTTTCGAACCTCTTCCTTGGGCGTGCTCATCAGAACTCCTTTCGGTCAACCGCCGACCGTCTGTCCTCTTGGCTTCTTCATGGCCTCCAGCATCGACAGGAAAATCAGCTTCCCATCCTCGTTCCCCAGCAACTCCTCGGACGCCCGCTCCGGATGCGGCATCATGCCCAACACGTTTCCCGCCGCGTTCCTGATGCCGGCGATGTTGTCGAGCGAGCCGTTGGGATTTGCCTCCGGCGTCACCTTGCCTTCGGCCGTGCAGTAGCGAAAGACGACCTGCGCATTGGCTTGGAGCCCAGCCAAGGTCACCGGATCGGTGTAGTAATTGCCGTCCGCATGGGCGATCGGGACCTTCAGGACCTGCCCCGGTTCGCAGCGGCCGGTAAAGGGCGTGGCGGCGTTCTCGACCCGAACGTAGACATCCTTGCAGATGAAGTTCAGCGAACGATTGCGCAACATGGCGCCAGGCAGCAACCCTGCTTCGAGCAGGATCTGAAAGCCGTTGCAGATACCGAGGACCAACCCGCCTGCCCGGGCAAACTCCTTGACCGCCCCCATCACCGGCGAGAACCGCGCGATCGCACCAGTCCGCAAGTAATCGCCGTAGGAGAATCCGCCCGGCAGGATCACGGCATCGAGCCCGGCCAGCGACGTGTCCTTGTGCCAGACCATCCGCACCGATTGCCCAAGCAGGGTCTTGAAGACATGCTCGCAATCGTGATCGCAGTTGCTGCCGGGAAAGACAACGACGCCGATGTTCATAAGATCCTCAGAGGGTCAAGGTTGAGGTTAAGGCTAAGCAATCCTCCCTCAGCCTCAACCTAAGCCTCAGGCTTGCAGCTCGTACCGGTATTCTTCGATCACCGTATTCGCCAGCAAGGTCTCGCACATCTGTCTGACCTGCGCCTCCGCCTTGGCCCGGTCCGGTTCCTGCACCTCCACTTCCATGTATTTGCCGACCCGCACATTGCCGGCGTTCTTGAACCCCAGCGACTCCAAGGCATGTTCGATGGCCTTCCCTTGCGGATCCAGAATTCCCTGCTTCAACGTGACATGAATCTTGGCCTTCACGGTCGTTTCTCCTGCGCGGACGGTTTCGACAGACTGTTGATATAGCGCCTGATCCGGACGATGCCGTACACGGTCGCCACCCCGGCGATCGAAAGGCCGGCGAAGACCCAGCGCCAGGGACTCTCGGGCAGGTTGATCGCCATCAGGCCGACGGCTCCGGCCCAGACAAGAATGGCCGCCATGAGCCCATAGTCCATCAATCGTTGCGCGGCTGTGGGTTTCGGCGATGGATGCTCAGGCGCAGACACGCTTCAGCACCTCTTGATAGGCTTCCTCGATCTTGCCGAGGTCCTTCCGGAAGCGGTCCTTGTCCATGGATTCCTTGGTCGTCTGGTCCCAGAAGCGGCAGGTGTCGGGAGAGATTTCGTCCGCGAGCAGGAGCCGGCCGTCGGCCAGTCCGAACTCCAGCTTGAAATCGACCAGGATCATGCCGCGCTCGCGAAAGAAGGGCTGGAGCAGTTGGTTGGTTTTCAGCGCCATGCGCTTGATCTCGGCCAGTTGCTCCGGCGCGGCCAACTTGAGCAGCCGCACGTGCTCGTCCGCGAGCAAGGGATCACCCAGCGCATCGTGCTTGTAATACCACTCGACCACCGGCGGCTCGATCGGGTCCCCTTCCTTCAATCCCAGCCGCTTGGCCAAGCTGCCGGCCACCACGTTGCGCACCACCACTTCCAAGGGCACGATCGCGACTTTTTTTGTCAGCATCTCGCGGTCGTTGAGCCGTTCGAGAAAATGCGTCGGCACGCCGCCCTGCTCCAGCAGCCGGAAAAGCCGCTCCGACACCTTGTTGTTGACCACGCCCTTCTCGACGATCGTGCCGCGCTTCTGCGCATTGAAGGCCGTCGCGTCGTCCTTGAAATACTGGATCACCCGGTCCGGCCGGTCCGTGGCGAAGATCTTCTTCGCCTTGCCCTCGTACAACATCGCCCCTTTGGTGATCGTGTCGGCCATGATTCCCGCCTTCCTCCGCCTACCGCCGTCCCGCTTTCTTCTTGCCGGCCGCCGCGCCGAAAACACGCCGGTAGATCTTGCCGAGATGCCGCAGATAGTACATCGGATCGAAGCAGCGCGCGATCTCCTGCCGGCTCAAGTGTTTCGCAATGAAGGGGTCCTTGCCGGCTCCCTCCTCAAGAGGCGGCCCGCCTTTCCAGGCCGCCATTGCGTTGCGCTGTACGGCTTCGTAGGCCTCTTTGCGTTGCGCGCCCTTTTCGATCAGCGCCAGCAACAGCCGCTGCGAATAGACCAACCCGCCGGTCAATTCCAGATTGCGCTTCATGCGGTCGGGATAGACCAACAGGTTCTTCACGAGGTCGGTAATCCGGACCAGCATGTAATCGATCAGAATCGTGCTGTCGGGCATGATGATGCGCTCGACTGACGAATGGCTGATGTCGCGCTCATGCCAGAGCGCCACGTCCTCCATCGCCGCGAGGCTGTTCGCCCGCACGACCCGGGCCAAGCCACACAAATTTTCCGAGGCGATCGGGTTCCGCTTGTGCGGCATGGCGGAGGAGCCCTTTTGCCCCTCAGAGAAAAACTCCTCGGCCTCCAGCACCTCGGTCCGCTGGAGATGGCGAATCTCCGTCGCGATTTTCTCGATGCTGGCTGCGAGCAACGCCAGCGCCGTTTGATAGGCCGCATGGCGGTCGCGCTGGACAACTTGACTCGACACGGGATCGGGCGCCAGGCCGAGTTTCTTGCACACGTACTCTTCGACCTCCGGCCCCTGATGGGCGAACGTACCCATCGCGCCCGAGAGCTTCCCCACCGCGACCTCGGCCCGCACCGCCCGGAGCCGCGCCAGATGGCGTTTCATCTCCTCGTACCAGATCGCGAGCTTGAAGCCGAACGAGATGGGCTCGCCGTGGATGCCGTGCGAGCGGCCGACCATGACCGTGTCGCGGTGCTCCAACGCCTTGGTCTTGAGCACGGCCAGCAAGGATTGGACATCGCTCAGAATGATGTCCAAGGCCTGCGTCATCTGGACCGCGAGCGAGGTATCGACGATATCGGAGGAAGTCAGCCCCTTGTGCAGGTGGCGGGCGTCCGGTCCGACCGACTCGGCCAACGATTCCAGAAACGCGATCACGTCATGCTTCGTGACCAGCTCGATCTCAGCGATCCGCTCCGGGTCGATCCGCGCCCTCTTGCGGATGCGCGTGGCCGTGCCCTTCGGCACCTCCCCGTTTCGCTCGCAGGCCTCGCAGGCTGCCAGCTCGACTTCGAGCCAAATCTCGTACTTGCGCCGGAGGTCCCAGATGGCCTTCATGCGCGGGAGGGTGTAGCGGTCAATCATGGACGGGCTCGGTCATGGAACAATCGGACACGCTCGCTTAGTTGGTCGAGAGAATCTCCGCCCGCTTGGCGGCCAAGCGGGGTTCGGTGTTCAGAATCTTGTCGAGCACGCCGTTGACAAAACCGCGGGCCTCTTCGTCCGCAAAGGCCCGGGCCAGCTCCAAGGCTTCGTTGATGCTCACCTTCGCCGGCAGCTCCGGCATCCAGAGCAGCTCGTACAAACTCAGGCGGAGGATGTTCCGGTCCACGATCGGCATGCGGCTGACTTTCCAATTCGTGGCATAGCGGCCGAGGACCGCATCCAGCTCGGGCAGGCGCTTGCGGACGCCGGCCACCAGCCCGGTCGCGAATTCCTTGGCCTCCTCTTCGAGCGGGAACTGCTCCCAAAAATCCTGTTCCCAGGCTCCGCCCTGCTCGTGGATGTCCCATTGGAACAACAACTGGAGCGCGCGTTCCCGAGCCTCGTGTCTGGTCGATGGACGGCGGGTCATGTGGGTTTCTTGCGCGGCCGCGCTTTCCTGTCTGGTTGAATCCGCCCGCTGACTCCGGCGGCAGCATCGCCGGCTCGCAGTTGCTTCATCACGTTGGCCATCTCGATGGCCGTCTTGGCCGCTTCCGCCCCGCGGTTGTATTTCTGCGGATCGGCGCGCTCGATCGCCTGCGCGACGGTCTCGGTGGTGAGCACCCCGAACACAACCGGCACGTCGGAATCCAACGATGCCTGCGCGATCCCCCGGCTAGCCTCGGCGCTGATGTATTCAAAATGCGGCGTGTCCCCCCGGATCACGGCGCCCAGGCACAGCACCGAATCGAAGCGGCCGGACCGCGCCATGGTCCGGGCGACCAAGGGAATTTCAAAGGCACCCGGCACCCGCACGACCTCGATCTGGTCCTCGCTGGCCCCGGCCTTGGTAAGCGTCTCCATCGCGCTGCTCAAGAGCCGGCTCGTCACGAACTTGTTGAACCGGCTGACCACGATGCCGAACCGCAGTCCCGACGCGTCCGAAGAGCCTTTGATCGCTTTCATGGGTTCATAGATCGATCGCGCCGAACCCGCTCACACCTTCCGGAGCAGATGTCCCAATTTCGCCTTCTTGGTCTTGAGATATTTGACGTTGGCGTCCCGCGGCGCAATCTCGATCGGCACCCGCTCCACGACGCGCAACCCATACCCTTCGATTCCGACGATCTTGCGCGGGTTGTTGGTGATGAGCTTGATCTGGTGCAGACCCAAGTCCGCCAGGATCTGGGCGCCCACCCCGTAGTCGCGGAGATCGGCCTTGAAGCCCAGTTTCAAATTCGCCTCGACCGTATCGCTGCCCTGGTCCTGCAGGCCGTAGGCGCGGATCTTGTTGAGCAGGCCGATGCCGCGCCCTTCCTGATTCAAATAGAGCAGCACGCCCCGGCCTTCCTTCTCGATAATCTCCATGGCGCGGTGAAGCTGATCCCGGCAATCGCAGCGGAGCGAGCCGAGCGCATCGGCGGTCAGGCAGCCCGAGTGCACGCGCACGAGCGTCGGCTCGCCGCTATCCACCCGGCCCTTGACCAGCGCGATGTGCGTCGCCCCGTCGATTTCGTTCTCGAACGCCACGGCCTCGAAATCCCCGAAGATCGTCGGCAGGTGCGCGGCGGCGACCCGTTTGATGAAGGTCTCGCGCCGCATCCGATATTCGATGAGCGCCTTGATCGTCACGATCTTGAGCCTGTGGATCCGGGCGAACTTCATCAACTCCGGCACCCGCGCCATTGTCCCGTCCTCGTTCATGATCTCGCAGATGACGCCGGCCGGATAGAGCCCCGCCAGCCGCGCGAGATCGACGGACCCTTCGGTCTGGCCTGCTCGCTTCAGCACGCCGCCCTTCTGCGCCTTCAGCGGGAAAATGTGCCCGGGTCTCGCCAGGTCGGAAGGTTTGGACTTGGGATCAATCGCCACATGGATCGTCGTCGCGCGATCCGCCGCGGAAATGCCGGTCGTCACGCCCCGGCGCGCGTCGATCGAGACCGTGAAGGCCGTGCCGAACGAGGCCGTGTTCTCCACCGCCTGCTGGGGCAGTTGCAGCTCTTCCACCCGTTCGGGTGTCAGCGCCAGACAGATCAGCCCGCGGGCATGTTTGGCCATGAAATTCACGGCCTGTGGGGTGATCTTCTCCGCCGCGATCACCAGGTCGCCCTCGTTCTCCCGATCCTCATCGTCGACCAGGATGACGAAACGTCCCTTCTTGATGTCCCTGATGGCGTCTTCGATCCGGTCAAATTTCGCTTTCATGACCTCTCATACCTTCTCGGCCTCGCCGGACCTTCTGCATCAGGTGACGGCGTCACTCTTAAAGGGTTGCCCGCCGGGAGTCAATGGAGAACGTCGTCGTCACGGCGAGCCTCACGCGCCACACATGCCGACCAGGGCGACCATGCTGACCATGCCCCCCAGCCACTCACGACTCACCCCATGGGCAGGTCGCCTATATATACCGAGGCTGTCCCTTGAGATACCTGGCTCCGACCAGCCCCCAGCCGGCGCAGGCCGCAAACAGCCAGAACCCGAACGAGAAGGTGCCGGTCAGATCCTTGAGCCAGCCCAAACAGAGAGGGAGGAGAAATCCACCCAGGCCGCCGGCGGCCCCGACGACCCCCGAGACAATTCCCATCTGTTTGGCAAATCGTCCTGAGGCCACTTGAAACACCACACCGTTCCCGAACCCCATCGCCGCCACTGCGGCGACGATCAACCCTACGGCCCAGGGCAGCGAGGGCAGGCTTCCGACGAAGGCGAGCAACAGGGTTATGACGCCCAGGATGGTCGGCAACACCCTCAAGCCGCCGACCCGGTCGGCAACATACCCGCCTAGGGGGCGGATGAGGCTCCCGGCCAGCCCGCAAAGAGCGGTCAGCGACCCGGCAGCGACGACACCCACATCATAGTGGTCGTGCAAAAAGAACGGGAGCGAGCTGGACAGCCCAACGAACCCGCCGAAAGTGATCGCGTACAGGCCGCACAGCCAATACATGAACGGATCTCGCCCGACATCAACCAGAGCCAGCCGCCACGCAACCGCTCCCGTCCGGCCCAGACGCCAGTCACTCTGGACAAGACCGGCGAACAACAGGGTCGTCATCAGAACCGGAGCCGCCATCGCGCCGAACGCGCCCTGCCAGCCGGTCAACTCGGCGATGCGGGGAGCAAACCACATCGCCAGGACGGTCCCGCTGTTCGCCGAGGCCGCAATTCCCATGGCCAAGCCCTGATGCGCCGGTGGATAGACGCGGCTCGCCAGCGGCAGCGCCACCCCGAAACTGGCGCCTGCCACGCCAAGCAGCAAGCCGGTGAGCAGCACGTGAAGATAGGAGGACGCGCCGAGCCAGGCCCAGCCCAAACCGGCCAACTCACACAGCAGAATGGCCAAGCCTGTCCGCTTGGCACCCATGCGATCGCTGCTGATCCCCACCGGAATCCGAAGGAGCGCTCCGCTAAGCAGGGGCACTGCCACGAGCAGTCCCTTCTGCGTGGCGCTCAATCCTAACTCCGATGCGATCGCGACGCTCAGGGCTCCCACCAGGAGCCAGACCATGAAACTGACTTCAAAGTGCAGCCAGGCCCCAAGGAGTGTTGGCCAATGGCCTGACCGCAACGCCCAGACGATCTGCAACGGCGCTCCTCGCCGTCCGATCAGACTGCCGCCCATCCGCCTGTGGTCATTCAGCCTCATGCACCCTTTCGATCCGAATCGTAACACTATAGGGGACCGTTCAGCTTCGCAGCAAGCCGCGGCGATTCGGAAGCGAGAGGCATTTATGCAGGCTTATGGCTGAATCAGATTTGGTCCCGCGCGGCCGTTCTGTTTATAATAAGTTTTTTGATCCGCCTGCGTTCAGACCGGCAGGCCATGCGTCATGTTGCGCATGCACTCACGATAGACCAGTAGACCAATACGATCGCCCAAGGCGCATGAACGACCCGGACCTCCCCTTGCAGGACTCCCCCGAGACGGAAGACGAGTTGGACGAGCCAACGGAGGCGGATCTCGCGGAAGGGCCGACTCCCGTGGAGAGCCAGCCACCCGTCGAGGAGACGCCTGAACCGTCCCAGGAGAGCGGCACCGCGCTCGTGCCGGTGTCCTCGCTCCAGTTGTACCTGGCCGAGGTTCGAAAGTACCCGTACCTCTCCAAGG
>DATIBM010000019.1:0-11148 GCA_035457545.1 Nitrospiraceae bacterium
GAAACCCGCCAGGGACTGTTCCTCGCGGCGGCCACCCAGTTGTGGGACTTGGTCGCCGCCGCCAAACTCGCCGATGTGGCCCAGCGGGCACAGAAGGTCGCCGAAGATCGGATGAAACAGATCGAGCAACGGGCCAAGGCCGGGGCTGTAGCGCCCTTGGACGCGGTGGAAGCGAACCAGGAGGTCCAGCGTCGCCGCGAGTCGGCGATCGCCGCCCAACGGCTGGTCGAGCAGGAACAGTTCAAGATGTCCCTGTTCCTGTGGGAGAAGAGCGAACCGGTGACTCCGGCCATCGACCGGGTCCCGGAGTTCCCCGCCAACCAGACGACGCCGAGCCCGGAGACGGTCAAGGCCAACAAGGTGCAGGCGAAGGCAGATCGACCGGAAGTGCGCGAGATCGGTATCGAGGCCAAGCTCAACGACATCGATCTTGAGCTGGCTAAGAACAACCTCCTCCCCAGCCTGGATGCCGACGCTTCGCCCGCGCGGAGCCCGGAGAAGTTTGTCCTCGGCCTCGGATACAAGTTTGGACTGGAACTCCGGGTTCCCATCTTGCAGCGGCGAGGCCGCGGCGAAGTCCTGGAAGCACAGGGCAAGGCCGACCGGCTGGTGCTGCTCCAAAAGTACCGGGAGCAACAGGTGGTCGTCGATGTGGATAACGCCCTGTCGGCCATCGAACGGGCCAAGGAACGGATCGTAGCCGCCGCCGATTCGCTCCGTCTGGCGAAAACGCTGGAAGAGGGCGAGCGCTTTCGGTTTAGTCTCGGCGCGACCAGCGTCCTCTTCGTCAACCTACGGGAACGGAACAGCGTCGATTCGGAGATCCAATTGATCAGGGCCAAGGCCGACTATCAAAAAGCCCTGGCCCTCTATCAATGGGCCATCGGCGCCTGGGCGAAAAGCGAGCCCAGCGCGGTCCCGGTCAACTATCGACAGGTCCGGTAAGGTTGCCCGACAGCAGGGCCGAAGGAGTAGTTTTTTTGGCCCTCCTTTGATAGGGTAGAACGGTTGCTAGCGCCTTAGCCGTCTATCCGGGCATCAGCCCGGCCGGGATCAAGTGCTGTTCTCTGCTGGAGAATGCGAACCTGACTGATGGACTCGGCACAGGACCATAACCAGCGCCCTCTCCCGTCCCTTGCGATCCGCGATATCATGTCCCGCTTCGGAGTTTTGCTCCGGGCCGAACGCCGTGTGCTCGGACTGATTTTTTCCTACGCGCTTGCAATCGGGCTGTTCTCCTTGATCGTCCCGCTGACCGTGCAGGAACTGGTCAACACCTTCGCCTTTGCCATCCAACCCATTACGATCGTCACGCTCTCCATCATCATCCTCGCCAGCCTCCTGTTCGTCGGCGCGTTCAAGGCCTTCCAGGTCTATGCGGAAGAAATTCTGCAGCGGCGCTTGTTTGCGCGGGTCGCGCTGGGGATGACTCAGCTTTTTCCCGACGTGCGGATCTCCGGATTCAAGCCCCGGTACGCCAACTACTTCACGGAAGCCGTGTTCATGCAGCGCGCCCTCTCCGGTCTGCTGATCGATTTCATCGACGTCGTGATCGGCGGGATCGTCGGCATGACGCTCCTGGTGTTCTATCACCCCTACTTCCTCGGCTTTAACATCGTGCTGTTCGGCGGCGGCGCCCTGGTCTTCGTGCTCCTGAGTCAAGGCGGGCTCAAGGCGACGCTGGAGGTCTCGCATTGGAAATACAGCACGATGCACTGGCTCCAAGAGATCGCCTACAACCTGTTGCATTTCAAGGCGACGACCTCCAAACCCTATCTCTTGCGCCGCACGGATGAGTTGGTCGATCGCTATACGGAAGCCAGACGGACCCGGTTCGCGGTGTTGATGCGGCAATATCTCGGCTCCGTCGTCTGGCAGGCCTTGGGACACGGCGGCATCATCGCCACCGCCGGGTGGCTGCTCTCCATCGGACAACTGACGCTCGGTCAATTGGTGGCGGCGCAGGTGATCGTCGGCCGCCTGCTGTTCAGCTTTGAGTCGCTCGTCAAGAAGATGGGGCACGTCTTTTATTTCTTTACGGCGCTGACGGAACTGGATTTTGTGTTTTCGCTCCCCAAGGACGAACATCGGGTTGCCCGGTCGGTCCCCCTGCCGGACCCGGCCATTCACGGCATCCGCTTGACCTGCCGGGATGTGAGCGTCGGCGAACCGGAGAGCGCCGCCTTTTTCGAGCATTTCGACCTGGAAATCACGCCGGGCGAAAAAGTCGGCATTCTCACGGCATCCAATCAGGCGAAGACGACCTTGGCGCGCGTGCTGGCCGGCCTGGAGCCTCCCGCCTCGGGCGTCGTCCGCTACAACGGCGTGGATCTCCGCCACCTCGACATGGACAGCATCAACGCCTGCCGCGGCTTTGTGTTGGATTCCAAACTCACCCTGTTCGAGGGCACGGTGGAGGACAACATCTCGTTGGGCCGCCCGTCGATCGCCTACAGCGATCTGCGCTGGGCCTTGCGCTTCACCGAGCTTGAAGAAGAGATCGATGCGCTCCCGCAGGGCATCAAGACCCACGTGCGGGCCGAAGGGGCCGTGTTTTCCCCGGCGCGCATCCAGAAAATGTTGGTGGCCCGCGCGATCGTCACCCGCCCGCAGATCCTGATCTTCGACGGCCTCTTGCACAATATGCACCCGGTCCAGCGCGAAACGCTCCTCCGCCGCCTCTGTTCCAAAGAAGAGCCCTGGTCGGCGGTGTTCGTCTCGAACGATCCGACCCTGACGCCCTACATCGACCGTCGCGTCGAAATCGGGTAGCGAACAAACCCCTGTGAAACTGTTCAAAGGCCTCAGTCTTCGCGAAATCGGATTCCCGCAGATCACCCTGAGCCTGTTGATTATCGGCTTGGGCTGGTTGGGCGGCCAGGAGTTGAGCCAGGTCGATCAGGACCTGCGCGTGATGTACACGGAATACACGCTCGGCGCCACCGATCTGGCCCATATCATGGCGGATGTCATGCGGTACCGAACCACGATCGTTCGGGCGCTGGAGGCAGATAACAAGAAAGAGTTCGATCGGATCACGGCGGGCCTGCCCGAGCTTCGCGCGCAGATCCAGCATGCGATCGACCGGTATGCCGCGGCCAGCCTTCGGGTCTCTCGCAGCGGGCGCAGCGAACCGGAAGACCTTCAGGCTCTCCGGCTCAGCCTGGATGATTACTTCCACAGCGCAGGCAAGACCACGGACCTCTTGCTGTTGGAGTGGACTGCGCCGACCCCGGCCCAAGCTCAGGCATTTCGTCGGGAGGCCGAGATCCATGCGGCGGAGAACGCGGGGCCCAAGGTCGTGCAGGTCAGCATCGCCCTGGACCGCTTGCTGGAAACGGTGGCGGACGTGGCCAAGGACATGAGGGATCAGGGCACGAGGACCATTCGCATCACCAGCTCGCTGCTGTTTTTCGGCAGCACGTTTCTGGCGTTTCTGAATCTTCTCGTCGCCATGAGAAGCGCCGCGGCTCGAAAGCGGCAGGCCGCCTCGTCATCGAGTCATTCGAGCCGGGACGCCGAGGCCGGATTGGCGTTCCCTCGCGCGGACACCAAACTCGCCGGATCCGAGTAGATCCGCTTCGTTTGCATGAGCGGCGGACTCCGTCATGACCGCGTCCGCTCCCTCGCGGACACGGCGCGTCCGACCGCCCGAAACAGTTCGTCCCGCTCCGCCGCCGTCAACTCCTGCCACCGTCCGACCGGCAACCCGTCCAACGTGATGTGCATGATGCGCACGCGCGTGAGGGCGATCACCCGATAGCCAAGCGCCTGACACATGCGGCGGATCTGGCGGTTGCGCCCTTCGATCAGGACGATGCGGAATCGATCGGCCGCCTCTCTCCGGACCTTGCAGGGCAAGGTCGGACGGCCCAACACGAGCACGCCCGCCGCCATGCGATCCAGGAATTCCCCGTCGAACGGACGGTCCACGCGCACCACGTACTCGCGCTCGTGGCCGTGCTCGACCCGCAGGATCTCGTTGACGATGTCGCCGTCGTTCGTGAGCAGGATGAGCCCGGAGGAGTCCTTGTCCAATCGCCCGATGGGAAAGATGCGGGCGGGGTGCTTGATCGCGGCGATGATGTTGCCTTCGACGTCCGGTTCGCTCGTCGTCGTGACGCCGACCGGCTTGTGGTACTTGATATAGACCCGGCGCGATCCCCATGGGATCGGACGGTCGTCCAGCTCGATCCGGTCGCGCGAGGTGACCACGTCGCCCAAGACCGCCCGGCGGCCGTTCACCGTGACGCGCCCCTCCTCCACCAGCCGGTCCGCATCCCGCCGCGAGCAGATCCCCTGTTCCGTAAAAAATTTATTGATGCGGATGCTGCCCGGCTCCGAGCGGCGGGACGGTGCGGCGGCCATGAATGGAGTCCTCGACGTGGGTTTCGACGGCGCCCTCAGTTCCAATCGCAGACGAATCGCGAGGCGTCGGCGGAGCGGGGGCAGGGCTTATCGGACGCTCGGCCCTCGCCGGCGGCCGGCGTCAGCCCCAACATGCGATCGATGAGCCGGGCGATCGACAACTGCGGCGCGGCAAATCCTTCGATCGGGGCGATTCCACTGACATCCACCGTGGTCAGAGACTTGGATATCACTCGACGTATGTTCGTAGGGAGCCGGGAGCACGTGAACGCCCCCCAGGTCCGGATGGCACCAGGGTTCGTCCAGGCCCAGAAAGTTCCGTTCGATGGTCAACCAACCTGAAGGGACAGCCATGGTTCGATCGCCGTCGCGACGAGAGCCGGTATCGATGCCTCGCGTCGGATCGGACAACTCAGCGGCCCGCTACCGGCGCCGCTTCGGCAGATTCTCCGGAGGGATGAACACGGCCAAGGCCACGACGGTCGTCCATCGATTGGCTTTTCCGATGGCCGATTGGGTAATGTTCAGGGTCCGCACGATCTTGCCGCCCATTTTGAAGACCTGCTCTCGTTCCTTCCAGGCCAGATTCGGATCGAACTCGACCCCCAGGGTCGTCGCCAACATCTGCGCCGCCAGGTCTTCGGTGTATTCGCCGGTTTCCTCGTCGGTCTCGCCGTGGGCGTGGTGCTCGGACAGGTAGCCGTAGGTGCGCCGATCGGTCGGGATGGCCAGGCCGATGGATGCGGACACGAGCCGGTTCCGTTCGTTGGTTTCCGATCGCGCCATGACGCAGAACGTGATCTCGCCCGGATTCAGCAGCTTCTCGCCGCGCTTGCGCGGGATGATCTTGCAGTTCGGCGGCAGGATTGAGGAGACGCTGACCAAGTTGCAGTAGGCGACGCCCGCGGACCGCAACGCCTGCTCGAAGGACGCCAACTTTTCTCGATGCACCCCCACGCCACGTGTGAGAAACAGATGTGTCGGAACCATAATCCCCCTTTTCGCCGGCCCCGGCGATCACGCTGACGTGGATGAAGCTCACATCAGGAGAGTTCACGCTTACTGGTGCGTGCGGCACGCGGGACGCATTTGTACCAACTTACTCGCGCTTTCGCAACTGGATTGCTGCTACTGGAGCGGATCATGGCGACGCGCGCGATGGTCAGGACCTCGCCTCGGCCTGGTTGATGACGAGCAGCCGCAGCTCCGACAGCTCTTCCATCGCGTAACGAACCCCTTCCCGGCCGAGCCCCGAGTCCTTGACGCCTCCGTAGGGCATATGGTCCGCCCGAAACGTGGGGATTTCGTTAGCGAGCACCGCGCCCACCTCCAGCTCGCGAAACGCCTGGAAAATGCGATGCACGTCGCGGGTAAACACCCCCGCTTGCAGGCCGTAGCGGGACTCGTTGAGCATCCGCAGCGCATCGTCGAACGTCCGGTAGGGAGTCACGGAGACCAGCGGCCCAAAGACCTCCTCGCAGGAAACCTTCATGTCGGGCGCGACATCGGTCAGCACGACCGGGTCGAAGACGTTGCCGGTCCGGCCTCCGCCCTGAAGCCGGCGCGCGCCGCGCTGCAACGCCTCCTGAATCCACTGCTCGATCCGCGAGACCGCCGCCTGATTGATCACCGGGCCGACCACCGTGTCTTCGCGGCGGGGATCGCCGGACTTGAGGGTCCGAACCAACGCCAGCAGTTTCTCGGTAAAGGCGGCGGACACGGACTCCTGGACCAGGATGCGCTGGACCGAGATGCAGGTTTGGCCCGCATAGCCGTAGCCGCCTGCGGCGCAGCGCCGCGCGGCCAGGTCCAGATCCGCATCCGGCTCGATGATGACGCCGGCGTTGCCGCCGAGTTCCAAGAGCACCCGTTTCTTCCCGGCCTTGCCCTTCAACATCCAGCCGACCGCGGCGCTGCCCGTGAAGCTCAAGACGCTGAAGCGCTCATCCTCGACGAGTCGCTGCGCGATCGCGTTATCGCAGGGCACGACGTTCAAGGCTCCTGGAGGCAGTCCCGTCTCCCGCACCACCTCGCCCAGCAACAGGGCGGTCAAGGGCGTCTGCGGAGCCGGCTTGATGAGAATAGACGTCCCGATCGCCAGCGCGGGCGCCACCTTGTGCGCGACCAAATTGAGCGGAAAATTGAAAGGCGTGATCCCCAATACCGGCCCGACCGGCACCCGACGGGTCAACCCGAGATACCGATCCATGCCGGGCGTCCAGTCCAGCGGAATAACCTCGCCGCCGACCCGCTTCGCTTCTTCGCTGGCGACCAGGAAGGTCTGAATCGCGCGCGACACTTCGCGCCGGGCATCCGCCAAGGGCTTGCCGGCCTCGGCCACCATCACCTGCGCGAACTCTTCCTGCCGTTGCCGCAGCGCCTCCGCGATTTTGGCGCAGGCGGAGGCGCGGGCATGGGCCGGGAGCCGCTTCATCTCCCGGGCCGCCGCCTCGCCCGAACGGACCGCCTCCTCCGCGGCGGCGTCATCGGCCAGACAGACTTCGGCGATGACCTCACCGTTGTAGGGATTGCGGATGGCAGCTCGCAGGGAGGTCGGGTGGGGCTGACCCCCAATGAGCAGCGGGCGGGGCTGATTCACGTGTGAGGCTCCGACTGACGGAATGGAGGACCGGTTAGACGGCGTCGGCCGCCTGCACCGGCTGCGCGTCGGCCGAATCGACAGCCGCCTGCGCCTTGGCGATCAACTCGTCCGTCCCCCAATCCTTGATCGCCTCAAGCGTGAAGGCTTCATAAGTAGAAACCCCCTGACAGGACGGACAATTCGGACGAGGCACTTTTTGCCGATAGACTTCCTTCAGGCAGGACAGGCAGACCCACAGATCCGGATCGCCGGGATTCGCGGGCACCGACCAGAAGTGCTGCGTGGTTGTCATGGCTCGTTCACCTTCGGCGGCGGGCCGGTTAGGCCTGAACTCCACCAAACCGCCAGGAGCGACGGCTCGGTCTGCAGGCTCGACTGTGGAGCATCCGTCGCCCCCGCGCGACGCAACAGACGCTCGATTTGTTCCTGAAAGACGTTGAAGGGAAAGGCCCCGGGCACGGTGACCGGCGTTTCCACCCGTCCCGACATGTCATTGGTCAAAAGCAACACGAAGCCCGGCGTGCCGCGAAACCCCCAGCGGTTGGCTTCCTGACGATCTTCGAAGATCGACTCCAGATACGTTTCCTGCCGCACGCAGGCGTCATACCGATCCGGTTTGAGCCCGATCGCCTTGGCATAATGGGGAAACTGAGCGGCATCGAGCCGCGGTCCCTGGGCAAACAACCGGTCGTGCATCGCCCAATAGCGTCCCTGTTCGCCCGCACAGCGCGCGGCCAGGGCCGCCGCCACTCCGACCCCCTGGTCGGCGCGCGGATAGTCCCGATACAGGAACCGCACCTTCCCGGCATCGACATACTTGGCCTGCAACAGCGGCCAGGTTTCACGGAAGAATTTCACGCAATACCCACAGGTGAAATCCGAATATTCAATAATCGTGACCGGCGCGCGCGGATTGCCCCGAACCCGGTCATCTTGCAAGGGCGCCGCCGGCGTCTCCCGAGCGCCGAGGAGCGTCCAGGCGAGCGTACCCATGAGGAGAATGAACCTGGCGACAGGGCAGAGAGCCACACGAAGTCCGGTCAACACACAATCCTTTCAGCGGCCATCGAAGACGGCCGAGTCAACGGTGGCGATCACCGGGCCGCCCCCCGCTTGGCGCGCGGCGGACGGGCCGATCGCGTGGAACGGGCATCGCCACGCGAAGGTTTCGGTTGGCGCGCCCCCCGATGCTCCAGCAATCCCATCATCAACAGCGGCCAGACCACGGTCGCATCGCTCAGCACTTCGGCAAACCGGCCTCCATCGGAAGGCGGCACGAACTTGCCCCAGGAGATCCCTTCCTGATAGGTGCAGCCGCTCAGTCCGCCCCAATAGTCCGGTTCGGGGCAGATCCGCACGCCGTACTGGAAGCGAGGCGGTTTGGCGTCGAGCCCCAGCCGGAGGTTGCCGATTTCAATGTAGGGTCCGACCTGCTGGGCCCAGTTCCGTGGCACCCCGCCGCCGATCGTGAAGATGCCCAGCCGTTTGGCCGACATGATCTTGTCGGTATAGCTGTTCAAATCCAAATAGGGATTATAGGACGGCAGATACCGGTGCAGCGCCTTCAGCACCCCCAGATCGCCCTCCCGCTTTGCAGCCTCTGCCCGCGCCCTGTCCAGCGATTCCCGCATCGCCCAAATCCCGACGTCCAAGCCCATCTCGGAATCGGTAAAAGCCGGAATATAGACCGGCACCGCCTGTTCATAAGCGCTTTTGAGAATCCCGGCGCCTTCGAATTCTTCATGCAGAGTCCTGCCGAGCTCATGCGTGAGGCGCTCCGACGACAGCGGCGTGCCGTGGTCCAGCCGCTTCAGGGTCTGCGTGACCACGTGCTCGACATAGTTGAGGTTCGCCTCCATCTCCAAGGTGTCGTAGACCCGATTGTAGCCCTTGCGGAATAATTCCACGTCGCTCATCTTCGGGTCATGCCGGTAATGCTGCTTGCCCGTCGATTCGCTCAAGCCATGCGCCACCAACGCGCCGGTCGAGACCACGACCTGGACCATCCCCTCGTCGATCATCCGGCTGATGATGATGCCCATCTTGGCGATCGTCATGGCGCCGGAGAGGGTCATCACGACCATGCAATCGGGATCATCGATCATCGCGCAGAGCACGTCGAAGGCCTCGCCTACCCGGCGCCCACCGAACGCGGTTTTGCGCATGGCCTTAAGCAGGTCGGTGAACGAGCCGATGCGGTCGGGGTCGAGCGGCTCCAGGGCATCCAGCCCGTCTTCAGCGCCGTCTCTGAATTCACGTGCCTGCACGAGGTTCCTCCGGTGCTGACGCTCACATGAAATCGAACGAGTATGGTTATACACAACCCTGCCGGAGAGCGTCAATTCGAGGAACCAGTCGGATAACAGTCCTTCTGCCGGTTCGCGCGCGATCGTGCGGACCGTCGTCGCGGAACGAACAGGCCGCCAAGCCCGCACAGCGTTCAAAACGATGAGGGGGAGGAAGCGGGATCAGGAGAGCCGAAACGAGCGGCCCACATCCGTCACGTGCCGGAGAAGAAACGGTTACGCGCCATCGCTGGCGGCGTCATCGGCTTGTTGCAGGCGCGCCAGTTCGTCTCTGCCGGTCTCGGTCAGACGGTAAACTCTCGCCTCTTCATCACGGCGGATATGGCCCTGCGCCAGGAGTTGTCGGAGGTACGGTTCGAGGCGAATGACGCCCGAATCAATCAGTATCGTTTCGTCTTCGCTTATCAGACCGTTCCGGTCACGGAGGAACCTCAGCAGCTTCATTCTGATCTGTCCAGCCTGATCCAACGGCATGTATCCGCTCCTCCTTCCATTGCCGACAAGGCCATCCTCTCCGCCGATTAGCGCGGGCGGATGTGCATCAATGGCGCTTGGTCCTTCACGAACAGACTCGCCGACACTAACAGATTGGCGAAGGCGTAGGTAGAAGCCAAGCGCTCCTACGAGGTCGGCTGAATGGTTAGAGCAGACATGACCTACATATCGGTTCCTCCCATAGGGTTCTTTTCCAATGACATTGGTCCGTAACGGACTGACCTCAACCAGATTGGCGAGTTCTTCGATTGGCTCCGCCTGTCAGGCGTTGCGCAAAGGACCATATGGGCTGGCCGAAGCCGGCGTTGATGACATCCGATGGGGCTGAAGGTCCGCCGGCGCTCAGCGTCTCAAATCAAGGCTGTCTCTGAGGGGCCTGCTGACATGGCTCGCTGAGCAGTGCTGGAAAGTCGGGCTTATATCGACCTCTACCTCAACAACTCCGGCAGTAACGCCATCGCCTGAGACGCTTGCTGCCGGTAGTATTCCTGATTTTGAGGGAGGCCGCAGCCTCGCGGTCTAGCACGAGAATGACACCGGGATGCAATTGAATGGAAGAGGCAGGTGTGGAAGCGCTCAACGGTCCTTCCAAGGCTTTGGCGACGACCTCGGCCTTGTGTGCTCCAAAGGCCAACAGTAAGAGAGTCCGTGCCTCACGAATGGTGCCGAGACCCATCGTCACAGCCCATTCCGGGACCTGCGCTTGATCGAAGACTCGTGCAAGATTTCGCCTGGTCGATTCGCTCAAGAGGCTGAGCCTTGTCCGAGAAGTGAGGCTGGAACCCGGTTCATTGAATCCCAGGTGGCCGTTACCCCCGATCCCCAGGATCTGCAGATCGATGCCGCCTTGATTTCGGATAAGTAACTCATAGGAAGCGCAGTAGGAGGCGACGTCCTCCTCGGCCGGCCCGTTCAATAGATGGAGATGAGCTGGATCGATATTGATGTGGTCGATAAGATGCTGATGAAAGAAGGCGCGATAGCTGTTCGAGCTGTCGCGTGGCAACCCCATGAACTCATCGAGACTGAAGAGCCGGACGTGAGAGAAATCGAGATGCGTCGCGCGGTGCAGATCCACCAGGTTCCGATACAATCCGATCGGGGTCTTGCCTGCCGCGAGTCCGAGCCGCAACGCCGGAGTCTTCTTGATCGCCTGGGCGACGAGGCTTCCCGCTATCCGGATGGCTTCCTCGGCGGATTCCCCGATCAGGACCAGCATCATTCGTCCGAAGAGAAAGATTTGTTCACCGACGCTTCCTGGATCATTCGTTCATACAGTTGGACGTACTCTTTCGCCATGCGGTCGGCTGTGAATCGCTCCTCGAAGGCGCTGCGGCAGCGGCTTCGATCGATCTCGCCGACACGGCGCACCGCTTG
>DATIBM010000020.1:0-2589 GCA_035457545.1 Nitrospiraceae bacterium
TGTTGTGGTAATTGAACAAACATTAGCAACCAGCTGCCGGGCTGTCAACTCTTGGAGGGGGCCCGGACGCTTGAGATTCGGGGTGCTTCGGCGTACACTTAGCCCTCTTTTTTCGGGTTGCCTCCGCCTACTGGAGCAGGTTACCGCCGTATGATGCAATTCTTCCGCAGTGTTGGTGGCAAAATCGCCGCGTTCGTGTTTGCGGTGCTCATGTTCATCTTCGTCGTCACCAGCGTGGATTGGAGCCAGATCACTGGCGGTTCCCGTTCCACGGTCGGGGTAATCAACGGCGTCTCGATTCCGGTCAACGCCTACCAGGCGATCTTGCAACAGGCCATCGACGCTCGCCAGCGGCAGAGCAGTTCCTCTCTTTCCGCCGACGATATTGAGGAAATCCGGAATCAGGTGTGGGAAAACCTGATCCAGGAACAGGTCATGAGCTCGGAGTTCAAGCGCCGCCACATCAGCGCCGACGCCGAGGAGATCGCAGAGGCGATCAAGAACAGCCCACCGCAGGAACTCACGACCGTTCCGGAGTTCCAGACCGAGGGGAAGTTCGATCTGGCGAAATACCAGCGGTGGCTCAACTCCAGCATCGGCAGGCAGTACATCCCGCAGCTCGAGGCGCAGTATCGCGAGGAGATCATGCGGGGCAAGCTGCTGAGGGTTGTGACGGCCGATGTGTACCTCTCCGACGGAGCATTGTGGCAGTCCTATCGGGACGCTCACGAGACGGTGACGATGCAGCTCACCGCGGTGATTCCCCGTGACGTGGTGCCCGATTCGGCGGTCCCGCTGACCGAGGCGGAGGTCAAGAAGTATTACGACGATCACCTTGAGCAGTTCCGGCAGCCCCGGACCGCGTACCTGAGCTACGTTCAGATCTCCCGACTGCCCGTGGCGAGTGATTCGGCCGCGGCCCTGGCTCGTGCCGAAGAGATCCGGAAGGAGATCCACGACGGAGCGCCCTTCGCCGAGGTAGCCAAGCGGGAGTCCTCCGACACCGTGAGCGGCGCCAAGGGTGGCGACCTCGGTGAGTTCAAGAAGGGGCAGATGGATCCGGCCTTCGACAAGGCCGCCTTCAGCCTGCCCATCGGCGCGCTTTCCAATCCGGTCCTGTCCAGCTTCGGCTATCACATCATCCAGATCGAATCGCGTTCGGGAGACAAGGCCAAGGGTCGCCACATCCTGATTCCGATCGAGGTCACCGGGGATCATCGCGATCACCT
Organism: Nitrospiraceae bacterium; assembly: GCA_035457545.1. Lineage (GTDB taxonomy): Bacteria > Nitrospirota > Nitrospiria > Nitrospirales > Nitrospiraceae > Nitrospira_G. Next base: position 1,230 of record DATIBM010000020.1, read on the forward strand.
CGATGCGCAGGCCGACAGCCTGGAATCGCTCGGTGCCGACCGGCTCGATCCGGCCGCGCTCGATACGGTCTCCCGAGTCATGGGGCTCACGATTGGTCGTGCCAATCCCACTCAGATCGGGAGCAGGGTGATGATCGGGATGCAGGTGATCCCCGAAGCCGCGGTCTGGGCCTTCAAGGCCAAGCAGGGGGAGACCAGCCGGGTTATCGAGTTGAGCTACGCCTACATGCTTTTCCGCCTGGACAGCCTGCATGAGGATCGAGTTCCGCCCCTCGACCAGATCCACGGTGCGGTGGAAATCGCGGCGCGCAACGCCAAGAAGCCGGAGATGGCCAAAGCTGTCGTCAACGATATGAGCAAGCGGTTGTCAGAGGGCAGCACGCTCGAGCAGGCCTCCAAGGCGCTTCACTTGCCCTTCCAGCAGTTCCCGCCCTTTGCCCGGGTCAATCCTCCTTTCCCCAGCGCGATTCTGGTCGGCGCGGCGTTTGGCGTTGACACCGGCAAGGTGGCCGGCCCCATCGAAACGGACGAGGGCACCTACTTCCTGAAGGTCGTGAAGCGGGTCAAGGCGGATTCCGCGGCGTATGTTGCTGATCTGAATCAATTCAAGATCCAGCAGGTTCGCCTGGCCCGGCAGGATCGGGTCCGGAGCTATCTCGCCGCCTTGCGGGAGAACGCGAAGGTGGATGATCGGCGCGCGCGGATCTTTACCACCGACGCCCAGGCCGAAGCGACTCAAGCAGCCCAGGCAGCCCAGACCGGCAGGAAGCTCTGATCGCAACTGATCTCGCAATTGAAAGGCCCCGGGAGCTCCCGGGGCCTTCTCTTCTTTTGGGGGCCGCGCTTGACGATCGCCTACTGGCTCAGGCGCTTGGGATCGCCACCCGAAGGCGGGGTCGTAACCTTCGAGTCAATCTGGCGCGAGCCGCCATTGCGGTCGGGTTCGGTGCCAGTGATGGCGTCGTTAGTATCGCTCAGGCTCCGCTTGAACTCACGGATTCCCTTGCCGAACGATGCGCCAATCTCGGGGAGGCGCTTGGCGCCGAAAAGGAGTAGAACGGCCACGAGGATAAGCAGTAGCTCGGGAAAACCGATGTTGTTGAACATGGTGACTCCAGCGCCTCAGAAGAGGGAGCGGGCGATCAGATAGGCCACCAACACGCCAACCAGCGCCAGGAACGACACGTGGAGCCCCAACGGCCCCAGCGTCAAATTAATCACCAGGAGGTCAATAGACACCGGCCCGATGGAGGGGCTCCAGGTGGCGGTGAATACCGTCTTGGCGACGCTGTCCGGAACCACTTCCCTGATGAGGGCCGTAAAAAACCCGCCCACGATGAATCCGGCGACGAGCACGCCA
>DATIBM010000021.1:0-4380 GCA_035457545.1 Nitrospiraceae bacterium
TGACCAGATCGCGAAACTCATCCACAGGGCCCAGCAGGTCCTTGCGCGAGCTATAAGCCGCATGGGGGGCGAAGAACGAGACGGGGGAATAGCCCCAGTAATTGACGCGGCCTGGCGGGCAGTCTTGGTGATCGAACTGAAACACCGGCAACAGCTCCACGGCCGTAATCCCGAGGTTCTTCAAATAGGGAATCTTCTCGATCAGGCCGGCGTAGGTGCCTCGCTTCTCCGGGGCCAGGCCGGAATTGGGGTGGCGAGTAAAGCCGCGGACGTGCATTTCGTAGATTACGGTGCTGGCCGAGGGACGACGGAGCGGCCTGTCTCCCTGCCAATCGTATCGGGACAAATCCACGACCACGTTTTTCATCGCGGTCGCACAATTGTCTCCAGGGGCGGAGGCCGCGGCTCGGCTGTACTGGCCGGGAACGGCCACGGTCTTGCCGTATGGATCGAGCAGGAGCTTCTCATGGTCAAAGCGAAGCCCTCGCCGCGGCTCGAACGGACCATACGCTCGGTAACCGTAAATCTGACCCGCTTGCAGGTACGGGACAAAGACATGCCAATAGTGGTAGGTGCGGTTCCGCCAGGGATCCAGTGGAATCACCGCCGCCGGCTTCGTATCGTCCACGCGATTGAACAGGAGCAGTTCCACAAGGGTGCTGCTTTTGGAATAGAGGCTGAAGTTGACCCCGTCAGAGAAGACAGTTGCGCCAAGAGGAAAACTGTTCCCCGGAGCGATGGTTCCGGCACCTATGTCCATTCTCTTCTCTTTCTCTCTATTCTCTCTACACGTTGTCCGCTTCTGTGGATGTCGCTCGTCGCTGAGCCGGCGCCCGTTGTCCCCATTGCCAGTTGGTGATCTCAGGCATGTCCTCACCGTACCTGGCGATGTATTGCTTGTGCTCGAGCAACTTGTCACGAAGCGCCTGCTTGGCATAGGCGGCTCGAGCGCCCAGGGACGGGACCCGGTCGATCACGTCGGCGGCCAGGTGGAACCGATCGAGATCGTTGAGGACGCACATGTCGAACGGCGTCGTGGTGGTGCCCTCCTCCTTGTACCCGCGGACATGCAAGTTCTGGTGGTTCGTCCGTCTGTACGTCAGCCGGTGAATCAACCAGGGATAGCCATGAAAGGCGAAGATGATCGGCTTGTCCTTGGTAAACAGCGCGTCAAAATCCTGATCGGACAGCCCGTGCGGATGTTCGCTCGGCGGCTGCAGCTTCATCAGGTTCACGACGTTCACGACCCGGATCTTCACAGCGGGCAAATATTGCCGAAAGAGGTCCACCGCGGCCAACGTCTCCAGCGTCGGGACGTCCCCGCAGCAGGCCATGACCACATCGGGCTCGCTGCCCTTATCGTTGCTGGCCCACTCCCAGATGCCGATGCCGGCCGTGCAATGTTTGACCGCTTCGTCCATCGTCAGCCATTGGGGAGCCGGTTGCTTGCCCGCCACGATGACATTGACGTAATTGCGGCTGCGCAGGCAGTGGTCGGTGACGGACAGGAGCGTGTTGGCGTCCGGCGGAAGATAGACGCGCACGACCTCCGCCTTTTTGTTCACCACATGGTCGATGAAGCCCGGGTCCTGGTGGCTGAATCCATTGTGATCCTGCCGCCAGACGTGCGAGCTGAGCAGATAGTTGAGCGAGGCGATCGGCCGCCGCCAGGGGATATCGTTGCAGACCTTGAGCCACTTGGCGTGTTGATTGAACATGGAGTCGATGATGTGGATGAACGCCTCGTAGCAGGAGAAGAATCCGTGCCGGCCGGTTAGGAGATACCCCTCCAGCCAGCCCTGGCACTGGTGTTCGCTGAGCATCTCCATCACACGACCGTCCGGGGCTAGATGGTCGTCATAGGGGTAGCGGTCCGCCATCCAGGCACGGTTCGTGACCTCCAGGACATCCTGCCAGCGGTTCGAGTTGTTCTCGTCGGGGCTGAACAGGCGGAAGTTCCGGCTTTCCATGTTGCGCTTCATCGTGTCCCGAAGGAACTGTCCCATGAGGCGGGTGGATTCGGCTGCCACGGCGCCGGGTTTCGTGACCTTGATCGCGTAGTCGCGGAAATCCGGCAGACGCAGATCCCTGAGCAATAGCCCACCGTTGGCGTGAGGATTGGCGCTCATGCGGCGCTCGGCCTTTGGGGCGAGTTCGGCCAGTTCGGGCTTCAATCGACCGGTCTTGTCGAACAGCTCATCCGGCTTGTAGCTCTTCATCCATTTCTCAAGGATCTTCACGTGCTCGGGCTTTTCGTGCATTTCACCCATCGGGACCTGATGGGACCGCCAGTAGTCTTCCGTCCGTTTGCCGTCGATTTCCTTTGGGCAGGTCCAGCCCTTCGGCGTCCGGAGGATGATCATCGGCCACCGAGGCCGTTCCTTGACGCCGTTCTTTCTGGCCTGGGTCTGGATTCGGCGGATGTCGTCGAAGCAGGCATCGAGCGTGGCGGCCATGAGCTGGTGCATCTTGCCCGGCTCGTGGCCCTCCACGAAATGGGGCGTATAGCCGTACCCACGAAAGAGGTGGTCCAGCTCCTCGTGGCTGATACGGGCGAGCACGCAGGGATTGGCGATCTTGTAGCCGTTCAGGTGCAGGATCGGCAGGACGGCGCCATCGGAGGCTGGATTAAGAAATTTGTTGGAGTGCCAGGCGGTCGCGAGCGGTCCCGTTTCGGCCTCCCCGTCCCCGACGACGCAAGCGACAATCAGATTCGGATTGTCGTACGCAGCCCCGTAGGCGTGCGAGACGGCATAGCCGAGTTCCCCTCCTTCATGGATCGAGCCAGGGGTTTCTGGCGCCACGTGGCTTGGGATGCCCCCGGGAAATGAGAATTGCGTGAACAATCGTTTCATGCCCTCTTCGTCCTCGGAGATGTTCGGATAGACCTCGCTGTAGGTGCTTTCGAGATAGGCATTCGCCACCAGCCCCGGCCCCCCATGGCCGGGACCGGTGATGTAGATCATGCTGAGATCACGCTGCTTGATGATGCGGTTGAGATGGACATAGATGAAATTCAGCCCCGGGGTTGTCCCCCAGTGACCGAGCAAGCGGGGTTTGATGTGCTCCTTCTTTAATGGTTCTTTCAGCAGCGGATTGTCATAGAGGTAAATCTGTCCCACCGATAGATAGTTGGCCGCGCGCCAATACGCGTCTATCAGCTTGAGTTCTTTGTCTGACAATGGGTTCCCCATAATCGCTCCTTGTCTGGCAGGCTGGTAAAAAAGCCCGCCAGCTTCGTCCTCTCCTCCTGATTCGTCGTCATGCGTCAAGCGCCATCCGTCAACCGTCATTCGTGAATGATTGAAACGGAAACATCCTTCGAATGACCAATGACGAGTGACGAATGACGGACTTTCACTCGCGGCCACCGCGTACGCAGCGCACGGTCTCCCTGGCGATCCAGGTCTCTTCATCCGCCGCGACGACATAGGCGGCCGGCCGCGAGCCGTCTATGCTGATGAGTTTTGCCTGACCCGGCGCCAAGCCCACTGCCGCTCGATTGCGGTCGGGATCGAGGCTCAGGCCGCACCAGTCCATGCTCCGGCAGATCCGGTCCCGTATCTCCGGCGCGTTCTCCCCGATCCCGCCTCCGAAGACGATGCCATCGGCGCCGCCCAGCACGGCGAGGTAGGCGCCGAGATATTTGCGCACTCGATAGCAGAACAGATCAATGGCCAATGTGGCCCGCTCGTCCTGCTCCTGTTCGGCTGCGCGGAGCAATTCCCGCATGTCTCGCGACCGTCCCGATAAGCCGAGAAGGCCCGACCGCTCGTTAAGCCACCGTTCGACTTCGGTCGGCTCGACCTTTTCCCGCTCGGACAGGTAACTGACGATGGAGGCATCCACGTCGCCCGACCGGGTCCCCATCACCAATCCCTCCAACGGCGTGAAGCCCATCGAGGTTTCGACCGATCGGCCTTGTGCAATCGCGGTCATGGAGCAACCGTTTCCCAACTGCAGGGTGATCACCCGCGCTCGTTCCAATGGGGTCCCGGTGGTCGCCGCATAGCCATGTGCAAGCGACGCATGCGCAATCCCGTGAAAGCCATAACGGCTGATCCGGTAGCGGTCGGCCAATTCCATGGGAATCGCGTACCGCCTGGCGATAGCCGGCATGGTTTTGTGAAAGGCCGTGTCGAACACGGCCACCATCGGTAGCCTGGTGCCCAGCACCTCCCTGGTTCCGCGGATCCCTGCGAGACAGGCGGGATTGTGCAACGGGGCCAATTCGGACAGCGCGTCGATGCCGGCCTCGACCTCCTCAGTGATCAACGTGGATTCCACAAAGCGATCGCCTCCGTGCACCACCCGATGCCCGACTGCGTCGATCCCCCTGAGCAAGCCGGCCAGACGATCGAACAGCACCCGCAGCGCCTG
>DATIBM010000022.1:0-8993 GCA_035457545.1 Nitrospiraceae bacterium
ATGAAGGCTATGACCGATGCCCGAACCTATGGGAACTTGTCCGTGCCCTTTCACTTGCGCAATGCGGTGATGCCGCTTATGAAGCAGTTAGGCTATGGGGAAGGGTACCGGTATGTGCATGACGATCCGGCCGCGCAACAGGAGCAATCGCATCTCCCTCCCGAGCTGAAGGGAGTTCGCTATTACGCGCCGAAGAAAAACTAACCCGCACCGGAAACGCACGCCGATACGAACCGCCCCGCGACGTGGTGGACAAACTTCGCCTGTTCGCTATACTCAAAGCCAGGAGAGCGGGATGACTCAACCGGCATCAACACAGCCCAGTGAGCGCCGTCGCTTTGTCCGGGCGACGCTGGTGGGTTCCGCTCTGCTTGAGCCGAAGAGCGGCGGACCCTCCGTGACGGCCGTGCTGGATAATGTCAATCGAATCGGGGCAGGGCTGCACACGAAAGCCAGGCTGGCGCCAAAAGACGATGTCATGGTGGTGCTGGCGTTCCTGGATCAACAGGGGCAGGAGCAGCAGGAAAAGCTTGCCGGGACGGTGGCCTGGGTCAAGCCTTGGGAAAAAGGTTACCTGATCGGGGTCGTCTGGGACGAAGTGGTGACAGTGGAAAAGAACCGCTGGCTGTATTACTACCTGGAAGAAACCATGAAAATGCCCGGTTAAACAAGACCCGCCAACGATCCACGGACACGTTCCAGCTCTTGCGACAACTCCTCCCACTTGGCAGTGGCTCGTTCAAGATCGTGCTTCCACCGGTCGTGCTCTCGTTGCATCGCCTTCCAGCGGTCGAAGTCCTCATAAAGTTGCGGGTCGGCGAGTTCCCCGTCCAGGGCCTTGATCTTGGCCTCGCATTCGAGCACGACCGCTTCGGCCCGGGCGACTTGTTTCTCCAGACGGGCCTCCGCCTTGATCAATTCGCGGCGCTCCGTAGCTTTTCCCTTGGGAGAGTCGGAGCCCGGACCTGAGCCGTTCGCACGGCCGTTGCCGTTGGCCCCAGCCGATCGATCGTCTGCCTGGTCCTTCTCAAATTCTTCCAGTTCCTTGCTGCGCTTCCAGAGATAGTATTCGTAGTTGCCGAGATAGTCCTTCGCCTGCCCGTCGTCGATTTCGACCACGCGGTTGGCGATCCGTGACAGGAACGTCGGATCGTGCGAGATGAAGATGAGGGTCCCAGGAAAGGCGACGAGCGCGTCCGTCAGCACGTCCACCGATGCGGGGTCGAGGTGGTTGGTCGGCTCGTCCAGCAACAGGGTGTTCGCCGGTTCCACGAGCATGCGGGCCAAGGCAACCCGGTTTCGTTCGCCCCCGCTTAATGCCTTGATGGGTTTTTTCTGGTCTGGCCCCGAAAAGAGAAAGGCTCCGGCGATGCCCCTCAGGAAATTCGTTTCCGCCTGTTTGGCCACTTCGTGCAGTGAATCCAGGATGGTGTGTTCGGGATTGAGCGTTTCGGCCTGGTGCTGGGCAAAATAATGCAGGGTCACCCCGTGCCCCACGGCCCGCGTACCCTTGTCCAGCGGCGCCACGCCCGCCAGCATTTTGAGGAGCGTGCTTTTCCCCGCGCCGTTTTCTCCAACCAAGGCAATCCGCTGTCCTCGCTCCACCGTGAAGTCCAACGACTCGTAGACCACCTTATGCCCATAGGCCTTGGCGGCGCCCCGCAATTCCAGCACGTGCCGACCGCTGGGGCTTGGTTCGGGAAAGGCAAATCGAACACGACGCGGATCGCGCTGCCGTTCGATGACCTTGACCTTCTCCAACTGTTTGATGCGGGACTGGACCTGGCGGGCTTTGTTGGCTTGATACCGGAAACGGTCGACAAACTTCTGGACCCGGGCGATTTCCTTCGCTTGTCGGGCGGCGGCGGATTCCAACTGCGCGTCTTGTTCGGCTTTCAGAACCAGGAACTGCGAATAGTTGCCGCGGTACTCCCGGATCTGGTGGTGCCGGATCTCCCACATATGCGTAGCCACCTGATCCAGAAATTTCGTGTCGTGGCTGACGATGAGGAGCGTCATCTTGGAAGCGATGAGAAACTCCTCGAACCAGCGTTGCGTCATCTTGTCCAGATGGTTGGTCGGCTCATCCAGCAGCAGCACATCCGGGTTGGACAAGAGGAGATGGGCCAGCGCCACGCGCATGCGATAGCCTCCGGACAGGGTATCGACCATGCGCGAAAAATCGTGAACGGTGAAGCCCAGGCCCATCAGGATGCGTTTGGCCTCGTGCTCCGGATAGAGGTCCCGATGGGTGGCTTCAAGCACGCTCTTTCCGAGGAGAGGCTCGAGTTCCTGCGCTAAATATCCAATGCTCAGGCGCGGGCGCTTTCGGATCGTTCCCTTGTCGGGAGACTGTTCCCCCATGATCATGCGCAACAACGTTGTCTTGCCGCACCCATTCGGCCCCACCAGGCCCACGCGGGTGTTCGGGCGCAGGTGCGCCGACGCATCTTTGAGCAAGACGCGAGTGCCAAATTGTTTCCATACCTCTTCGACTTGCAGCATAGTGAACCTAGCGATGATACAGAACGATCCGGTTCTGAACTCCGGAACGATTCAAGATGGATAGGGTGGTGAGAATGCGAGACTAGCGTGTAGGCAATCGAGGAGGTCGAGACAAAGTGGTGGAGCTGGCCGGGATTGAACCGGCGACCTCGTGAATGCCATTCACGCGCGCTCCCAACTGCGCCACAGCCCCACTTTGCACGATCAATGAACTCCTCATGGTGGGAGAAAAGTGCTGAATTTTCAGCATGCTACCATGTGGCAGTGAGCCAGTCAAGAAAGGTGGCCTTGACTGTAGATAGCACATCATCTGTCCGTCTTTTGTAGCACATGAATTGTCCGGTTTAGGGTGCGCCCTCAAGGAGGGCCACCATGACACGGGCGAGCGTGCGACAGGAGGTGAGACGGATGCGATGTGAAGAGCTGTATGAACGACGACACCGACGGGAGATCACCCTGGCAGAAGCGGCGGAGATGCTGGGGGTGACGGAACGCACGTTTCGCCGCTGGCGTGACCGGTATGACACGGAGGGGGCGGGAGGGGTTGCAGGATCGGCGGATCGGCCGCGCCTCGGCCCGTGCGGTGCCCGTGGATGACGCCCTGCGCATGGTGACGCTGTATGAGACCCGGTACACGGGCTGGACCGTCAAGCATTTCCACGAGCGTTGGCAACAGGAGCATGGCGGGACGCGCTCCTATACGTGGACGAAGAAGACGTTGCAGGCCGCTGGCCAGGTCGCCCGCGCGCCCCGGCGTGGGGCACACCGCAAGAAGCGGCCCCGCAAACCCTTGCCCGGTATGATGCTGCACCAAGACGGATCCATGCATGAGTGGGTGCCTGGCTGCCAGTGGGATCTGATCGTGACGATGGATGATGCGACCAGCGAGTTCTATTCGGCCTTCTTCGTCGAGGAAGAAGGGACGATGAGCAGTTTTCGGGGCCTGCGGGCGGTCATTGAGACGAAGGGGCTGTTCAGTTCCTTGTATACCGACCGGGGGCCCACTACTGGCACACCGAGGAGGCCGGGGGCAAGGTGGACAAGAGCCGGCCGACGCAGGTGCATCGCGCGTTGCAGCAATTGGGGATCACGCTCATTGCCGCCTATTCACCGGAAGCGCGGGGCCGGTCGGAGCGCGCCTTCCGCACCCTGCAAGATCGGCTGCCCAAAGAGTTGGTCCTGGCCGGGATCACGGAGATGGCGGCGGCCAACCGGTATCTGGCCGAGCGGTTTCTCCCCGCCTACAACCAGCGCTTTGCGGGGCCGGCCCCCGAAGTCGGGACGGCCTTCGTCCCCTGGATCGGCCCGACCCTCGCGGAGATTCTGTGTGTGCAAGAGGAGCGGGTCGTGGCGAAGGACAATACGGTGCGGTATCAGGGGCTGAGCCTGCAGATCCCGCCAGACACGCATCGGTTCCATTATGTGCAGGTCACGGTGCGAGTCCACGAGTATCCGGATGGGACGCTGGCCGTGTTCCGTGGGCCTCGGTGTCTGGCGCGTTACCACGCGGATGGCCGGCTGAGCGAGCCCGGGCCTGCTCTACGAGGCCAGAGTAGGCCGACCCACAGCTCGGACGCCCCGCCGATCGTCCATCCTCGGCCCATTGTGTGCGCGAAATGATTTCGGCGCGCGGCTGAACCATGCGAACGGAACAACCGGACAGATCGTGAGCTACATAAACCGGACAAGTTAACTTGCTATCTACAGAAAGGTGGCCTTGACGACCATCTTCGTCGGCGTGTGTTCAGTCCAGTTTTCTTGCTCGGCTCCGGCGGCGGATTGCTGACCAAGCTCTGATCCCAGATCTCCGTCGCCGTCGACTCGGCGGCGTCGCCTAAGATCCTCTGGTCCTACGACATGAACCGCTGCTTGACAATGGCGTACCCTCGGCATAGCATGCGCGGGCCAGAGGCTCTGGCCGATCTCGGGTCAGGGCCATTTTTTTGAAGCCGCTATCGAAGACAATCATCCTAATCAAGAACCTCTGGTGAGTTGGCCGGAAGAACGATGAATCTGGTTATCGTCGGATCACAGTGGGGTGACGAGGGGAAAGGCAAGATCGTCGACGTGCTCGCCCGCGACGCCGACGTGGTCGTGCGCTACCAAGGGGGATCGAACGCGGGCCATACGGTCGTCACAAACAAGGGAACCTATGTGTTCCATTTGCTGCCTTCCGGCGTGTTGTACCGAGGAAAGTTATGTCTGGTCGGCAACGGCGTGGTCGTAGATCCGGAGGCCTTGATCGAGGAGATCGATAGCTTGCAGAGATCGGGAGTTAGGATTGGCGGGAATCTGCTGATCAGCGATCGGGCGCACGTGATCATGCCCTATCACAAAGTCGTGGAAAAGGCGAGCGAGGAATCCAAAGGTCCGCACCGCATCGGCACCACCGGCCGTGGGATTGGCCCGACCTACGCCGATAAGATGGCGCGCATCGGCGTGCGCATGAGTGATCTGTTGAACCCTGACCTCCTCCGCGCCAAGCTTGAAGTCAACGTGGCGGAAATCAACACCTTCTTGGAGCGAGTGTACCAAATCAACGGCGTCGAGCTTGAAAAGGTCTTTCTTCAATACCGAGCCTATGGAGAGCGACTGGCCCAGCACATCGTGGACGTCTCGCTTCAACTTGATCGGGCGATCGCGAAGAAGAAAACCATCCTCTTTGAGGGGGCGCAAGGCACCCACCTCGATGTGGATTTCGGCACCTACCCCTACGTGACGTCATCGAGCGCCTCTGCAGGAGGAGCCTGTACCGGGACCGGTGTGGGACCAACCATGATTGATGCGGTCTTGGGCATTACGAAAGCCTATACGACGCGGGTGGGCAGCGGACCGTTTCCCACGGAGTTGAAGGATGAGGTCGGGGCTCGGCTGCAGGAGCGAGGACGGGAATTCGGCGCCACCACCGGACGTCCGCGGCGATGCGGGTGGTTTGACGCGGTGGCGGTGCGCTATGCCAAACGGGTGAACGGGCTGACCTCACAAGCTATCACCAAGCTGGATGTGTTGGATGACAGCGCCGAGATCAACGTGTGCACGGCCTATCGTTACCGGGGAAAGACCTACACGGAGGTCCCAGCCGATCTGGACATCTTGTCGCAGTGCGAACCAGTGTATGAAACATTGCCGGGCTGGCTATCGTCGACGACGGGCATCACCTCGCGGTCCGCGTTACCGAAGCTGGCGCGACGCTATCTCGATCGGATCGAGGAACTGACCGGATGCCCGATCGATTTGGTCTCGACGGGAACCAAACGCCGCGAAACGATCATGATCAAGCATCCTCTCAAGACGCGATCTGCCTCAGGGGCCGGCTCTCCTCGACGGGGTTGACAGGCGCCTGCGCCTGGTGACAGCATCCCTTTCGAATTCACCCTGTATCGTGGTTGAGCCGGTAGCTCAGTCGGTAGAGCATCGCCCTTTTAAGGCGAGGGCCCTGGGTTCGAGTCCCAGCCGGCTCACCATTTTTCAAGCAAGTTCGCATCTCCGCCTGACCGCACGCGACGCAGTTTCCCGGCTTTCCGATAATCTTCCCGTTCCCATCTTTTGAGCTACCCTCAACGGGTCTACCGATCCGATTCCCAGCCATTATCCTTGAAACATGCGCCCGCGGAAATTAGCGAGTGTGGCATGGCCAGGGAGGTGAAGGATGAACTGTCCACGATGTCAGGGCTTCATGGTGGAAGACTTTTTCATGGATCTTCAAGAAACGATGGGGCCGCACTGGGTCACGGCGATGCGCTGCATGAACTGTGGGAACGTGGTCGAACCCCAGATTGAAGCCAACCGCCGGCGTCACGAAGCGAGTCTGGTGACGGTCGCGAGTGACGCACCCGTGCCGGTCGAGCCGTCGGACAGGGTGCCTTTTGATCGGGCTGCCTAACGCGGGCTGAGATTGGGAGGATGTCATGCGGGCCATTCTAACAATGAGCACGAAGGAACGCGTCAAGGACGATCAAACCGAACAGGAACGGGAGGTGACCCGGGTCCTCGAGCGTGGCCGGCACATCATCCGAACCCTCCTCCGGCACTTGCAGGATGGAGGACAGAACTGGCATGAGGAGAACGGTGGGGTCCCCACCTCTGGCAAAGAGGCCATCGCGCCATATCTGGCAGCGCTCGTGAACTTGGGGTATGCGCACACGGACGATGATGGGCTCCACTATCGGCTAACCGAAGCCGGCCGGCAACGACTCACCTTGTTGGACGCCACGAACGGTGGACCAACGAGTTGACCGTCTGTTCCGTCAGCGCTCCCCCTCTCCAGCGGTACGTCTTGCGCGTCATGTCAAGGGCAACGCGCCCGCTACACTCAAACCGGCAGGCGGAACATGGCAAGAACATACGACAAGGGAGAGCTAGATATGGTTGTACGGTTCATCACACGAGAGCATCAGCGGTTTACGGTCCAGTTGCCGGCCTACTATCTGGGGAAAGACTGTGCAGGGCAAGCGACGGTCACTAATTTCTCACTGAGCGGGTGGCGGTTGGTCGGAACCTATCCTGTTCGGCAAGGGACGCGGCTCAGCTTGCGGGTGCAGTTGCCGGAAGACCCGAGTCCGCTCCAGATTCCTCAGGCCATCGTGCAATGGAGCCGGGGACATGAGTTCGGAATCGAGTTGGTGAATCCCAACCCGGAGACACAGCAGCGGCTGAAGAGTTGGGCCTGTCTCATGGCGTCGGAGCTATAGGCGACGGCCCAGGAAGAACGGCTTATCCAAGAAACCGCACAACCCAGAGTCTAATCGGGAGGATGAGCTTCGAAACATCTGGTAGTGACTGAAGCTGTTCTAGCCGTCGGCAGACTCTTCCAGTGAAGCCAACTTTTTCTTTCCACTCTCGGTGAGTCGGTAATGCTGTCCGACTTCATCGTCCTGTACCGATCCTTCTCGCACTAATTCGGCCATATGTTGATCGAGTCGAAAAGGACCCGAATCGATTTGTCTCCATTCTTGGTGCCCCCATGTGCCGCCGCGATCTTGCAAGAGCCTTAATATCTTTCGCTTTATCTGGCTGTCCGGGTCCAGCGGCATCGACTTCTCCCTTCCCGCCATTCCGAGCCATCTGTCAGTAGGAGCCTCATCGTTATCATTGGGACGAAGCTCATACCTTGGGCCGTTTGCGAAGGCGTCTCGGCCCCCATGCTACAGGCGAGCCTCTGTAAGCGAATGTTCCACCCTTCAAACGCTATCACACTGTCGTCATCTCTTGTAGATTCACTAGACCCTAGTCGGCGAGACTGCATGGACATGACAGATCAGCCCTATCGCCTGGTCCCGTCCTCCTAGCGACCATCCAGAGGCAAACGTGTTACGGCAATCTTGAAAAGTCAGTGCAGACAGACCTGGCTCGAAGCTTGATCCTTTCTAAGGTTCGCTGACTCCAGAAGAGATCCTCATTCAGTCGGTGAACTGATGCCGACTCGAGGTGGATGGGTTCGAAGTGGTGTGGGATGCGAAGGATTAATGTCGGACACGGCGATTTTGGGACTTTGGCGGCGTGTTGTATGCGGCCCGATTGCCCAAATGGGCACAAATGGGTACAGACCGACAGTACACGGCCGGCTCTTCTGGATGAGCTACACTTGGGGAATCCAGACGTGATCGCCGAGCGGATTGCTGTCACGTGGCTGCCATCACACACAAGGAGTCTTCTTATGGTACGTCAAGTTTCCAGACACATTGCGGTCTGTGCGGGGTTGTGCTTCCTCGTCTTGCCAGGCTGTAGTGGCGGGAAATGGTTTTCGTCCACTTCGGATGCTGAGTATGCCCAGACCCATCGTTCGGCCGGAACCTCCAGTCATGGGGAAGATTCTCAGTCGGTTGGATCTCCCAGCCTCGATGGAGGATCATCCGATGAAATGGTCGCCGGCGACGGCGTCAGGCATGACGCCCCGGCTCTCTCGAAGACAAGTCCGGGCGTGTCGCCTGAAACAGTAGACGGAGGAACATTGCGCGGGTTGGACCGACTCAATCCGGGCCAAGAACCCGCAGAAGAACGGGTGGGGCAGGGCGCAATCTCATCCCGCATGCTGACGGCGACCGGAGAACAGTCGGATCGGCGAATGGCCGAGCTTCGTCGGGAAGAAGAAGCTGCCATTGAAGCAGGTTTGAGAGATGCCTTCTTCGGCTTCGATCTCTGGAGCATCTCCAATGAAACGATGACGGGATTGTCGGCGAATGCCGAGTGGATCAAACGAAACCCGCGCGCCCAGATCCGCGTATCCGGTCATTGCGATGAGCGGGGCACCAACGATTACAACGTCGTGCTCGGAGAGAAGCGAGCGAAGGCCGTCAAACGGGTTTTGAGCGATCTGGGCGTGAACCCCAAACAGGTCTCCATCATCTCGTTCGGTAAGAACCGGCCGTTCTGCTCGGAGCACGATGAATCGTGTTATCAACAGAACCGTCGCGGCCATTTCTTTTTGAGCATGAAGTAATCGCGGTCTTCCACCGTCCCGTCGGCTCGATCATCTGGCGATCGAGCCG
>DATIBM010000023.1:0-5504 GCA_035457545.1 Nitrospiraceae bacterium
TCCCATACGATTATCCTGAGCACGCACATCCTCCCGGAGGCGACCGCCCTGTGCCGGCGCGTAGTGATCATTAACGGTGGGCGCATCGTGGCGGAGGATAGCCCCGAACAGCTCTCCGCGCGCCTCCGCCGGTCGGAAAAAATCAGCGTGACGCTCAAGACCCCGCCCGCAGATTGGGTGGAGCAATTGCGGGCGATGTCCGGCATCTTGTCGGTCTTCCCGGCCGAGCACGCCCGGTCGGCCTTGATCGAATCCGAACTCGGGCGCGATATGCGGGATGAGATCGCCCGCTTCGTGGTCTCCCGCAACTGGGGGCTCTTGGAGCTGCGTACCATCTCGATGACGCTCGAAGATGTCTTCCTGCGCCTGACTCAACATGAAGAGGGTGTTCCGGCCGGACCGGCGGCATCCCCATCCCAAGGCAAGAACGGATCCGCCAGCGACATTACTCCGCCAGCATGACATGACGCCGATTAAAGCCATCATCGCCAAGGAACTGCGTTCCGCCTTCGTGTCGCCGATCATTTACGTGGTCGCGGCGGTCTTCCTCCTGATTTTCGGCGTCCTCGCCCAGATTGCCGTGATCAGCGCCGGCAACCAGGCCATCCGCATGATGCAGATGCAGGGCGGGATGGCGCAGGTCAATTTGAACGACCTGGTCTTCCGTCCGATTTTCGGCAC
Source organism: Nitrospiraceae bacterium (assembly GCA_035457545.1). Lineage (GTDB taxonomy): Bacteria > Nitrospirota > Nitrospiria > Nitrospirales > Nitrospiraceae > Nitrospira_G. Next base: position 682 of record DATIBM010000023.1, read on the forward strand.
GACCTCGACCATTTTGCTGTTAATTCTGCCGCTGCTGACCATGCGGCTGTTCGCGGAGGAACGCAAACTGCGGACGTTCGAATTCCTGATGACCGCGCCGATCAGCGTCAATGACATGGTGATGGGGAAATTCTTGAGCGCCCTCTTGATCTTCCTCGGCATGCTCGGACTGACCGGACTGGTGCCGCTCGTGCTCTCGATATTCAGCAGCTTCGATTGGTATCCGGTGTTGACCGGCTATCTGGGGCTCGTCCTGTTGGGCGGGTTTCTGTTGGCCACCGGCCTGTTCGCCTCGACCCTGACCGAAAACCAGATCATCGCCGCGTTCCTGAGCTTCGGCCTGTCCGTGCTGATTTGGTTTCTGTACGCCGTGGGTTCGCTCCTCGGGGACAACCCGCTCGGCCAAGCCATTTCATACCTTTCCGTCATCGAACACTTCGATCGGCTCGTGCGGGGGCTCGTGAGCACCAAGGATCTGGTGTATTTCGTCTCAGGGATCGCCTTGATGCTCTTCCTGGCCCATCGCGTCGTGGAGTCACAGCGATGGAAGTGACACGTTTCGGCCCGGTGGCAGGACTCGCCGGCGGCATCCTCGCGTTGACGAGCGTTATCATCTATAGCCTGGCGCCAGGACAGACCTGGCTGGTCTGGCTCACGTTCGGGCTGGGGGTCTGCGGGCTGGCCCTCTTTTTGATTTCTCACCTTCACCGGCTCAAGGAGTTTTCTGCCCGACGAACCACGAGGCTCGGCGCGAACAGCTTCCTCATGGTCGCGATGTTCGTGGCGATTCTGGGGATCATCAATTTTCTCGCGGCCCGGCATGCCAAGAACTGGGACCTGTCCGAAACCCAGAGCTTTACCCTGGCGCCGCAGACCCACAAGGTCCTCCGCAGCCTCAAGCAAGACGTGCATGTCACGGTCTTTGCGCAGGACCGGAGTCCGGGCTCCAACGCATATCGGGACCTGCTGGACAGTTATCGAGGCGCCACCAACCGGGTGACGGTAACGTTCGTTGATCCCGAGCGCAGGCCGGACGAAGCCCGGAAGCACGGGATCACCAGGCTGAATACGGCCGTCCTTGAAAGCGGAACGGAAACGGTGCGCATCACAACGCCCTCGGAAGCCGAACTGACCAGCGCCCTGATCCGGGTGACCCGCGACAGCAAGAAACGCATTCTGTTCCTGGAGGGTCATGGCGAACATAGCCTCAACGACCGGGAACGGACCGGGTATGAGACGGTGAAAGAGGCCCTGACCAAGCAGGGCTATGAAGTCGCGTCCCTCTCCCTGCTCCAGGAATCGGCCGTGCCGGACAACACGTCCGTGCTGGTGATCGGCGGTCCCCAACGGGTGGTCACCGCGGACGAGCGGGAGCGGCTGAAACAGTTCGTCGCGAAGGGCGGGCGTCTGCTGGTCATGGTCGATCCGGAAACCAAGACCGGGCTGGACGAGTTGTTAGCTCAGTGGGGAGTCACCCTCGGTCCCGGCGTGCTGGTGGACATGCAGGACCGGCTGGCCCTGGGGGACCTGACCGCCCTGCTTGTCCGCACCTTCACCGAACATGAGATCACGCAGGACCTGAACTCCGCGGTCCTGATGCCGAGCACGCGCCACCTGTCGTTCTCCGAAGAGGCAGCCCAGGAATGGGAGTTCGTGCCGCTGGCCCGCAGCTCCCCGCGCAGTTGGGCCGAAACGGAACTCGACGGCAAGGTGATCAGCTTCAATACCGGCAAAGATGTGCAGGGTCCCCTGCCGCTAGCCGGCGCCCTCACGCCCAAGGAGCCCCCGGCCGAAGGCCAGCCGCGGCCCGCGGTCGTCGTGGTCGGCAACTCCACCTTTGCCAGCAACGCCTACGTCAACTTTCCGGGCAACACGGATTTCTTCCTGCACGTCGTCGGCTGGCTGGCTCAAGAACGCGACCTGGTCTCGATCACCCCGAAGGAACCGGCCTTCCGCCCCTTTGTCCCCAATCCCAACCAGGAGCGGATTCTGCTCTATGTCCAGGTGTTGCTGCTCCCCGCCGCCACGTTTTTCTACGGGCTGTCCGTCTGGCGCCGCCGCCGCCGTTTGTAAACCATGTCCCGCTATCGAGCCACCATCGGACTGGCGTTGCTCTTGGCTGGCCTGGGCGCCTACCTCTATCTGGTCGAACTGCCGAGCCAACAACGAGAGGAAGAGAGCGAAGCGCAGAAGTCCAAACTGCTCTCGTTCGACGAAAAGGCGATCACCGGCCTGACGGTCACATCCGATCACGGTGTCATCGAGCTGAAGGCGGGCGAGGCCCGCAACTGGCAGATGACCGCGCCGGTGCAGGCCGAGGCGGACAGCCGTGAAGTGCAATCGATGATCCGCGCGTTGGTCCTCGGGAAGGTCTCGCGCGTCATCGAGGCGTCACCAGAGTCCTCCCATGAATCCTTGCGCCCCTTCGGGCTGGAGAAGCCGCCGGTCACGGTGACGGTCAGCACGCCGGACCAGCAGGAGACCTTTGCGATCGGAGACGTCGGCCCCCTCTCCTCCACGCTCTATGTCCTGCGCGGGTCCGACAAACAGGTGCTTCTCACCGATTTGGCCGCGAAAGATTTCCTGAACAAGACGGTGATGACGTTCCGCCGCAAGGAGATTCTCCCGTTTGAACACGCCCAGGCCGATCGCCTCCGCTTGACCTATCCGCCGACGGAAATCGTGCTGTACCTGATGGATGCGAAGCCGGCCAAGAAATGGAAGATCCGCGCCCCCATCGAAGCCAATGCCGACCAGAGCGAGGTCCGCTCCTTCCTGTTTCGGCTGGAAGATCTGAAGGCGGTGGGCATTATCGACCCAGGCCCGGAACGGGAGGCGATCGCCAAAACCCTGAAAAAGCCGCAGGCCCAGATCACCGTCCATGCGGCCGGCGCGGACCACACGGTCAAGCTCTATCAAAGCGAAGCCAACAGCGGCGAAGCCTTCGCCGAAACCTCCGCGGCCGGACCGCTCTACCGCATCAGTCCGGCCGCAATCAAAGACCTGACCAGGGATCTCTTTACCCTCCAGGACAAGCGGTTGCTGGGGCTCGACTTCGAGGACGTGGCCATGCTGGCCGTGAAGACCCGCACCGAGCAATACACCCTCATCAATCAAAGCGGCCAGTGGGTGTTGGAGGATCGGCCGGAGGAGAAATTGAATCAGGAAACCGTGGATCTCTTCGTGAGCCGCGTGGTGAACCTGCCGGCCGAGATCCGGGTGGTCAAGCAACCTGGTCCGCTCGCGCCCTACGGGCTGGTCTCTCCGGCCGCCGAGTTTACGGCCACCGGGAGAGACGGCAAGCAGAGCGGCCGTTTGGTGCTCGGCAACCAGTCCAGCGGTCTGGTCTATGCCATCGGCCAGGCCATGCCGGGCGTCTTCCAGGCTCGGGCCGACATCCTGACCCAAATTCCCGAGAAATCGTCGCTGATCAAGCCGGCGGAGCCGGAGGGAAAGAAGCCCTAGCCGTTATGAAGCTTGCCTTCGTCGGGCCAGTTCGTTATAACCCATCCCTCAGCCGACAGGCCTCTACCGATCGCCGATCATGATTATTCCATTGAGGAGGGTTCACCGTATGAACAGGATGTCCGTCCGATCAACCGTACTGAGTGCCGTCTTCATGCTTGGACTGGCTGCGTGCGCCACCGAACAGGGCAGCACGACCGGCAGTTCCACCGCGACTCCCTCAACAACGTCAGGGGCCGCGGCCGATGCCACCGGAGAACTGAATACCTGTCTGGCCAGAATCCCGAAGGATTCCACAGCCGGCGCCCGCATGGTGGCCGAAGAAAGCTGTCGGCGGGATGAAGCCGTTCGGCAAAGCATCGTCGGCACGGCCTCGACGAAGAGCGGCGACCGGGTGTCGTCAGGAACCCAGGGAGACACGTTGGATGCCTGCATGGCGCGCATCCCCAAGGATGCTTCGGCCGGACAGCGCATGCTGGCGGAAGAGAGTTGCAAGCGGGATCAAGCGAATCGTTAATAGGGCTGTTGCCTCCTGAGAACCAAGGTTCTGCTCCGAGGGTGCTCGACGCCCTCGGAGCCTGTCCACCCTGACCTGTTTCCCTCCCTTGCCACTGTGAATAGGACTGTGCGAGACTCCAATTCACGCCCCCGTAGCTCAGTTGGATAGAGCAGCGGTTTCCTAAACCGCGTGTCGCACGTTCAATTCGTGTCGGGGGCACCATACCGACCTTCGGTTGAGCCGCAAGCTCTTCATCGTTGTTTCGTATATGACGCTTGCGGAAAAACTCCACCGGTAATCCCGCATTCCGAGTTCCGAGTTCCAACCGCACTTCGTGTGAACCGGCGGCTCATCGGGCGAAGCCCTCCCCATAACGCCGCCGGAGAAGCTCCTCCAGTAATTCTCGTTCTTTCCATACCAAGCTTGCTTGTCCCGCCGCCTCATCGGCGCCAGCCATCCCCATTGATGGCGGCGGAGAACCCCTCCGGCGTCTTCCGCGCCGATAGGCGCGCGACCGTAGGGGACAGGTGGAACATCTTTCTTTCAGAACCAAATCAGTACCGAATCGTCAGCCAGCCCATCGCTCGACTCCCAATCGTCTCGCCTACTGGGTGCTCTTTGTGCTTGTCATTTAGCGCGTTAAATATGGAGGCGGCCACTTCGGCCTCACGCAAATAACCAGCAGACGCACGCTGTTGCCAAAATCGATAACCAATTCGTATGTTAAGGAGGTTGTAGCTAGGGACTCTCTCCTGTGGAACCGGGATGCCTGTAGGAAAAAACTGCGCGAGAGAAGCAAACGCCGTCCCGAGTGGATAGTCCGCTGCACCGACATAGTAAAAGGTCGTTTCCGCACTTA
>DATIBM010000024.1:0-3219 GCA_035457545.1 Nitrospiraceae bacterium
GGGTATTGGCTCAGGCGAGTATTTGATCGGAACCGTCGCGTGTCTCAAGCCGCAAAAGGCACCGGAGGATGTCCTGGCGGTGGCCGGAGTGGTGTGTCCCGCGATGCCCGAAGCTCGATTCGTGGTCATCGGGGATGGCGCCTTGCGGCCTCGCCTTGAAGCGCTGATCAAGGAGCGGGGGTTACAAGACAGGGTGCGTTTGGCGGGCTGGCGACGCGATGTACCGCGCGCGATGCGCTGTTTCGATCTGCTGTTACTCACGTCCCGCTGGGAAGGGCTCCCGCGAGTCATGCTCGAAGCGGCAGCGGCCGGCTTGCCCATCGTGGCAACGAGGGTCGGGGGAGTCGAAGAGGCGGTTGTCCAGCCGGAGCGGGTCCGGCTGTATGAAGCCGGAGACATTGCCGGTCTGGCGGCGGGCGTCGAAGCCCAGGTGCGGGCGCATCGAGCCGGCGGTAGACGCACGGCCGGCGGTGAAGATCCGTTGCCGAAGGAGTTCCACATCGAAGAAATGGTCAAACAGTATCAATCCCTGTATGATAGGCTCCGGTCGCAGCCACGCAATAAGGTGATCTCCGGTTCGTTGAGTCCGGCATCGCCCTCATGAGGGAGTGATCGTGAACGTTCCTCTGTTGGATCTGAAAGCCCAGTATCGCGGTATCAAGTCGGAAGTCCTCGCGGTGATGGAGGCGGTCTGCGACGAACAAGGCTTTGTCCTCGGGCCTCGACTCGTCGAGTTCGAGAAGGCGACGGCACAGTACATCGGCAGCCGCCATGCGATCGGTTGCGCGTCCGGGAGCGACGCGTTGCTGTTGGCGCTCATGGCATCGGGCGTCAAGGCCGGGGATGAAGTGATCACCGTGCCGTTCACCTTTTTTGCCACTGCCGGAGCGATCTCCCGTCTCGGCGGCAAGCCCGTCTTTGTCGACATCGAGTCCGACTCGTTCAACATCGACCCCCATCTCATCGAGCGCGCGATCACGCCGCGGACCAAGGCCATCCTTCCTGTGCACCTGTTCGGTCAGTGCGCCGACATGACGGCGATCAACGGCGTCGCCGGCCGACGCGGTATCCGCGTCATCGAGGATGCCTGCCAGGCCATCGGAGCCGGACAAGGCGGGCGACGCGCCGGGGTGCTTGCCGACATCGGTTGCTTCAGCTTCTTTCCGACGAAAAATCTCGGAGGGTTCGGAGACGGCGGATTGATGACGACGGATGACGCCGGGCTGGCCGATGCGCTGGCCATGTTGCGCGTGCATGGAAGCCGCGTGCGGTACCTTCATGAGGCCGTGGGGATCAATAGCCGGCTGGATGCCCTGCAGGCGGCAGTGCTCCACGTCAAACTCAAGTACCTGGATCAGTGGACGGAGGGCCGACGGCGCAATGCAGAGCGCTATCAACGGCTGTTTACGCAGGCCCAGTTGCTCGATCGGGTGCTGTTGCCCGTCACCAGTTCCGGCAACTTCCATGTCTACAACCAGTACACGGTCAGGGTTCGGGAACGGGACGAGCTGAGAAATTTCCTCAAGGACAAGGGCGTCGGCACGGAAGTCTACTATCCACTGCCGATGCATCTCCAGAACTGCTACCACGATCTCGGTTACCACAAGGGATCGTTTCCCGTCTCGGAACGCGCGGCCGAAGAAGTGTTGTCGCTTCCCATCTATGCCGAACTGACCGAAGAGCAGCAGGCCTACGTCGTTCAGATGGTCGCTGAATTTTATCGACGGACCTAGCCTTGCGTTGTCCGTCTTCTCGTCACCGACGCAACACGTCCATCACCGGGTCCGTCGGACGGAGGGCACATGAAGCGGCTTCTGGTCGGGCTATGTGCAGCCGGTCTCCTCTGGAGCAGCGCGCTGAACGCCAGGGAGCTTTCGCCACGTGACATCTACGAGCAGACCGCTCCTGCCGTCGTCATGGTCATGGGCCATTCCGACAGCGGCAAGAGCGGCAGCGGAGGCACCGGGTCCATCATTCAGGCCGATGGACTGGTCTTGACCAATGCCCACGTCGTGATTGAAGAGCGAACCCGCCAGCCCTATCCTCGATTGTCCGTGTTCTTGAAACCATCGCGCGTCACCGGCGATAGTCGAACCGATCTCTCCCGGATGCTGCGGGCAAGAGTGGTGGCCTATTCGACGCCGTTGGATCTGGCCCTGCTCAAGCTCGAGTCCCCACCGGCTCCCTTGCCTGTCGTGTCGTTCAGCGAATCCACCCAAGGCCGGATCGGCGACCGGGTCGTGGCCATCGGCCATCCGGAACAGGGGGGACTCTGGACGTTGACGACCGGCGTGATCAGCGCCGAAGTGGATAACTTCAACGGCGTCAAGGGCAAGGATGTCTTTCAGACGGAGACCGGATTGAATCGAGGCAACTCGGGCGGTCCGCTTCTGGACAGCGAAGGACGCATGATCGCCGTCAATACGGCCATTGCCCGTGTGGCGGCCGACGGGCTTCCGATTACGAGCATCAGTTTTTCTCTCAAGTCGAACGTGGCCACGCAATGGTTACGGGAACGGGGCTTGAGCCGTCCTCAGGCAGCCACCCCGCCCGCGCCGTCGCCGGCAGCGAGGAATGCCGCGTCGGCCCCTTCCGACATTTCGCCCAAACCGGTTCCGCAGCCTTCGCAAGCCGAGGTGACGCCTGCTTCGCCCAAAGCGCCTGCAGCGCCACCGGTCAGGCCTGTGCCACCGTCACCCGGCCGTCCCTATAATCTCGACGCGCTCATCAGCGACCGGGCCAAAGCCGAAGCAGACCTGGAAGGGATGATGTCGGAAATGCGCGGACGGATGAAAGGACGCTAGTTCGTCCGCCGAGAATTGGACGGCATGAGCCTCTCGCCCCTCCGTCGCCCTTTCACCTTCCTGATCGCGCTGGGTTGTTGTCTCCAGCTGATCTACCCGCAGTGGACCATTGCGAAACACGATCTCGATCGTTTTGACCTGCGGGGAGCCGTCCGCACGGTCGTGACAAGATATTCGCAATTGACGACGACGCATCAGTTTGATCGCGACGGGCGCCTGACAGCCTTTGAACTCCAGCCGGTGATTCAGGCCGGAGCCGTGCGGTACATCTACCATTACGACGTCAGCGGCCGGCTCATCGAAGAAGAAACCTTCGATCCGGAAGGTGCCGTGGCCTATCGAAAAACGTTTCGCTATGCACTCAATGACCAGGGACGAGCATCGGCCCAAGTGGCCGTGACTGATCAAGGACTGT
>DATIBM010000025.1:0-2698 GCA_035457545.1 Nitrospiraceae bacterium
AGGGACGTGATGCGTGATGGGTGATGCGTATATGAACGTGTATGGGTAACGCGTGATGCGGCAAACCGGACAGACGCGACGACCAGACAAACCAACATACCAGACAAACGAAGCCAAACAGACCAGATGACCAGACAGACCGCGCATCACGGATCACCCATCACGCGTCACGCATCGTGCGATGTCCGGATCGGCACGAGCGGATGGCACTATAAGCATTGGCGGGGACCCTTCTATCCCGAGAATCTGTCCGCCACGCGCATGCTGGCATGGTATGTGGAGCGGTTCGACACGGTGGAGATCAACAACAGCTTCTATCGTCTGCCCGCCCTGGAGACGTTTACCGCCTGGCGCGACGCGACGCCGGCGGGCTTCTGCTTCGCGGTCAAAGCCAGCCGGTACATGACGCATCGCAAGAAGCTGCACGAGCCGGAGGCGGCTCTGGAGCGGTTCATGCCCCCCGTGGAAGCGCTGGACGGCAAGCTGGGGCCGATCCTCTTTCAACTGCCTCCACGCTGGGCCTGCAATCTCGACCGGTTGAGCGGGTTGTTGGAGGTGCTGCCCAAGACGCATCGCTACGCGTTCGAATTCCGGGATCCGAGCTGGCATGTGCCGGCTGTGTATCGCCTGCTGGAGAAACATCTGGCGGCATTGTGCCTCTACGAACTGGACGGGTTTCTCTCGCCGATCGAAGTGACGGCGGATTATGTGTATGTCCGACTCCATGGTCCGGGCCGGAAATATCAAGGGGACTATTCCACTGCGATCCTTCAGAGTTGGGCCGAGCGAATCGACCGGTGGCAGGCGGCCCTCAAGGCCGTTTACGTCTACTTTGACAACGACCAGGCCGGGTTCGCGGCAAAAAATGCGGCAGAGTTAAAAACCCTTACCGGCGGGTAGCAGGCCTGAGGCGGAAGGGAAGGGAGACCATCATGGAACAGCAGCCCGCGATGGTTCGACATCCGATCCACCTGATGCTGATGCCGTTTCCGATCGCTCTGTGGAGCTTTTCATTGGCCAGTGACGCGATGTACTGGTTGGGCTTCGGCGGGCCGATGTGGCAGGACATCGCGCTGTACTCCATGGTGGCGGGCATCGGCGGGGGCGTGGCAGCGGCCATACCGGCCTATTTTGATTATCGCGCCATCCGGGATCCGGACCTGGCGCATGTCGCCAAACGGCACATGTGGTTCAATGGTCACATTGTCCTCCTGTATAGTCTGAATGCGGCGTTACGATTCGAAGCCAGCCCGGAGGCCTGGGTGCCGGCGGCCGCATCGGTGACAGGGGCCTGTATGCTGATGGTGTCGGCCTGGTGGACGAGTCAGTTCACCTATGCCGAGGCGCCCGCCGTGGATGTGTCCTGGGAACGCGCCGCCTAAGGACGGCAGCTGGTGTCAATGGCCCTCGTACATGGAATAACCTGGCGGATAAACATGCACCAGTGCAGCTAACGGAAAGCAGACAACCAGGGGAAAGGGGTGCGGTCTGTGGTCTATAGTATTTCCAAAGCGGTCGTGATCAAGCATCGGAACGTTTTCTTTCTTGCGCCTCCCGAGGGGGAAGTGCCCTTTTCTCAGGGGCACGGATTCGGTCTGTACTACCATGATTGCCGCTACTTGAACGGATACGAAATCCTGGTGGGGGAGGTGCATCCTGAGCCGCTTGCCGCCCGCTCCTGGGAAGGAGCCCGGGCGGTATTTCAGCTGACGACGCCGGACTTTACGGGTCTGGACGGCCGCCGCATCCACCGCGAAACCGTCGGTCTGAAGTGGGACCGGATTATCGATCCCGAACATTCGTTGCTGCATGAACGGCTCGACATCCAGAATTTCAGTTCTGAGCCGATGGAGTTTTCCGTCACCTTCCGTTTCCGCGCCGGGTTCGAGGATGTGTTCGAGATCCGAGGGCTCGTCCGCGAGGTGAAAGGCAAACTGTATCGCCCCCGCTGGAAGGATAAGTGTCTCATTTTCGCGTATGACGGCGCCGATGACATCGCACGCAGCTTGGCCATCCACTTCAATCCGGCACCCGTCACCGTCAAAGGCAATGCGGTGACGTACCATGTCCGGCTGGCCCCCAACGAAAGCCGCCCCATCCGGATCTGCCTGGCCATCTCGGAGTCCCATGAGCTCCCGAATACCCTGCTGGCGCAGAGCAGCGTGTATCGGAATCTCCCGACGGTGGTCCAAGGCTACCGGTATCAAACCCAGGAATGGCTGAGCCATGAAACCGGGTTTCAGAGCGACAGCGTGCTCCTCAATAAGGTCATGCGGCGGTCACTGTTGGATCTGCACATGTTGAAGAGCACCATCGGCACTGACGAATTCTTCGCGGCCGGCGTGCCCTGGTATGTCACGTTGTTCGGACGGGACTGCCTGGTGACGGCGCTGCAGACGTTGGCCTATGGCCCGGATACGGCGGCCGACACGTTGCGGTTGCTCGCCCGTTATCAGGGCACGGTGGTGAACAGCTGGCGTGATGAGGAGCCGGGGAAAATCCTGCACGAGCTGCGCGTCGGAGAATTGGCCCGCATGGGCAAGATTCCACATACGCCCTATTACGGCACCATCGATGCCACGCCACTCTTCCTCGTCCTGATGAGCCGTTACGCGGCCTGGACGGGAGACTTGTCCTTGTTCACCCAGCTGCGGATGCACGTCGATCGTGCGCTCGACTGGATCGATTGCTACGGCAA
>DATIBM010000026.1:0-4292 GCA_035457545.1 Nitrospiraceae bacterium
CGGATCGAAGAGTTGGACGATGCTGAACCCCATCTGGCTGCCGAGCAGTTCTCCGGCCACTTCGAAGCTCGCGAACAGGCTCCGCACGGCCAGCCCGATCACGAGCCCGATCAGAAACTCCGCGATCAGACCGAGCAGGACCAGCGCCGTATCGGCAGGCCACGAGGACGCGCCGACGAAGGGCAGCAGGACCAGCGCCAGCGCGACCGCCAGCCCGGCCTTGACCTGACCCGGCAACGACCGGCTGCCGAGCATCGGCATCGCCGCCAGGATCGCCCCAATGCGGATCAGGACCACCACAAAGGTCTGAAAGTGCGGCAGGCCGAGCTGAATCGTTTGCGTCATCGAGTGAGAGCCCTACCGTGCATATTGCGGGATCATGATGAGCAGATGCGTCATGAACCCGGTCAGCACCCGGATCATCCAGGGAAAGAACAGCATCGTCGCGAGAAAGACGCCGAGGATCTTCGGCACAAACGAGAGCGTGGCTTCGTTGATCTGCGTCAAGGCCTGAAAAAGACTCACCAGCAAGCCGATCACGAGGCTCATCCCGAGCATAGGCGCCGCCACCAGCAACGTGGTCTCCACCGCCCCTCGTCCGATCTCCACCACCATGTCCGGCGTCATCGCTCTGTGCTCCTGTGGTTCACCGCGCTAGTCGCTGCCCGTCATCCGTCAAACGTCAATCGTCATTCGCAGGAAAAGCTGCCTGCCGCTTCCTCTGCGTTTCGGTTGACGCTTGACGATTGACATCTCTGCCGCTACTGAAAACTCTTGACCATCGAACCGACCACGAGATACCAGCCGTCGGCCAGCACGAACAGGATCAATTTGAACGGCAGCGAAATCATGACCGGCGGCAACAGCATCATGCCCATCGACATCAAGACGCTCGCGACGACCATGTCGATGATGAGGAACGGGATGTAGATCAAGAACCCGATCTGGAACGCGATCCGGAGCTCGCTCAACATGAAGGCCGGCAGCACGATCTGCATGGGCAACTCCGCCGGAGAGGACACGCGCGGCAGTTTCGCCAGATCGATGAACAGTTCGAGGTCCTTCTCGCGCACCTGGTTCAGCATGAAGGTCCGGAGCGGGCCCGAAGCCTTGGTCCAGGCCTCCTCATAGCCGATCCGTTCGGCCATCAGCGGTTGCACGGCGTCCTCGTAGACCGCCTTCCCCACCGGCGCCATGACGAACGAGGTCAGAAACAGCGCCAGGCTGATGAGGACCTGATTCGGCGGCACCTGTTGGGTTCCCATGGCCTGCCGGAGGAAGGACAGGACGATGACGATGCGGGTGAACGAGGTGGCCATGATGAAGAGAGCCGGAACCAGCGACAGAACCGTCAGGAGGGCGAGGATTTGCAGGACGACGGCAACCTGACCCTGCCCGCTTCGGCCGAGATCGATGGTCAACGAAGGACCGTCTCCTGCGAGGGCATCGCCCGAGAGACATCCACTCACCAGCAGAAGGACCACGGCCAGCGAGCCGAACAGGCGGTGCCGGCCAAACCGAGTAGGTCGCCCGAGTCGCAGAAGCAGCGGCGCGACAGGCAGGCAAGACAATATTCTCATCCCGCCACCCCGGCATCGACCTCCGCAAGCGAGGACGTCTCGACCTTGTCTGTTGTTCTCCCGCGGGCGGCTGCTTGGCGAGGAGACACCGTTCCCAGACGAATCAGTTCGGTGGCGGTGGCGCCGATGATCAGCGTCTGGTCCGCCACGGAGACGAGCAAGATGCTCTTGCGGCCGCCCAAGTGCGCGGTGGCCAGCACTCGGATGGCGGGGGCCGCTCCCGGCATCAAGGGTTTGCCCAAGAAGCGCCGGGCGCTCCAGGCCAGGGCGGCCATCAGGCTCAAGACCACCGTCAGGGCTGCGATCATGCGAATCACGCTGTCGTACAGTTCCACCGGGTTATCCGCGTTGAGGCAATGGAGATGATGGGAGAGGTTTTATCCTAGCTTCTGCACGCGTTCGACGGGGCTCACGACGTCGGTCAGGCGGACGCCGAACTTCTCGTTGACCACGACCACTTCGCCCCGCGCCACCAAGCGATGATTCACCAGGACTTCCAGCGGTTCACCCGCCAGCTTGTCCAATTCCACGACGGACCCCTGCCCCAATTGCAGGAGTTCCCTGATGATCATGCGGGTCGTGCCCAGTTGCACCGACACCTGCATGGGGATATCCAGCAGCACATCAAGATTCTTGGCTCCCGCCAGCGGCTTCGCTTCTGGCGCGGGAATCGTCGCCGGTTGCGTGTCCGCCTCGGCTCCCGTTGCGCCCATCGCTCCCTGGCTGGCTTCACGTCCCTCCATCTCCGCCTCCTCACCCAACCGGTCCCGAGATCGACTTGACGACCCGGTACGCATTGGCTCCCTTGACCACGCCCGCCGCGCCGAGCAGTTTCGGAATGCCCTCGACAAACCCCGTCATCAGGTCCCCGGGGCTTTGATCCAACAGCACGACGTCGCCCACTCCGAACTGCAACACATCCTTCATCGGCACCGAGGTAACGCCCAGTTGCACCGTCAGTTCCACCGGACAATCCAGCAGTTGCTCTCTGAACCGGTTCATCCAGCTCTGATCCTCTTCCATCTGGTCGGCAAAGAAGCCCGCCGACAGTTTTTCCTTGATCGGCTCGATCATCGAATAGGGATACATGACCATGATCTTGTGCGAGAGTCCCGCCAGATCGACATGGAAGGAGACGGACACCACGATCTCCGGAATCGACACGACCATCGCGAACTGGGGGTTGCTTTCCGAGCGGACGAAATGGACCTTGGCCGGCAGGACGGCGTGCCACGCCTTTTCGAGGTCGGTCAGCAGCCGTTCCAGCATGGTCTTGATCACGCGCTGCTGGACCGGCGTAAAATCCCGCCCTTCCGTCTTCACGTGCGTCTGTCCGTGCCCTCCGAAAAAATTGTCCACGAGGGCATAGACGAGCGGCGCGCCCATGATGACCAGGCCGTGGCCCCGCAGCGGCTTGAGCTGAAACAGGCTCAGCGACGCGGGCACCGGCACCTTCTTCAACATCTCCCCGAACTTCATGATGTCGGTGGCGCCCATCGAGAATTCCACGGGCCGGCGGAGGGCGGCCGCCCAGGACACGGTCTGCATGCGGCAAAACCGGTCGTTTATCATCTCGAAGGTCGGCATCTTGCCGCGCACCATCCGTTCTTGCGCGGACAGGTCCAACGTGCGGATGCCGCCGGCCTCTTCCTCCTTCGGCGTCGTGTCGACATCCCCCGCGTCCATGCCGCGGAGCAAGGCATCGACTTCGTCCTGGCTCAAAATCTTATCGGCCATCCGGAATCACCCCTGTTCAAGCGAGCGGGCCGGCCGTCCACACGAAGTTCCGCACGACGCCGCCCACTGCCTACGCTCACTGCACGATGAAATCCGTGAAATAGACTCCCCGCGCGCCGCCCTTCGGCAAGAGCGCGTTCACCCGTTGCAGAATCTCCTCGCGGAGTTGGAGTTTCCCCTGGGCGCTGCGCACGGCTGCGGCTTCCTTGCTGGAGAGCAACACGAGGATCGCGTCTCTCGTCTGGGGGAGCCGCTTGTTGAGTTCTTCGGTCACGTCGGGCCGCTCCAACTCGAACTTGACCGTGACCTTGAGATAGTGAATCTCCGGCGTATCGGCGAGGTTGACGATGAAGGGATCCAAGTCGTAGATGACCCCGACCTGGGCCGTGGCTCCTGTTTGCGGCTTCGAGCCGGTGTCATGCCCTTCCTTGGCAGGGGCCGGAGCCTCCGAGGCCTGCTCCTCGTTTTTCGCCGATGGGCCGGCTCCCTTTATGAAGTGGAACAGCAAGGCCGCCCCGCCCAGCCCCAGCAGCAACATGCCCACCGCGATCATGATGACCATTTTCATGGGCAGCCCCGGCGCGAGCGCCGGCGATTTGGCTTCTTCCGCAACTTCCGCCATGGCAGTCCCCTTTGGTGGAGTGATCGGGCCGGTGTTTTTGCAATGGATATGCCATGTCAGACCGGCTTTTGCAGCGGCCAGCAGCCCGGCCAACTGCGCGTTCCGCTTGGATTCGCGCCGATCAGCGTAATGAGGGATCGTCCGGTGACGGTCTGCCGGCCAGCCAGGACCTTGACATCGTCAGAATCCTGACGTCTGTTGAGGAAGAGCCGAAAGGGAGAAGAAGGCTCCGTCAAGCGTCACTCGTCAACCGTCACGCGCCCAGACCGGCCACATCACGATTGACGAATGACGGATGACGAGGGACTGTGCTTTACCGCTTCAGGTTCACGAGTTCCTGCAGCATCTCGTCG
>DATIBM010000027.1:0-2282 GCA_035457545.1 Nitrospiraceae bacterium
CGACGGCCAAGGACTTCGGGCTCAAGACGGGACCGCTGCAACACGCCGCCCAGTACGATCCCGACGATGAACGGTTCGACGTGGTGAAGGCCACCAAGGCCGCGGCGAAATACATCAAGCGGATTTATCTGACCGACGCGCAGGCTTCGGGGTTGCTGGTCATCGCCTCATACAACTGGGGAGAAGGCAACGTCGTGCGGATGATCAGACAGTTACCGCAGAATCCGCAGGACCGGAATTTTTGGCAGCTGTTGAAGAAATTTAAGATCCCGCAGGAAACGTACGATTACGTCTTTTATATCATTTCAGCGGCGGTGATCGGCGAAAACCCTCAGCTCTTCGGGTTCAATTTCCCTCCGCCCTTTCCGAACGCGCACGCGCAGTAGCCGCCCGCGCGGCGCAGCCGTCACCGTACTCACCATTTGATACGATCCCATCCCCCGGTGCCCTGGGGGATGTGGAGCGCATATTTCCGGCTGAGGGGAGGGATCTCGATGGTTTCTCCGTTACTTCTTGTGCCGGTTTCCAGCACGAGAGTCGCCGTCGCGCCTTCCTCAGTCTGGGTCACGTTCTGAATGGAGGCTCTGAATTCGGTGTAGTTGGAAAACATGAACTCGACGTTCACGCGCCGTCGCTCCGTCATGGTGGAGAGTGCCTGCAAGGTTCCCCAATCGTGGTGTTCGTATGCCTGTTTGAACCGGTTGAGGAGCGCTTGCAGTTGCGGGTCGGGAAAGGCTCTGGCCACCTGAGGGGCGGAGAGGTTCAGCGGAGCCGCCTGCCGTTGTGAGGCCGTGTCGATTCCGGCCTGTGCTTGAGCGCTCCGCCTCTGTTCCTCGGCTCGCGCGCGTTGTTCGATGTCGGCCGTTTGGCGCTCTTTTTGAAGACGGGCTGTATCCTGCGCCTTTCTTTTCTCTTCCTCCGCCCGAGCCCGCTGGGCGGCCGCCTCTCGTTCTTTGGTCGTCCGCTCCCGCCGGGAAGCCAGTTCTCGTTGCTCCGCTTCCTCGCGCGTGCGCTGCAGTTCCGCTTGCCGTTGTTTTTCAGCCAGCCGAGCCTGGTCCTCCGACAGCTGCTTGCGCTCTTCGCTGAGCTGCTGGAATGGCTCGCTGCGTTGGCCCTCGCCGGGTTGCTGTATCTCCGCCGGTTGATCTGACCGTGGTTCCTGCTTCTTGCTGATCACGGATCCGGAGCCGTCTTGTATCGTGCCGCCATAATTCGCCAGAAAGTACACCAAGCCGGATAGGGCCAGAACAATCGCAACTCCTCCTCCAATCCACGGCAGGAGGCGAACAGCCGGCGATGCGGGCAACGGCGGCCGGGGCGCTGAGGAAGGCGTCTCCCTCGGATGCCCCAAAGAGGCGTGCGGCTGTGCGGGCAAGACGGTTGTTTCGTCCAGGACCGGTGAAGGAGGGGAATGCCGAGGCGGCACGGACGGTGGATGCTTTGAGGGCTCCGGTACGCCGGGAGCCACAGAGGTCTGCGTCGTCCCATATGTTGAGGCGATGGTCCGATCATCCACGGGAGAAACTGAGGGCGGTGCAGCCGGCTGCGGGACTGGCGCGACGACCGTGGCATCACCCTCGGTGATCTCTCTGACGGCGGGCGATCCGGGAATGGTAAAGAGTATTTCGTGGAGTTGATTGGCAAGAATGTCGGCGTCGGGAATGCGCGCTTCGGGATTCCGGCGCACCAGGTCACGGACGACCCCTTGCAGCATCGAGGGCACGGTGGGGGGAAAGTTGAGCTCGAGTTCGTCTTGCTCGTAGGCCAGCCGCCCAAGGATGGAGGTCTTGGAGCCAACCGCATAGGGGGTTCGGCCCGTCAGCATCTCGTACATCATGATGCCCAGGGAGTACAGATCGGATCGGCCGTCCAGCTTGAGTCCCCGCGCTTGCTCGGGTGACATGTATTCCGGCGTCCCGATGACCTGACCGGTCATGGTAATGGATGCTTCGTCCAGCGCCGCGGCGATGCCGAAATCCGTGAGCTTGGCCTTCCCCTTTTTGTCGACCAGGACATTCGCGGGCTTGATGTCGCGGTGAATAATGCCCTGTCCGTGGGCATAGGCCAGCGCGCTGGCGAGTTGATGGGAGAGCCGGACGGCGTCTTGAAGGGAAAGTTGCGGCTGATTGCGAATCAGGGCACGGAGGTTGCTGCCGGCGCAAAACTCCATGACCAGGAATTGGGTCTGCTGGTCTTCCTCGACCGCATAGATCGAGACAATGTTGTCGTGCTGAAGGCGCGCCATGGCACGCGCTTCCCGCAAGAACCGCTCCACAAAAGAG
>DATIBM010000028.1:0-9168 GCA_035457545.1 Nitrospiraceae bacterium
GCCTTCAAACTGGGCGCGGCCCCCAGCGTCAGGGTCTCGGCTCGAACAGGTTCTCCCGTCGCCACAATGCCTCCAAGCCCACTGACCACCATCGCCATGCAGAATGCCCGAATTCCCGTCATGGTACTCCTTTTCTTGACCCGATTCACGAAGAGGTCCGATGAGGTGATGCCCATGTGTGCGGCTTGAACAGCAAAATCAATACCCACGATCGTCCTCATGAGATGAACCGGGGAAAACCGGTCCAACCATCGCATCTCCAACGGGTTCCCGACAGGCGCTTGCACGACCGCCTCGCCCGCACGACCCGCCGAATCGTGTGATTCCGCACGACGCGCTCTGTGATCAAATGCACCATGCGGAGTTTGGTGCCGTCCGGTCCGAACCGGGTCAGAGCCGCCGATGTCTTGTCCGGATAAGTATGACGTACCTCCTGCCATTCCCGACCCATAGGTTGAGCGAATCAGACGATCAGGTATGGGCTTTGCTGTACGTACTGGCGATGGTCTCGGCTCGCGGCCAGGGCGGTCCTTCCTAAACCGGCGAGATCTGTGTGACGGACCATCCGACCGCATGGGGCAGACTTCGCGGATGAACCAGGCATGAACGAGATCGTCCTCATTGCCCTGCGCAGGCCCTACACCTTCGTCGTCATGTCCATCCTGATCGTGTTGTTGGGGGGCCTGACAGTGCTCCACATGCCGACGGACGTCTTCCCGAACATCACGATTCCCGTCACCTCGGTGGTCTGGATTTACTCAGGCCTGCTGCCGCAGCAGGTAGAAGGACGCATCACCTATCTGTTCGAACGGTTCCTGACCTCGACGGTGGAAGGCATCAAATACATCCATAGCCACTCCTACTATGGCAGCAGCATCACCAATATTTTCCTCCAGGACGGAGTCGACGTGGGCCGGGCCGAAGCGGACATCGTGGGCATCGCGCAGAACGTCGTCAAGGCGCTGCCGCCCGATATTTCGCCGCCCATGGTCATGCGTCTCGCGCCATCCTCGATCCCGGTGGCCATGCTCGAAATCAGCTCCGACAACATGACGCCCGCGGAACTCTATAACCTCGCCTACATGCGCATCCGCCCCCTGCTCGTGACGGTGCCGGGGATCGTCCTGCCGCACCCCTACGGGGGGCAGGACATGCAGGTCATGGTCAATCTCGACCAGCAGAAAATGCTCGCCCGTCACCTGACGCCGTCGGACATTCACGATGTCCTCATGAAGCAGTACCTCGTGCTGCCGTCCGGCGACATCAAAATCAAGCAGACCGACTGGATCGTGCTGACGAACGCCTCGCCGTTGAAGATTGATGATTTCGCCAATATCCCGATCAAGCGGGAAGGCAATGCGTTCGTCTATCTGCGCGACGTCGCCACCGTGCGCCTCATGGGCCGGGTGCAACAGAACGCGGTGCTGGTGAAGGGCAAGCAGACCGTCATCATCGTCGCGATGAAGAGCACGGAGGCCTCGACCCTCGACGTGGTCGAGGGGATCAAGAAGATGATCCCGCGCGCCGAGCAAGTCTCTCCGGAGGGCGTGAAGATCAGGCTCCTCGACGACGCCTCGACGTTCGTGAAGGATTCGATCTCGGACGTCGTGCATGAAATGGCGACCGCCGGCGCGCTGGTCGGCCTCATCGTGCTGTTGCTTCTCGGCTCCTGGCGGGCCACGGTCATCGTCTGGACCTCGATCCCGTTGTCCATTCTGACCGCCATCATCGGCCTGCATTGGCTTGGAGAGACGATCAACGTCATGACCTTGGGCGGGTTGGCGCTGGCCGTCGGCATTCTGGTCGACGACGCGACCGTGATGATCGAGAATATCGATCGCCACCTCGAAATGGGCAAGCCGCTCGAGCAAGCCATCATCGACGCCGCCAATCAAATCGTCGTCCCGACGCTCGTCGCCACCCTGTGCATCGCGATCGTCTGGCTTCCCCTCTTCCAGCTCGGCGGCGTCGCCGGTTACCTGTTCAAGCCCATGGCGGAGGCGGTCATCATCGCGATGCTCGCCTCCTTCATCCTGTCGCGCACGCTGGTGCCGACCATGGCGAAATATATGATGAAGAGCCACCATGTCGCAGCCGCGTGAACAACACGGGCGATCGGATGTCGAACCGTCGCGCAACCCCTTCGTCCGTTTTCAGAAGGGGTTCGAGCAGCGCTTCGATCGGTTCCGCGATGGCTACGGCGCGTTGCTCGAACAGGTGATCGCCCATCGCCGCGCCTTCGTCACGATTGCTCTGGCCATCGCGGCGGGCTCCCTCTCCCTCTTTTTCTTCTTCGGGCGCGATTACTTTCCCGAGATCCGGTCGGGGGTCATTCAGATGCATATGCGGGCGCCGCTCGGGACGCGCATCGAGGTGTCGGGACGCATCGCCACGCTCGTCTCCAACAGCGTCGAGGAGTTGCTGCCCGGTCAGGTCGAAAACATCGTCAGCAACTGCGGCCTGCCGGTCGGGCCGCACAACCTCGCCTTCATCCCGACGCCGACGATCGGTTCTCAGGACTGCGATCTGACGATCCTGCTGAAGGATGAAAAATCGCCGGTGTGGGATTACCGCCGCATTCTTCGCAAGGGCTTGAAGGAGCGCTATCCGGGCACCGAGTTCACGTTCCAGCCGTCCGATCTGACCGCAAAAATTCTCAACTTCGGCGCGCCCGCGCCGATCGACGTGCAGGTCAACGGCCCCGACATGTACCCCAACTACGAGTTTGCCCGCAAATTGGCGGGCAAGCTTCGGGAGATCCCCGGCGCCGCGGACGTGGTGATTCAGCAGACGATGCGCACGCCGACCCTCATGGTCGAAGGCGACCGCACGTTCGGACTCGGCGTCAACAGGACCTTGAAAAACATGGCCGACAATCTGCTCATGACGACGGCCGGGAGTCAACAGGTTGACCAGATCTACTGGCTCGATCCGAGCACCGGCATGTCGTATCTGATCAATGTCTATACGCCGCAGCCGCAGATCAACAGCGTCAATAGCATCAAGACCGTCCCGGTCGATGCCTCGGGGAACGCGTCGAACGATCATGATGTGCAGTTGCTCGGCAATTTAGCCAACCTGTCGGCGGAGGGCACGCCGGGCGTGATCACGCACGGCAACATCATGCCGCTGTTCGACATCTACGTCTCCGCCGAAGGGCGCGATCTTGGCGGCGTGCTGGCGGATGTCAAGAGGATTGCCCACAGCATGGAGCACGAGAAGCCCCGGAGCGCCGAGGTCGAGATCCATGGCCAGGCGTCACTGATGCACGACGCCTATTTCGAGCTGATGTTCGGACTGCTCGCCGCGATCGTGCTGGTGTATCTGCTGATCGTCGTCAACTTCCAATCCTGGCTCGACCCCTTCATCATCATCACGGCGTTGCCCGGCGCGCTGGCGGGCATCGCATGGGCCTTGTTCCTGACCCATACGCGTCTGTCGGAGCCCGCGCTGACGGGGGCCATCATGACCATGGGGACGGGGACCGCCAATTCGATCCTCGTCGTGTCCTATGCGCGCGAGCGGCTCCAGGAGCACGGCGACGCGCTCGTGGCCGCGATCGAAGCCGGAAAGACCCGCTTCCGTCCTGTGCTCATGACGGCCTCGGCCATGATCATCGGGATGGTTCCCATGGCAACGGGCTATTCCCAGAATGCGCCGCTGGGCCGCGCCGTGATCGGCGGGTTGCTCGTGGCCACCGTCTTCACCCTGTTTTTCGTGCCCTGCGTGTACGCGATGATCTACAGCCGGCGAACAGCTCGGCAAAAGGAACAGGCTTCATGATGAAGACATTCGGTGGAAGGAGCGCGGCGCTTTTCGCGATCCTGCTGTGCGGGCTCTATGTCGGCTATCGGATTCATGAGAGCAGGAGCGACGCCGCGCTGCTCCGCGAGAAGACGCTCGAAGAGGCCGTCCCCACCGTGGCCGTCGTTTCTCCAAAGCCGGTGCCGGCGACCGAGACCATTACGCTTCCCGGCAATATTGTGGGCTGGTACGAGGCGCCGATGTACGCGCGAGTCACGGGCTATGTGAAGATGTGGTACAAGGACTACGGAGACCAGGTCAAGGCAGGCGACATCCTCGCCGAAATCAACGCGCCCGATCTCGACGCCGAATATGCGCAGGCCAAGGCGGATCTGGATACGGAGCGCGCGAGGTATAAGCTCGCCGAGGTGACCGCGAAGCGCTGGATCGCCCTCCGCCCGAATCATGCCGTGTCAGAACAGTCGATCACGGTGAAGGAACAGGAGTTGAAAGCCGAAGCGGCGAAGGTCAAGGCCGCGGAACAAAAGGTCAGGAACATCGAGGCGTTCATTCGGTTCAAAACGATCGTCGCGCCCTTCGACGGCGTGGTGACCCAGCGCAACATCAACGTCGGCGACCTGGTCAGCAAGGAAGGCAATCTCAGCACCCCCAATGCGAAAAGCAACCTCTTTACAGTGGCCGACGTCCATATCTTGCGCCTCTTCGTCAACGTGCCGGAATCGTTCGGGCCCTTCCTTCAGCCGGGTCTGACGGCCGACGTGACCGTGCCGCAACTGCCCAATCGTCATTTCACCGCGAAATTTCTGACGGTGTCGAAGGGATTCGATGTGAGCACGCGCACTGCGGTGACGGTTTTTACGATCGACAATGAGGACCGGGCGCTCTGGCCAGGCTCCTACGCCGAGGTCCATCTCACGGCCCCGGTCGATCGGCAAGCCTTCACGATGCCCTCCACCGCGTTGGTGTTCCAGGAGCACGGGACGCAAGTGGCCGTGGTGACGGAGGACGACCGGGTCCACTTGAAATCCATCACGGTGAGCAAACTCATGGACCAAGTTGTTGAAGTGGCGGAGGGGATTTCCGAAAGCGACCGCATTATCAACAATCCCAGCGCCGCGTTGCTCGAAGGCGACCAGGTGCGCGTCGTGACGCCGGCGCCCGGTTATGATCTGGTCAATACCGAGTCCTCGACGTCAACAGACACATCACAACCGCATGATCGATCTGGGCCAAAGGAACAATCGGCGAAATCATCGTCGGTCTCGCCATGATCATCGGCTTGCGCATGCGCCTGAGATCGGACGTGTCATCCATGGTTGGCGCCTTTCGGCGGCGCAGCGGCTTGCTCCTGTTGATGCTCAATCTATCCGCTTGCCAAAGCGACTGGCTGCCGCACGCCGATCTGGCGCCCGACTATCAGCCGCCCCACTACGTCGTCCCCGCCTCATGGCACGGATCGAGTCCCTTCGTCGAGGCGAAGCCGTCGGACGGGGAATTGCGGCAGGATTGGTGGAAGCTGTTCAACGATCCGGTCCTGAACAGGCTCGAGGAACAGGCCATGGCGGCCAACCCGGATCTGCAGGCCGCCGCCGAACGGTTTGTCCAGGCCCGCGATATGATGATGAAGGCCCGTTCGCGCCGCATCCCGCAGGTCGGCCTGGGGTTCGACGCGTCCGACAATCGGCAGTCCGTCAATCGCCTCTTTCGCGCCCCCGACGAGCCCCTCGAAGAATCGAGCGTATGGGGCGGGGGAATCGCGTCCTGGGAGCCCGATTTCTGGTCGGCGATCCGCAATGCGACGCGCGTGGAACTCTACCGCGCCGAGGAGCGGGCCGCCGAATACGGGCTGGCGCGCCTCAGCCTGCAGGCGGAAATCGCGGCAAACTATTTCACGCTGCGCGGCTATGACGCGCAAGTGGCGATCTATGCCCAATCGATCGACCTCTACAGGCAGTCGCTCGACCTCGTCAAGGCGCAGTTCGCCGGCGCCATCGCGTCGGCCCTTGACGTGGCCCGGGTCGAATCGCTGCTGTTCAGCACGGAGACGCAATTGGCGCGGGTTCAAGGACAGCGCCAGGTGACGGAACAAGCGATCGCCGTCCTGGTCAACATGGCGCCGGCCAGCTTCACGGTCAAGCCGGTGGATGACCTTCGCGTCGCGAATTTCACGATTCCACAGACGATCCCGTCCACCTTGCTGGAGCGTCGGCCCGACGTGGCGGGGATGGAGCGCCGGATGGCGCAGGCGAACCGCGCCATCGGCATCGCGCGCGCGGCCTTTTTCCCCGATGTGAGGTTCCGGGCCGGCGGCGGATTCGAAGACGCCGGCATCAATTTGATCTCGCTGGCCAATAGTTTTTGGTCCTATGGCGCCAGCGTGGCGCTGCCGGTCTTCCAGGGAGGGTATCGCCGCGCCCAGTTGCAGCAGGCTTGGTCGGCCTATCGCGAGACGGAAGATCGATACCGGTCGACGGTGCTCAACGCCTTTCGCGAAGTCGAGAACAATTTAAGCCTGACGAACCGGCTGACCGCCGCCGCCAATCGGCAAGAAGCCGCCGTCGGCGCCACGCTGAAAACGCAAAACCTCACCACGGAGCTCTATCAGGGCGGGCTGGCATCCAGCCTGGAGCTTATTTACGCGCAGGTCGCCACGCTCACGGCGCGCATCGACGCCGTGCAGATCAAGGCCGAGCTGCTGCGGGCCTCGGTGGCGCTGATCCGCGCGCTCGGCGGGGGCTGGGACCGGAATCAATTGCCCACGGACGAGCAGATCCAGCCCTTCGGGACGTTCCAATATGTCGATCTCGACAAACCGCCGCCCGCCGGGGGCATCGACGTCAACGCGGCCAATAATTGGGTGAACAACGATCTGACCAAGCCCGCCGTTCCATGAGTGTTCCGGCCGATCACCGTGAGGGGTAGCGCTAAGGGAGCCCGTGCGTCGTGTTCACTCCATGGAAGCAACGTGTGACGACCGGATTGCACCAGAAGGCAGCCATCTTATTACGCCTGCGCCATCTCTTCGATCGACTTGGTCCAGCTTCCTTGAGGACCGAAGACCGTGGCCAGGACGTTGTCCCATCCCCCAGTGGGCGATCGTGAACAGTTCCGGCGGGGAGGCGAAGGTCGCCGCGAAGGCGGCTGCCACAGGCTGATTCGTCGGCCGGAAGCCGAAGCCGGCAACGGCTCGCTGAGACTCCGCTTCATAGAAAAACGCCACAAATGCCTCGGCGAGGGCGCGCACCTTGTGCTTGTCCACATTCCGGTCGACTACGGCTACGGGATTTTCGATCAGTGCCGTTGCCGCGGGAATGATGAGTTCGTAGGGCCGGCCCTGTTGAATCCGTTGGACAGCTCATTTTCATAGGTGACGATCACGTCTCCCACGCCCCGTTCGAACGTCGTGACCGATTCGCGCCCGCTCTTGTCCATGACCTTCACATTGCGTTGCACGCCCTTGAGTAGATCAGCCGTGTACAGTTCCGCCGCGTCTTCCGATAATCCGCGTTTCTTGCCAGCTTCAGTCCCGCCCCATAGATCGCAGTGACGTCCCACATCGCCCCGCCGGAGGTCTTGGGACTCGGATAGAGGACGGCCACGCCAGGTTTCGCGAGGTCTTCCCAGGTAGGAATGGCTTTGGGGTTGCCTTTGCGGACGCCCAGTGCCACGACCGACGTGGTGACGGTGCCTTTCTGGCGAGCCTGTTTCCAGTCGTGGGTGATCAGATTGGCCTTCACCAACTGTTGCAGGTCGCTCTCCGGTGACAGCGCGGCAATGTCCGCCTCAAGCCCCGCGACGATCGCCCGTGCCGAATCACCGCCCACAACCAGGATCGCCATGACGCCTCCTCTACAACTCAGGGTAAAGACGGATTGGGCGCTGAGTTCTTCTGTGTTCCAGGATGCGCCGGCATGGACCCCAAGGCTTCTCGATACCGGATCTGCAATTCTTCCCGCTGATCCGGCGCCCAGAAGCGTCCCTTGGACTCCACGGCCTTGAGGTATTCCTCCGGCTCGAAGATCACATCGAAGGCGGCGGAGACTTCCGGGACGTTCGGCATTTGCCGGTCGTATTTGCTGATGTCCGGCATCGGCCCGTGCCGGTCGTGTACCTCGCTCACCGCGAGGTGCAAAATGGGCTCTCGGATGGCCACCCATCCGGTGGTCGTTTCTTCCTCGCCGGCTTCCGTGGCGTGGCTCAGATGAAAATAGACGCGTTCGGTCGGACCGGCTTGCGCCAGGGCCTTGGACAACGCGGGCGCCAAGAGGGCGATTTCATCATCCCGGAAAGCTCTGGTCCTTGGAGCGTCGCCCGAATACAGGCGATGAACAATGTTCCGCCGCTCCCAGGCACGCACGCCTCGCAGCAACGTGCCGACCTCTGCCGACGTCAATGTGGCCGGATGAGAATTGGAGGAGGACTCCGGATCGGACTCAAGCCGGACCACGTTTCGCCCGGCTTCCCACACGGCGGTGGTCTTGACGGGAGGCTGAGCCGCGCAACCGGGCAGGACTGCCAGTCCGATCATGATGGCCGCCGCTTGAAACAGCCAGGCCCGTCCTTTTCTCTGCGTCTTGCTGCTGTGGTTCATGGTTTGACCTCCTGCCGTTGAGCCAGGCCTGTGTCCGATGAGACCCGATCGAATCCGTGTTTCTGCAACGAGGTTTGGACCTGCGCGGTTGAGAGGAACTCGATAAATCCTTGGCCCCAAGCCAGATTCCGATGGGACCAAACCACGGCGACTCCATAATGGATGGGGATATGAGAGCCTTCCGGAGCCGTATCGACGATCCGCACTTTCGCGTTGGAGACCGCGTCCGTTCGGTACACGATCCCCAGCTCCGCCTCCCCTTGGGCCACCAGGTCGAGGACGGCTCTGGAATGTTCGCCATAGACATAGTGAGACCTGAGCCGTTCATCCAGTTGGCTGTATTTGAGGAACTGCGAGGCGACTTTCCCGACCGAGGACGTCTTGGGATCCCCGACGGCCAGACGTCGAATCGGGATGGTCTTGAGGTCCTGGATCGAGCCGACCGGAGCCGGCAGCGCCGCATTGGTCACGAGCACCAACGAGGTTCCTCCATAGACATACTTGGTCCCGCTGATCAGCAAGCTTTTCTTTTCGAGATCCTCGATCTCTTCGATCAAGGAGGGCAGAAACACATCGACCGGCGCCCCCTCCTCGATTTGCTTCCGGAGCGTCTGGGAGGGGCCGTAGATGACCCGCACCCTGATGTCGGGGTGCTGCGCTTCGAAGAGCGGCAGCACCTCCCGGAAGGCGTCGCGGAGACTGTTCGCGGCCGCAATGGTCAGGGTCTCCGGCTGTTGGGCGGGCAGGGGCGTCGCCTCGAGAGAGATGGTCATCAGACTGACGAGAAGGAGTGCTCCAAGATGGAGGCGGTA
>DATIBM010000029.1:0-2433 GCA_035457545.1 Nitrospiraceae bacterium
CTCCTCAATGCCGGTCTTCAAGGCCACATTGATCCAAATTTCCGGCACGAGCACACCTTCCAAATCCAAACAGGCGATCACGGGCTTTTGCATCATGGCTCCTTACGAAGTGAAAAGTGATGGGCGATGGGTGATCAGGGAGCGTGAGGAGGCGCACCGTATCATTCGAGGGAGCGTAACGCATCACTCATCACCGATCACGCATCACTTCTTCTGAAACGCCTGGCTCAGGAAGCGCCAGACTTTGTCCAGCGCCTGATCCAGCAGTTGCGTGCCCGGCCACTTGGCCTCATTCTCACGGTGATGGCGCTCGGCCCACTCCAGCGCCAGCGGCAAGGGAATCAGCCGGGGTGCCGTCTTGCTCAGATCTCCCCATAACAGCCCCAGCGCCGGCCCCATGCGCACCGGCGGCGGCACTTCTTCAACCGGGTGCGTCACCAGATCCTGACACCATTCGGCCGGCGATGTCACCAGGAGTTCACGGCAGGCCGCGGGGCGCTCTTCATAAATCGAACAGAGTTCGTCCTCGAGGAACGGGCAGGGCATGCGCAGGGCATAGTAGTCACGATTCACCGGTTCCAGGGCGTTATCGTCAGGAGGCTGTTCCGCCTCGCTCATGTCGCGCAGGCGATGCCAGAGCCCGTGAGACAGCAGCCGGGATTTCGCTTGAGCGAATCGTTCGGCAATGCGCGCCTGCCGTTCACCCGGCAGACCACGGACATAGTCCCGGAGCGCGAAGGCTTCGGGCCCTGACAGGGGCACCATCATGCGGCAGCAGGCGGCGCAGCCTTTTTGACAGGAGATGACCTTGCCGGTCGCGATGAGCCTGGCTTGCTCCAACGCATGCGCCTCTTCACCCAACCTCCGCATCAGGGGCACAATGGCGCTGACGGGGACGAAGCCGGTCGGGACATCGACGGCGGTGGTGAGCCGGCCGGCAGGCGTATTCAGCGCGATCTCGAAATGTTCGGTCGTACCGGTCGTCATGGGTTCACGCGGGTGCGAGATCCTGCATCATAGAGAACGGTTTGCCGGCCGGTCAATATAACGGGCGTGTCGCATGGCGTGCCTTGCTCGGCTCAGACAGAACCCAGATAATATCGTCGGAGGAACAGTTGATGAACGCTTCGGGACACATCGTAGGCCTGTTGAAAGGATATATGGGCGACCTGGTCGAGCAGGCGAAGCAGGAGGCGTCCGCCCAAGCACAGTTCGGATTTGCCAGCCAGCCCTACCGCCCGGACGAAGCCCTGTCCGACCTCCTGGCTCTCTTGGACGATCGGATTGAGTCGGAGGGGATGCAGGTCGGGTTGCCCGATGACTTTCTGCATGAGATGTGGAGCTTCTGCAATGCCTCGGGAGCGCATCTGGCCGAGCGGGTCTGGTTGGAAACCAATGCCGCGACCGAGCCGGTCACGAAGGCGCGAACGAGAGAATTGACGTACCGGGCGCTCATTCAATTAATGGAAGCGCAGGCGCCGGACCATTCCTGAGATGCGGACGCCTTGCCGCTGCCCTCTTCAATGCGGCGGTGCTGGCTTGCCGGTACTCTACTTCTGTAGCGGTGCACTCTTCGGTTTCCGGCGGGGGAGGCGGGGCAGAGGGACATCAATGGGGCGCCTGTTGTTGAAGACCCCTCTGCGGGTCTCCTCGTTCGCCTCCTCTTGTGTCTCTTACAAGCGTCCTGACAGCCAGTACACCATCATGCCGACCGTTTCGTCGACGGCTTGGGTCATTCGTTGGAGCGCCCCGCTGCTGGGCAGAAAGTCAAAAGGCGTCAGATCATCCCAGTCGTCCGTCAGACGATCTTTTGCGTGAAATCCGCAGGCGTAAGGCGTCACCTCAAATCCTTGTTTTTGAAACAGCGCCGTGGCCCTGGGAATATGGTATGCGGTCGTCACCAGGAGAATGGACCTGGCCTGCCCGAGCACCCGTCTCGTGCCGAGCGCATTTTCATACGTCGTCCGTGCCTCCTCGTCTACGAGAATGGCGTCCGGCGGCACGCCGAGCTGGACGGCCCAGGCTTTCATGGCCGGCGCGACCTTGACGTCGGGTCCTCCGAAGATGCGCATGCCGCCCCCCGTCATCACGAGTCGGCCGGCGGCTCCCTGCTGATAGAGGTCCGCACCGCAGATTGTGCGGTGCCGTGATTCGTCGGATAACTCCACCGCCGGTCTCAGAGTGCCCGGCTCTTTGATGCCGCCGCCCAAGACCACTATCGCATCGAATTGGCGATCAATCGCCCGAACCGGCGGATACCAGCCTTCAAGCCCGCTCATGAAGGTATAGGAGACGATCGGCGAGGCGGCCAGGAACAGGAGCGCCATGCCGGTCGTCAGTGCGATCCGCAGCCATCGTTGCCGCCGGGCCGACCAGGGAAGCCACGCCAATAGAAGCGCCAAGCCGAAACATCCGATGATCCAGCTCAACGGA
>DATIBM010000030.1:0-7784 GCA_035457545.1 Nitrospiraceae bacterium
GCCGCTTGGACGGCCTCAGGTTCGGTCTCTTCTTGTTTCTTCACGACATGCACGGCGACCGCGGCGGTCACGTCCCGCGGCAGCTTGATCGGCACCGTATGCGTGCCCAGTTCCTTGATCGGATGCGCCAACTGGACCTTCCGGCGATCGACCGTAAAGCCGTGGGCGGCCAACCCGTCGGCGATGTCCTTATTGGTGACCGATCCGAACAGCTTGTCGTCTTTGCCGACCTGGACCGGGATCGTGAGCGACACGGCCGAAATCTTCTTGGCATGGGCCTCGATTTCCAACCGTTCCTTCTGGGCCCGTTCGGCCGCGACCCGCTTGGCGTGCTCGAACTCCTTCACGTTCCTGGTGCTGGCCTCCACCGCCTTGCGGCGGGGCAACAGAAAATTACGCGCAAACCCGTCGGAGACATCCAGGACGTCGCCGAGGTTGCCAATGCCTTCCAAGGTTTCTTGCAAAATGACCTTCATAGCCCCTGCTCCTTGACTGGTGAAAAGACCGTTCACCATACAGGCCACCGGCACCGAAAGTCAACGAGATTGCGGGGATGCGTTGGAGGCCATCGAGCGTGCGAATGGCCGGGACAGTCCTGGCCGGATGGCGGGCATCACACCAATCTCACACACGATTTCGGTCCCGGCCGGCCGGACGATGGCTGGACGACCGGAGGCTCAATTCAGTATTGTGCACTGCCCACGAGCGGCCGGAGTCGGCGTCGTGCCCGTGGATGATGCACCATGTCCATTCTCACTTCCATTGAACAGAGCTCCGCCAAGCTGAAGGCCTGGCGCCATTCACCGGAGGCCGCCCGATTCGATGCGCCGATCGAGACGACCAATCTCCATCGGCAAGCGACCGTTGGGACCCTGCACCTGTATCGAGCGGACCTGGCCCCCAGCGCCACCTTGCTCGACGACGTGCCGGTCACCATTGTCTTGCCGGAGGGGATGGAGCCGACCGAAGGGCTGGTGCTGGCACAGGAGGGATCGCAGGCGCTCATCCAGATCGTGGACGATCTTGGAGCGCAACAGGCTTCGGCGACGATCGTGCCCGACGCCACGGCCTTTGTCGATGCGGCGGCGCAGCGACTTTCCGAGATCGTCGCCAAGTCCTCGGCCTTTACGCTTGGACCGGCCGAACGGTTGACCGGATTGCTGGAAGGCGATCCCGCGCAGGCGGCCCAGACCATGAAGGCGGCCGGGACCTCGGTCCTCACGACCGTCTGGGCCGACAATCTGGCGGAACGCCGCAGTCGCCTGGCGACGCTGCTGGTCGAGTTGGTCCGGGCCAATAAGCGCGTTCTCTTGATCAGTCCCGACCATCGAATGTCGGACGACCTGACGGCAAGCCTGGCCAAGAACCTCAAGGCGGCCGGCCTCACCTATAAGACCTATCTCACCAGGTATGAGGTGGCGGTCGAGCGGGAGCGGCTGGGCATTCCGCTGACGGAGTTGGGGTTCGAGGCGCAGATGCATCAGTTTTTTGCC
The DNA here is from genome assembly GCA_035457545.1 of Nitrospiraceae bacterium. Taxonomy (GTDB): domain Bacteria; phylum Nitrospirota; class Nitrospiria; order Nitrospirales; family Nitrospiraceae; genus Nitrospira_G. Next base: position 1,494 of record DATIBM010000030.1, read on the forward strand.
AAGTCCCGGGCGGACAAGGCGGCCCTGCGTCGCAAGTACGAGCGCTTCCGCGAGCTGACCCCGATCCTGGCCTACAAGGCGCAGAAGCAGCAGGAGCTGGACGAGGTCCGGTTGCTCGAATGGCGCTTGATGACGCAGTTGACGGAATGCCGGACCAAGATCGCCGAGATCGATCAGATCGTGGCCCAATATGAAGCGCTGCCGATCTGGAAGCGTCTCGCGATGCAGTCGGTGGGAAAGAACGTGGAGACGTTGGCCGAGTACCGGCAGATCTACGAGCAGCAGACCATTGGCTTAAAGAAGGAATTGGACATCGCGAAGGCGCGCATCGACGAGCTGGCACCGGAGGCGGCGGTCCCGCGCGACATGCGGCCGGAGTATGACGAACTCAAGGAGGAGGTCGTCCGGCTGGGCGGCACGAAGAAAATCCGGGAGCTGCTCGCGGCCGAAGAAGGCACGAACCGGCAGGCCTTCGTCCAGAACAAGCGGATCGTGGCCACGACTGCCGGGCGCGTCCTCAGCGATTCCCTGTTCGCGCGGGTGCGGTTCGACGTGCTGGTGGTGGACGAGGCGCCGCACATCCCCGCATCGTTCGTCCTGGGCGCTGCGGCGATCACGCGCGAGCGTATCGTGCTCAGCGGCGATCTTCGCGACTTTGCCCTCACCGGCGCCTGGGACTTGAGCCGCGAGGTACCGCTGGTCCGGTCGGACCGGTCGAGCAACGCGGCTGTCGGACGCTGAGGGCGCCGGAAAAGCCGCAGCTAGCGAACGCGTCACCTTGACGGAACCTGAGCCCCTTCGCCATAATCAGGCTGCATCATCGCATCGGGTCAGGAATCGCGAGGATGCATTCGTCAGGCGCGCTCAAAATGGTCTTCAACGAGGCCGCGGGGAGTGCAAGCGTACCGTAGCGGTCTGGTATTAGCAGGCTGCTCAAAATGGGTTCCCGCTAGGCCGCAAGGAGTCCAGGCGCCGAGGCGTACTGGAGGTTGGTACGTCGAGGCGGATGGACAACTGAGAACGACGCGGGAGAGCATTTTCAGCAGCCTGTAAGTGCCGAAGTGGCGGAACTGGCAGACGCACTAGATTCAGGGTCTAGCGCCCTCCGGGGTGTCCGGGTTCAAATCCCGGCTTCGGCACCATCCCTTGCTTGGCGTGTACCGCGGGCTCTTCGGGCGTAGCCTTCTTCATGACGCCCGCGGAGAAACACCTCACGTGATTCTTCTCCTTGCTTTTTCAGGCCGCTCTTCATTACCCATCCGGTCAATTCCTACTCCCTTCATGGCAGCCGGCAGGACTGATCGTGCACGCACAGGGCGACATGCTGGCTTGGTTGCTATTCACGGCGTGAATGATTATCATTCATGGCATGAATGATCAAGTAACCCCCCTTCCCCGGCACCTTACAGAGACAGTAGCCCGCGCGCTCAAGGCGTTTCCCGTGGTCATTTTGACTGGGGCCAGACAGACGGGAAAGAGCACCCTGATCAGGGAATTACTTCCCGAGTCCAGCCGTGACTACCGCACGCTGGACGACATCGACCTACTCGATCTGGCTGAGCGAGAGCCTGAGTCCCTGCTGTTCGGCAAGCGACCGATCGCCATCGACGAAATCCAGCGGAGCCCGAAGCTGCTCCTAGCCATCAAGCGAGCGGTGGATCGAGAGCGTAAACTCGGGCGATATCTCCTCTCCGGGTCCGCCAACCTTGCATTGCTTCGCACCGTGTCCGAAACACTGGCCGGTCGGGCGATCTACCTCACGTTGTATCCCTTTAGCGCCGCGGAACGTGTGGGGCTCGGAACCGTCGGCCGGTGGGAGCGAATCCTGGCCGACCCGTCGCAATTCGAAGGCACCCATGTCTCGGTCTCGAATGTGAGCCAGCGGGTCTTGCAGAGCGGGTTTCCGCCGACCGTCTTGGACACGGAGCCTGCCGTGCAGCGAGCATGGTTGGATGGGTATGTGCGCACGTATCTGGAGCGGGATCTCCAGGCTCTCTCGACCATCGAGAATCTAATCGATTTCCGCCGACTCATGCGCGCGGCTGCGCTACGGTCGGGCGCGCTCGTCAACCAGACCGAATTAGCCCGTGACGTGGGGTTATCCCAGTCGACGGCGCATCGCTATCTCAATCTTCTGGAAGCGTCCTATCTGCTCCATCGGCTTCCCGCCTATGCAGTCAATCGCACCAAGCGGCTGATCAAGACTCCGCGGCTCTTCTTCTGCGATAGCGGCCTTGCGGCGTTCCTGTCGGGAGTCAACTCCGAGGCCGACCTGGACAAGGCGGGCTTGCGGGGTCCTTTGCTTGAGACGTTGGTGTTCGGCGACCTGCTCGCGTGGCGGGAAACCGTGACACCGAAGCCGGAAGTGCTGTATTGGAGGACGGCCGGGGGGGCGGAGGTGGATTTCGTCATTGAGCAGAAAGGAACCGTGGTTCCGGTCGAAATCAAGGCGACTGGTCGGCCTCAGTCAAGCGATATCGCCCATTTGCGTCTCTTTCTGGATGAGTATAAGAAAGGCGTGCCTCATGGAATTTTAATTCACACCGGACCGCGGGCGGAACGGCTCGCCGATCGGATATGGGCCATCCCGTTATCGGTGGCGCTCGGCCTGTCCCCCTAGCAAAACTGCGCGAAGTCGTCAATCTTGGCTTGGCGTGTGTCGGCAGCTTATCAGGCAAGGCTTCTTCATGGCCGTCGCCGGAGAAGCACCGACAAGACCGTTCATGAAGCTCCATGTCGTCATAGATCAGGATGAAGCCGGCTATGACGTGGCGGAGGCACCGGCTCTCCCTGGCTGTCTTTCACAGGGCAAGACGCAGGAAGAAGCCCTCGTGAATGTGAAAGAAGCGATTGAAGGGTGGCTTGAAGTGATGGAGGCCAAGAGCAAACTTCAGGGGAGGCAGACCGTCGAGATCGTTGTCTGATGGCGGAACGCCTGAGGCTCTGTTCGGGCGCTGAAGCGGTGGCCAAATTGCAGCGGGCGGGATGGTCAATTTCGCGGCAGCGCGGCTCCCATAAAAAAGACTCCCGGTACATTTTCTGGTTCCGAGGTCTTCGATAATGGCCGCCCTCCAGTCTTTCAGTGCCGGGCCGACATCCCCGAGGTATTCGATCCATCCCTCGTGATTGCTAACGGTGTACAGCGTTTTCGAGAGGGCGTGATGGCGATGCATCAAATAGGGCCGATTTTGCTCTAATTTCGGGAGCCTCATCGGTTCATCCCCACACGGACACCAATACCGACAGGCTCCACAACTGGTTAAGTTCTATATGCGCCTTTCCTAGGCGACGTGCGATTTCGTAAAATAGGCGGTCCGAGAGAGAGTCATACCGCTGTCAGTGCCGTGCCAAGCTCCTTGTCTTTCATTGGATCGAAGAAAGCCAACCTGCCGAGACTGGAATGGGTAAGGCTTGTTCGCTCTTCATGCCTGATTGTTGCACTAGCGACTCCGGGGCTGTTCATCCTGATCCATGGAAAGAGCATTGCGGGGGATATCACTCTCTTGAGCATCGGCCCACGCTACGGGTTCACCAGAGAAGAACCTCTTTTGGGGAAGCGACAGACAGAACAATTTGACCTTGTCGACGTAGCCGCCACCTTCAGGCTTCCATGGTCATGGCCGCTAGGTGAGAGTCCTTGGAGTGTCGAGACGAGACTGATCACCAGCGCGGGAGCTCTCTCCGCAGCAGGCCACACCGGACTGATCGCGGCTGCCATGCCTAATGTAGCCTTGAGCGGCTGGAGAGGATTCGTATCGATTGATGCGGGGGTAGGCTTGGGTTTCTTCGGTCGCGATACATACGGCGCTCAGGACTTCGGAGGGCACGTTCAACTTGTACTGACCGCTGCGCTTCAAATCCATCCGATCTCTCATGCGTTTGCGGGGTTTCGCCTTCAGCACTTCTCAGACGCAGGTATCTATGGTTCTGACTCCCTCGGTCTCGACTTCTACATCATCGAAGTCGGCTACAGGTTTTGACACTCATGTATCTCTCCATCGGTGCCTGATTGTCCGCCTTTTGTCCGTGAACTGTCGCCGACTGACCCCAAAAAGGAACGATATCAAGTGAAGGGTGATCGACAGAACTATGCAACTTGACGGAGAGAGATTGTGTTTTGAGAGGAGGGCGGTTCATGAAAAGGCGTTTCGAGCTACTTTGCGAGCTCGATGGCGCGCCGGGTGATGTCTTCATCCCAATGACTGCGTTCCTTCTCACTGATGATCCGTACGAGGCAGACTCAACGGCCCTTCCCATTTCATCGAAAAGCTGTACGTTGCCCCTCTCATCACTTGCCCGGATAGTTTTCATCTGAAGCTATATTCCATGCCCGCTCCATGTTGCGATTGCACCGCACTGCTTTAAGATTTTGACTGCTCGCGCAGTGCATTCCGTCCAAGACCGGTGCTCCATGGAGCCCACAGGCCGTGGGACAGATCCTAAAGCGAGAGGTCTAGACTGGGCCTCTTGCTTCATCGGGGCTCGCATCAGACGAGACATGCCCTGATCTTTCGTCATGAAGCTGCGCGTCCTGGTGATGCCATGTGTGGTACTGTTCTTACGACGCTTGGTTAGTACAAAAATCACTTCCGATGGGTCTAAGGAGTTGCGGTGCGGTCGGTATGGGCCGTCATCGGGCGGGTCGTAGCATGCCTGTCGCTGAGCGTGATCCTTGTACCTGCTGCGCGGGCAGAGCCTGTCGCGCCAAGTGTGCACTGGGGTGCGATCGCCTATCCGGATCAGGACGAAACCCTTGTCGCAGGCATGACCTTCAATCGCTTTGCCGAGTTCGACGAGGCCGGCGGAAAGTTCAATCCGATCCAGGAATCGGCCGGATTTAATTTCGTCACGGTCAGTTGGACCGAACGTATCAGGAGATTCCCCGGTTGGAGCACCAACCTGACGGTCGGGGCCGGTCCAACCCATGCGGACCCGACGCTCTACCTGCAGAATGACTTCCTGCACCGACTGCTGGGGAACCAAACGGAGCCGGTCGCTCAGCAACGCGAAACGACAGATTTCATGTTTAACGGATCGCTGACGAGGTGGGCCAAACTCTTTGGGGAGCGCGAGGTCGGTTTTGCGGGTCTAGGATTTGCCGCCGGGTCGCTCTACCAAGAGGTCTTCGCCCAGATGGGCGTGCGCCGCCTCTCACTGGCCGAGGCGCTGGAGCCGGTAGTAGGAGACAGCGCCTTCTTACGAGGATTCTCGCGGTTCGTCCGGATTTCCGGCATGGGGAGATACGGTCAAGTATTCGGTGGTGCGGCCTTCCCCAACGCCACAGTAGCTGCACAAGCATACCTCGCGCAGGCTTCGATCTCGGTCGCATCCTATGACGACCATGACGGAGTGCCTCCGCGATGGGAATTGGAGTTCGCTTTCACAATTGATTCCGGCCTGTTCGCCGATCCCAGTCGACATTCAATCAAGCGGCAGTTCGGGTCCCTCGCTCTCCGTTTCCCCTATGGAGTCGTAGAGACGTGGAACGATGTGGTGGGAGAGACTGACAGCGGACCTACCTTCGGATTTCAGGTGATGTTCGATGTTCGCAGGATTTACAAACGGCTGACGTCGCCTTAAGCCCTTGATTGCCTCGTGCCATCCCATACATTCCCTCTCTAGGGTGGAAGGGAACTCCTCCACGATCGCCGTGCACGGGTCGTGCGGCGAAGAATTCTTCCTCCTCCGACATAGGAGCCCGTATCATCCCTCCACAGATACTCAGCGCATGGGCATACCAGGCTGAGGCTCCAAGTCCCGGCCAGTGCCCCTCTCGACGTTTCCGATGAGCGCTTGGCTGCCGTGTCCGACGGCCGGTAATGGAAATGTGCGCCCCGGTGGCCTTGGCGGGGCTGTTCTTGGTCATTGTCCGCAGGTCGCTCCCTTCAGGCGCCCTCCGGGCTGTCCGGGTTCAAATCCCGGCTCCGGCACCATACCAACCTTCGGGTGAGCCGCCGGCTCACCAGGCGAAGCCTTTCTTCCTTGCGCCGGCGGAGAAAACCTTCAAGTCGGCTTTTCCTCACTTCGCCTGTACTGGCTGCTCCTCATCGGTATCGTAACAGAGCAGGTAGAGAAACAGCGATCGTCCAGTTCATGAAGCTCCATGTCGTCATTGAGCAGGACGAAGCCGGCTATTACGTGGCGGAGGTGCCGGCTCTGCCCGGTTGTCTTTCACAGGGCAAGACGCGGGACATGCACCGGCCGTTGAGAGATGGGAAGCCGTCGCGGAGGTGAGCCCGCGACGGCCGCCTTGTCGAATCGCCGGCTGTGTGTGGTCTTTAGGAGGAATTC
>DATIBM010000031.1:0-2707 GCA_035457545.1 Nitrospiraceae bacterium
CCTGCGCCCGGGAACCATGAAAGCCCTGACGATGCTCGGTCTGCCGATTCTTCTCTGCCGTGACCGCAGAAGCGGTCTGGCCGCCATGCGAGACATCTGTCCCCATCGCGGCATGCCGCTCTCGTTCGGCCGGTTCGACGGGGAGCGCGTGGAATGTCCGTATCACGGCTGGCAATTCGACACGCATGGCCGCTGCCGCCACATTCCTGCGTTGGTCCAGGGAGATGCCCTGCAAACCGACAAGGTGGGGATCCCCACGTACCCGGCGGAGGAAACGGACGGGATGATCTGGTTGTACATTCCGGATGAGCGGGGCATGACCGCGTTGCCTCCCGCCCCTCGTTTGCCGCTGCCGTCCAAGCCGCAGCAATCCTTTCACATCTCCCTGACCTACACCTGCACCCCGGATGACGGCATTATCGGCTTGATCGATCCGGTTCATGGACCCTATGTCCATTCATGGTGGCGCAGCGATGCCCGGATGCATGAGAAAACGAAGACCTTCGAGCCGATCCCCAATGGCTTCCGGATGGTCGCCCATCAACCGGCTAAGAACAGCGGGCCTTTTCACTGGCTACAACGGCTCTATGGCGGTCCGCTCACGACCACGATCGATTTCATCCTACCCAACCAACGGGTGGAACTCATGCAATGCGGAAGATTCTGGGTCGCCAATCGCCTGATGGCCACGCCGGTCAGCGACATGGAATGCCGCGTGGACTTTTCCGCGCTCTGGCATGGGTTGAGTTGGGTCCCGTTCGGCAATTTCATCTTCCGGTCGCTCACTAAGATGTTCCTGGGGCAGGACGAGCGCGCGATGAAGAATCTGGCCGTCGGGTTGCGTCACAAACCCTCGTTGATGTTCATCGGGGATGCCGACATGCCGGCCAAGTGGTATTACAAGCTGAAGGCCGCCCACCTCGCCTCCGTCCAGACCGGACAACCGATGGAGCACCCTCTCAAAGAGCGTGTGACCCTCCGGTGGAGAAGCTGATCTCGGGAGTGTCGCTCGACCTGCACGTCCGCTTCTAAAGATCTGAATTACGGGGTGTGATCTTCGGACGTCAGAATAAGGCCCATAGCGCGCCTGATCTGATCGCGGCTTCCCAACAGCACAATGATGTCCCCGGCCAGGAGTTTGGTTTTCTCGGACGGATTGGATTGCGTCACGCCGCTTCTGGTCCAGGCAATGACGGAGGCTCCGGTTCGGGGGCGGATGGCCACTTGCGCCAGCGACTTCCCCGCGGCCGGAGAATCTTCGTCTATCCTACACGTCTCGACTTCCACGTCTTTGAGCGTTCCTCCGCGCAAATGGTGCGCCAGCTCAGGCAGTTGGCTTCGCCGCAGCAGCGCATAGCCTTCCCGTCGGATCTGCTCCGCCTTTTGCACGACAAAATCCTGCGGCATGTTATAGGTCCTGAGCACTAAGGCGAAAATCTCGATCGAGGTTTCAAATTCTTCGGGGACCACATCGTCGGCCCCCAGCTGGTGCAATTCTTCCAACTCGCGCAAATAGCGGGTTCTCACCACAATGTGGAGATTGGGGTTCAGTCCCCTTGCCACCTGAACCGCGCGGCGGGCCATGAAGGGGTCGGAAATCGCCACCACCAGGACCCTCGCGTCCTCCACTTTCACATGACGAAGGACGTGGGGATTGGTCGCATCGCCGTAATAGAGCGAGACCCCGTGCTGCGCCTCCCGACGCACCGTATCCCCATCCAGATCCAAGGCAATGTACGGGACCTCCGTTTCGCCCAGGACGCGGGCCAGATTTCGCCCGTTCAAGCCATAACCCACGATAATGACGTGGTCCTTGATGCGCAGATGCCGTCCTTCCGTTTCGAGCACATGGGAAGTCGTGCGGTTGGGGAACCAGTGCCGCATGCGCTGCACGGCTTCCACTCGTCGAGCCAGGTGCGGTGACCATTGCATGAGGAAGGGCGTGATGACCATTGAACAGACTGAGACGGCGAGAAAGATTTGATAGGGTGTGCCGGATAACAGCCGGTTCTCCTGACCGACCTGCGCCAAGATGAAGCTGAACTCCCCGACCTGCGCCAAGGCGATTCCGGTCATGACGGCGGCCCGCGGCGGCGCGGCGACGGCCAACACGGCTCCGGCTCCCGCGATGAACTTTACAACCAGGATCGCGCCCAATAAGCCGGTCACCAGGCCGGGGTACTGCAACAGGATGTGCCAGTCCATCAGGATGCCGATCGACACGAAGAAGAGACTGTTAAAGCTGTCGCGGAAAGGCAGCACCTCCGCCATGGCTTGATGGCTGTACTCGGACTCTGAAATGACGAGCCCGGCGATGAAGGCTCCCAAGGCGAGCGAGAGCCCGCCCAGTGAGGTGAGCCATGCGATACCGAGACAGAGCACAATGATGGTCAGTAAAAACAACTCGCGGCTCCGGCTGCGCACAATGTGTTCCAGTACTTTGGGAACCGCGTACCACGCGGCGGCCACAACGAGACCCACCACAATGGCGGCTTTTGTGAGGGTCATAAGAATGGAGACGACCGCGCCTTCGTCCGGGCTGGCCAGGATGGGAGCGAGCAGGATCATTGGCACGACTGCCAGATCCTGAAAAATCAGAATGCCGATCGCCGCGCGGCCATGGAAAGAATCGCTCTCCCCGCTCGCCGCCAGAGCTTTGAGCACAATGGCCGTGCTGCTCAGGGACAACAGAAATCCCCAGAAGACC
>DATIBM010000032.1:0-8031 GCA_035457545.1 Nitrospiraceae bacterium
AAGAGATCCGCCGGGCCTATGCCGAGCGCGGCGTCTACGTGGCAGACATCAAGCAGCGGGACGGCTGGGTGGCGTTGCGGCTGCACGCATCCGAATCCTGTGATGAACGAGCATGAAACCCGGCGGGACCACTCCAAACAGCCAGGCAGGGTACGGGATGGATCGGGAGGTTGACCGGTCTGACGCGATTGGAGCAGGACGGCTCCATCAGATCAATATCTCCGACGGCGGCGTGCCCAAGCTGCCCGTGGCGGAGGCGATGATCACGGTAGACGGAGTCAGCGGAGACCGGCAACGGAACCGTTCGGTGCACGGAGGGCGGGATCGCGCCCTGTGCCTGTTTTCGCTCGAACGGATCGAATCGCTGCGGCAGGAAGGCCACACCATTTACCCTGGCGCCTCCGGCGAGAACCTCACGTTGGTCGGCTTGAATTGGAGCGCGGTCAGGCCTGGGGATCGCCTCCGGATCGGCGAGACGGTTGAACTGGAGCTCACGAGCTACACCACGCCTTGCCGGTACAATGCCCACTGGTTTCTCGGGGGCGATTACGGACGAATCTCACATAAACGCCATCCTGGCTGGAGCCGGCTCTATGCCAAAGTGCTCCGGGAAGGACTGGTCCGCCAGGGCGACCGAGTGGATCTCGTGGAGAAGGCTAAGGTCAAGGCTGAGGCTGAGAGGAATGATTCGGGCTCGGCCACAGTTCAACGCGAATTTTAGCCGGAGCCTGAAACGAGACCTCAACCTTAGCCTTAACCTCAACCTCAACCCGGTTCATTGTCATGGAACGCCAGCTCGAACCGGAACTGATGGACGATCCCGAACAGGCGGCCGCCTATGCGCGCGCCAACTTCGAGTCGGAGAACCAAGGGTTCGTGGATCGCTTCGGCGAATATTTTCCGGACTTCGAAGAAGGACAGGTGTTCGATCTGGGGTGCGGTCCGGGCGATATCCCGGTGCGGTTTGTACGGGCCTACCCCCTCTGCCGGGTGACCGGCGTGGACGCCTCGCGGCCCATGCTGGACTTGGCGCAACAGGCGGTTGCCGCAGCCGGATTGTCCGGACGGATCGAACTCCACTGCGAACGGATTCAATCGTTTCGTCCGGCTGAGCCGGCCGATGCGATTATCTCTAACAGTCTGCTGCACCATCTGCCCCATCCGCTCCAGTTTTGGCATGCCGTCCGGCGGTTGGTGAAGCCGGGCGGCGCCGTCTTGGTGATGGACCTGCTCCGGCCGGAATCACCGGAAGCGGCCCAGGCGATTGTCGAGACCTATGCCGCGAACGAAGCGCCGATCTTGAAGCGGGACTTCTACCATTCGCTGCTGGCTGCCTTCACCGAGGACGAGGTGGCGGCCCAGCTCACCCAGATGAACCTGAGCAGGCTGCTGATTGACATGGTGGATGATCGGCATTGGATCGTGGGCGGCCGTGTCTATTAGCAAGATGTTGAAGCAGGTCCTACGGATAGCGGCCCTGGTATGGCTGGTCATTGTAGTCACGGCCGCGACAGCCGACGCGCAGCTTGATCGGCTGCGGAAGTTTCGGTCCGACCCGGGACCGGCGCGTGTTCAGGATCGGCCGATGGTCACCGTTCCGGCCGGCGCATTTTGGATGGGGCGTGATGGGACGGAAGCCTTGGAGGATGAGCGGCCCCGGCATGAAGTCTGGCTTGACGAGTTTTCAATCGACCTGCACGAAGTCACGACCGAAGCCTATGCCCGCTTTCTCACGGAGACAGCACGGCAACCGCCGGCATTTTGGGAATCGGTGAGCCTCTTGAAGCACGGCACGAGGCCGGTTGTGGGCGTCGCCTGGGACGATGCAGCCGCCTACTGCACGTGGAGGGGGGCGCGGTTGCCGACGGAAGCCGAGTGGGAAAAGGCCGCGAGAGGGACGGATGAGCGCCGCTACCCCTGGGGCAATCAGAAGCCGACTTCAGACCTGGCCAATTTTGCGTTGGGCGCCCGTTTCAGTTACGACCAGGTCCTGTTCCCGGTCGGGCAGTTCCCGAACGGCAAGAGTCCCTACGGCGTGCTGGACATGGCGGGAAACGTCTGGGAATGGGTGTCCGATTGGTATCTCGGGAACTATTATGAAACGAGTCCGCCGCGGAACCCGCCAGGGCCCGATCAGGGACAATTCAAGGTCCTGCGCGGCGGTTCCTGGTCCGACCTGCCGAAATATCTCCTCACCTATGGCCGGTTCAAACTGCCGCCGAACACGCGAAACAGTTTCACCGGCTTTCGCTGCGCCAAATCCGCCGCGCCTTGAGGCATCTCCCGCGCATCGTCGTGTCGGACCGTTCAAAGCACGGGGCTGCGGAGGCGGGCGAATGGCAGCCTGATGGGCTAGGACAGATGCGTGACCATCCATTCGGCGATCGCGCGCGTCATGGCGGTGAAATGCTCGCCGGCCGTGAACCCATGGTCGGCGCCCGGCACGACGAGCAGGTGCTTGGGCCCTGCTAGTACATCGAGCAACCGTTCGCTCTGTTGCACCGGCACCAATGCATCGCGGTCGCCATGGACGATCAAGGTGGGCAGGGTCAGACGTGAAGCCGCCTTGTATCCATCGTACTGCAAGCATTCCTCATAAAATCGATGCTTGAGCCTGATGCGGCCGGGACTCCCGGTCACATCAGGAATCGTATTGCTCCGCCGCCATTCGTCCAACCCGTCATCTCCGAACTCCATCCGCAACATGGCGGGAAAATCCGGCACCGGACATTTCAAGGCGAGGCAACGCAACGCGGAGGCCGATGAGGCGGCCTCGGAAGCGGCCAGCAGCGCGATGAGCCCGCCAAAACTGGAGCCGACCAACCCGAGACGGCGAAAACCCTGCGCGGCCGTCCAGGCCAAGGCGGTCTTGGCTTGATCCAGCGCCAGGCCCACGGTGATGTCCTCGAACGGGCCTTCGCTCTCCCCCTGGCCGAAAAAGTCGAACCGGAACGTGGCGATGTCCCGTTCAATCAAGAGCCTCACAAGCGCCTTGTTCGTCGAGCTGTTCTTGCTGGAGAGAAAGCCATGACAGAACAGGGCCACTCGATCCGTCGGCGAGGAGGGAACGGTCAGGATGGCCGCAATCTTATGGCCGGCCTGGTCCGTGAAGGAGTGCGACGTTTCGTTCATGCGTCCGATACGGGATGGCGGATCATGAATGGGATGGGACGACGGGCGCTCCCTATGCAGCAGGCCGGTGGCCCAGCAGCAGGCCGACCTTGACCGTCAGGATCGTCAGACTGAATAACAGCAGGCCGATCGCGATCCACATGGCCTGTTGGACCATCGCATCGGCCAGCGCATAGCGCCAGGTCAGGGATGCGACCAGCATGAGGCCGAGCGTGCCCAGACAGAGGGCGGCAACCTGCAGGGCGTGCCATCGTTCCGTGACAAGGCTCAAGCTTGCCAGATAGGGCCCTCGCTTTTTGGCGCTGGCCAGGCGTCGGGAGGCCAGGATCTCCGGCAACAGGACCATCAAGCCCGCGAACAGGGTCTGGGCGAAAAACCCGATGAAGGCCAGGTGCGTATAGGCGACCAGGTGCAGGGTGCCGAAGGGGACCACCGGCTGCTCTCCCAGTGAATTCAGCGAAACGAGAAGGCCGCCCACGATCGCCAAGAGCAGAAAGCAGGAGGCCAGGACCAGTTGATCCGCTGCCGCATGGCGCGGCTCGCCGGCGGCTCTCCAGAGCCGGACCATCGACCAGAGGTAGAGCAGCGCGCCGATCAGTAGGATTGTTCCGGCCGCTACCTGAAGCGGGACCAGCGCCATGGCAAATCCGGCGAGCAGGACGGCCATGCCGCCAAGGAACAAGGCCGAGCAGAGGCGCGAGAGCCGATCGTGGCCCGCATACTTCATCAAGCCCGGCGCCAAGCACAGGGTCAGGCCGACCAAGGTGACCACGACAAACAAGGACAGGGTCAATTGAATATGGCCGAACCGTACCAGCGCGACGAGCGCGGCCGGAATCAGGCCAAAGCAAATGGCCGCTCCACCGCCGACCCCGAGGAGCAGGCCAGCCAAGGAGAGTCCGTAGTAGAGCGACGGCGAGGGAACCAACCCTTGTTGATGCTTGGTCAAGCGCATGGCGTCGCTCAGAAGAACCAGTACCGGGACCAGGGTGAACAGGCCCGCGATCCCGACAGTCGTCCGCTGGGACAGCCAGAAGCCGACGAGCATGCCGAGCGTTCCCAGATTAAGCAGAAGGTAGAGCCCCGGTCGCGAAGACGGTCGTTGGCGGCCGGACGGTAAGGCCGGGGGCAGCCAGTGGAGCAGCGCGCCGATCAACATCTGGAGCAGGCCGCCGACCAGGGCGGCGTGGACATGGATGAGACGGAGCGAGGCCGGCAGGGAGGTGCTCCTGACGAGTCCGATATAGAGCGCGAACCCCAGCAGCGCGGACAGCACCAGCCAGGCCAATCCGGTGAGGAGAAAGGCCAACGGCCCCAACGTTCCCTTCATTGGGCGCCGTTCTCCTGAAGAAAGTAGAAGTGATTGGTCGGCCCCTTGCCGTGACCGATGGCCAGACTGTGCCTGATCGCTTCGGTCACGTAGGTCTTCGCGGCCTGGACCGCGTCCGGCACGGATTTCCCCCGCGCCAATTGGGCGGCAATCGCCGAAGCAAAGGTGCAGCCGGTGCCATGCGTGTGGGGGGTGTCGATGAACTCGCCCTTGTAGATCTGGAAGAACCGACCGTCATACAGCAGGTCCGTGCCCCGTTCCGCGATCAGATGGCCGCCCTTGATGAGGACATGGCGGCAGCCGAATTGGGCGATAACCTTCGCCGCCCGCCTGGCATCGGCCAGGGTCTTGATCTCGATCCCGGACAACTGCTGCGCTTCGTGAATGTTGGGCGTCACGAGCAGCGCCAGGGGAAAAAGATCTTTGGTCAGGGCCTCCACGGCCTCGGGTTTTAGCAGGGCCTGGCCGCTCTTGGAAATCATGACCGGGTCCACGACGAGCCGGCTGACCTGCTGTGGCTTGAGCAGGCTCACCACCGTGGAGATGATGGCGGCGGAGGACAACATGCCGGTCTTCACGGCCGCGATCTCAAAGTCATCGAAGACGGCATCCAACTGCGCCGCGATGATCGAGACGGGCAGCTCGAACACATCCGTGACCTCCTCCGTGTTTTGGGCGGTGATCGCCGTGATCACGGACAGGGCGAACACGCCGTTGGCGGACATGGCCTTGATGTCGCCTTGGATGCCGGCGCCGCCGCCCGAATCGGACCCGGCGATGGTCAGGACCTGTTTCAACATGCTCATGGGCCGCAATCCTTGGTGATCGAATGTAACGTTGTTCTGCGGGTGACCTGTGTAGAGCAGATCACGCGATGCTCTCCCCTCCGGCTCCGCGGAGTCCGAAGGTCTAACGAATGTCGGGGGACATTATACTCAGCGTCGCCGCCCTGTCCAGCGGATGAACCCTGTGGGACGGTTCACCCTTCCGGCGAAGGTCGCGCCGGCTGCGGGCTGCAGGACTGTTCCGACCAGTCCCGAAGGATCCCCTCCTGGTCGAAGGTCAGATGGTAGGCCCGGCAAGGTTCGGGTCGGCCGTAACCTGCGTAGCCGCTGACAGCGCTCCCGCGTTCGAAATAGATCCAGGTTCTATGGTTTTCGTCGGGCAATTCAATCTTGTGCGGCACGCCGTATCGATTCGCCACCTGTTGGTGAGTGGCTTCATTCACCTTGCCTTGAAAATAATTCGTCTCGATGCGCGAGCAGGCGGAGGCAATCAGAATCACTGCAGCAAACAAGATGCCGCAAAAACAATTTTCTTCACCAACAGCTCTCATATTTATGCCATCTCTTTCCTTCTTTCAGTTCCTTAGCCAATATAAGGCGATTTTCACATCAATCTCGGCTTCAGAGGGACGTTCGTTCCACCTATGTAGGGTCTTATCCCGTCTTCCTGTCTCGTCGGGCATGTATGGCGCCCAACTTTGGTCATCCCGATTATGGTCCCGTGAGCGCCAATCGTGGGGGCTCGGTTGCTTCATAGAAGTTGGGCTCCTTGCGCACCCACCTTCGCTCCATAAATACGGGTGGTCTTCAGTTCCTGTTGCTGTCGTGAAGGGGAACCATGCCGAAACTATAATCTTGCGCGATCGAGGCTGCCCATGGCAATGCGGGTTCGGGTAGGCTTCATTCAATAAGGGGCGCGCAGTCGTTCAAAGACCATGTGGCGGAAATCGTGGAGTTGGCGTTGTTCGCTCAGACCCTGGCGGCTGATCGACCCCGCATAGAGGATACCTCCGGCGGTCCAGACCAGCCGCCTGCCGTCGAGGTCGGCCCATTCCCAATCGGGATGGGACTCGCAACGGGCGGAGGCAGCGTGAACCAGTTCATGCTCATCCCAATAGCAGCCTTTTCCCTGGGGGGCGCCGACTTCGGCGTGGGCGATTTTGCGCAGCACCCAGCCGTTTCCGACCGGTTTCTCAAAGATGTCCCAGCGTTCAGTCGAACCGGCCGACAGGCGATCCATCAGAATCCAACCGTCCCGCTGAAGCCGGTGGTAGTAGACGCTCGGACATTCTCCTCCATAGGAACCGACGGGTCGATAATCTGGATCACGCCGGCATTCACCCGAGTCGTAGTTCGCCTCGTCATGACAGCCGTTCAGCCAGTACCGATCCGACGTGGTAAAAAGACCTCCACCCTGCCAGCAATCGCCCTTCGGAAATAGAGTCACGGCCTTGAGATAGGGAGCGCGGGCGATCGCCGTGTAGGAGCCCTTCACATCTGATTGCCATCGGCCGTTCATGGCGAAGTAGATGACATGGGTGCCGTCGGGAGACAGGTCGCAGCGGCGCTCGTAGATGCGCCCGCGCAACCACTGGCCCAAAGTGAAACGGTCGGTGCGCCGGTCCCAGAGGACGGTGGCGACACTGTGGGATGGGCCGCGACGGATGATGAGGCCGACCGGGGCATCGCGGGCCAACAGTGCATGAAGGCGAGCCGGAAACGGTGGCATGAGGAAAGGATACCATCGACCAAGGCTTGATCTGACAGTCAGGAAGGGTGAACTACAAGAAGCTATCGCGCGATTTCCACCCGCAGGATGGTGTTGCCAAGGTAGTGCAGGCGGACCTGCAACCCTTCGCGGATCACGCCCCCTTGGCTGGCCGGCTGATGGTAGCCTCCGGAGGGCACGAAGTCGGAGTAATGGAAACCGGCGCCGTTGACGAAGAAAGATTCAAACCCGTGACCATCGTGCATCCGAAACTCATAGTTCGAGACGGGCCCCTCTACGACCTGCGCCTGTTGCGTCGCCAAGGCCTGCGTCAATCGGTGATGGTCCAGAACCTGCTTGAGGCTCCAGAACAGGCCCATGATCATGAGCGCGATGCCGACGACTCTCCATGAGCGGGATCCATGTCTAAGGCGAAGCGCCAGGACGACGGCGCCCAGGGCCAACGCAGTGACCCCGACGATCAAGACCGGCCAAGGAAACGTCCGCCACGAAATCTCGAACACGGTCTCGTAGGTCATGGGTCGGAATCGCTCAGAAATTTAGAACGTCAGCATGATGACAGATTCAGGGATATTTGTGCATTCGTAAGGACTTGTCTCCTTGTGTCGACCTTGCAGGCCCTTTTCATCCTTTCTCATGCATCCCTAGAGAACAAAGAACTTGCGGAAGTGAGGACCGTATCAGACTAGATACAGGTCTGTATCAGACTAGATACAGGCCTGTATCGGATTGGATTCAACCAACCTGCGCCATATGCATAGATCAGCCAGAAAAACAGTAGCATCCTCAACGTCACCACAGGCATACGGTATGCGTCATTGCTTTCTGTCCTGACGCATTTCTGGCAGATGGCCCAAGGTAGCGACTGCGTCATCACCCCAGTTGTCCTTAACCTACATGCGCTGCGGTCGTGCCAGGCAACCCTGACTTGCTCGCCGCGAAGGAGGAGAATATGGAACGTGGAGGAGTTGCTATTGCCAAGCGAAGTCAAGCCGCCGCCCGAGATCGAGATGCTAGGCTGGATCTCGCCCTGGCGAACCTCGAGTCCGCGAGAC
>DATIBM010000033.1:0-6452 GCA_035457545.1 Nitrospiraceae bacterium
TTGCCCTACGGGCTGACCGTCACGCGATCCTTGATGACGTCATAGGTTTCTTTGGGTACCACGTTCTTCGCCACCAGCTCTCCCTTGAGCCGGTAGGGACGATTGCTCACGATTTTCTCCGCCACATCTTTTGTCACACCCAACTGCTCCACCATTTCACCGGCGGTCGCCTTGTTGAGGTTCAGCGGAGCCCCGGCTCCCATCGGAGGCAGCCCGGAGGGCGCCGCCTTGGCCCCAAGCCCCGGAGGGGTCGCAGCCGACGGACCCGGAACCGGCGCGCCCGGCAGCGACAATGAGGGCAGCTGAGCGCTCCCCGGCACCGGCACAGGGGAACGATCCTTCAGCTCCTTTTGATAGCGGGCGACCAGTGATTTAAGCGTCTCGTTATGCCGCTTGACGTCCTCGTATTCGTGGCGGAGGCTCCGCTGTTGCGCGCTGAGCTGCGCCACCTTCTGCTCCAGTTCCTTCGTATGGGCATCCACGGAAGACCGTTCCTTGTCGCGGCCATGTTCGATCCGTTGCAGCTCGTCGCGCGCGGCCTGGGCTTCGTTGCTGAACTTGACGTTCAGCTCCTTGAGCGTCTTGACCTGCTGCTCCAACGCGGTTTTTTGCGAGCGGGTTCGCTCCAGCTCGGTTACCGTCGCGTCCTTTTCGGCAACGACCTCATTGTACTTGCCGGAACTCACACAGCCGCCGACAAGGCAGGCCGTCAGAAGTGCTCCTGTCACGGCGTAGATGGGTTTCATGGACTCTCTCCTTTCGCGTTTCATGATCCTGCAAGTTGTGGGGTGGGGACAGACGCTCGGCCAGCTATGCTGTGATGTATTGTATCACCTCGATTTTGTCAACTCATTTGCATTCTCACCCGCACGGGACGCGCCGCCTGAGGGACAGGCGGACGAATCCTCGGGTGGCTTGACGCGCGCGACCGCCTCTGTGATGATGGCCGCATTGCACCTCACCCGACTCTCCGCCGTCATCGTGTCAAAGGAAGGTTCTCGTGAATGAATGGGGTCCGGAACTGGCTGTGCTGCTGGGTCTTGTCGAAGGGTTGACGGAATATCTGCCTGTCTCCTCTACAGGCCATCTCATTCTGGCCGGCCACGCTGTCGGGTTTACCGGCGAGGTCGCGTCCAGCGTCGAAATTTCCATCCAGCTCGGCGCGATCCTCGCCGTGATCGTTTACGAATGGGACAAGATCAAGACGCTCGCCGGGCGGGCTTACCGCGATCAAATGGACCTTCGACACATGGCGGCGGAACGGGCGCATTCCTCATGGACTTGGCTGCTCCAAGAGTCGTTTCGGCTCCACCCTAGCCTGTGGTTCGTCATCGGAATCGGGCTGGCCTTTCTGCCCGCGGCCCTGGTGGGCGTCCTCGCCCACGGCTGGATCAAAGCCCATCTCTTCACGCCCCATACGGTCGCCCTCTCGTCCGTTGCCGGAGGCCTTGTCATCCTGGCGGTCGAAGCGATGAAGGATCGCCCGCGGATCAAGGAACTGCCTCAGGTCACCCTCTCCCACGCCTGGTGGATCGGCCTGGCGCAGTGCGCCTCGTTGATTCCCGGCATGTCCCGCTCGGGCTCCACGATCATCGGCGGGCTCCTGGTCGGCCTCGACCGAAAGGTGGCGACGGAGTACTCGTTTTTCCTCGCCCTTCCAACCCTCGTCGCCGCGACTGTCTATCAGTTCCTGAAATCGCAGGCGCTCATGTCCCAAGCCGATCTGCTGGCGCTTGGCATCGGCCTGGTCGTCTCGTTTCTCTCGGCCTGGGCCGTCATCGCCCTGTTCGTGGGATTCGTCAAGCGCCACACGCTCCGGGCCTTCGCCTACTATCGGATGGCCTTAGGCGCGCTGGTCCTGTATGTGTTCGCGGGCTAACGGCAAGTCGAGACATTCGACGATGACCGGGGGACACGATCGCCTTCGCTGACAGACGAGGTCCGGTTGGATTAGGCGTCGGGCCGAACGGTGGCCGACGGCGGAGGGCCTTCGGTCTTCTTTTCAAGCGCAAAGTGGAGGATGAGAAAAAAGACCCCGACGCTGATCGCGGCATCCGCCACGTTGAACGCCGGCCAGTGGTACTGCCCCACATAGAAATCCAGAAAGTCGATCACTTCGCCGAAGCGGACGCGATCCAGCAGATTGCCGATGGCTCCCCCAAGAATGGCGGCGATGCTGTATTGGCCCATGAGATCCCGCTCGGGCAGGCGGATCAATATCGTCCCCAGCAGCACGACGGCAAAGACGGATGTAAAGGCGAAGAAGACTAGGCGGAACCCCGTGCTGCTGCCCGCCATCAGCCCGAATGCGGCGCCGGGATTCCGAATATAGGTCAGACTGAACAGATTGGGAATGATCGGGATCGACTCATGCAGTTGCATCGACTGCATGATTTGAAGCTTCGTCAGTTGGTCGGTAAAGACGACCGCTCCACTGACCAGCGCCAGCAGCAGAAATCTGGTGCTGCCGGCGGTCACCGGATCGCCTCAAGACAGCGGTCGCAGAGCGTGGGATGGCTGCGATCCTGTCCCACGGACGGCCGGTAATTCCAGCAACGTTCGCACTTCGATCCCGCCGCTCGAATCACCTCCACCCAAAAATCGCGTGCATCACTCACGAACTTAGGATTGTCGGCGGGAGTTTTTAGGTCATCGCTGATTACTTTTCCACTTTGAGGCACAGAGTCAACCTCATGAACTTCAACCTCAGATACAATAAAAACACTCGCTAGGTCATCAGGAGTGAAGGATAAGAAGAAGCCATAAGACCTTTGCGGCTCGGCATGGAGGATGACTTTGGCCTCCTGTGAGGATCCGATCATCTTCTCTCGCCGTTTCTCCTCCAACGCCGCTTGCACAGCCGTCCTCACTTCCAGGAGCCTATCCCACCGTTGAGCCAGCGCCGCATCGTTCCACTCCGGACGAGCCTCCGGGAATGAAGCCAGGTGCACGCTCCAATGCCCCGGATCGGTCACCGCTCCCTTGGGCAACATGCGCCAAATCTCCTCGGCGGTGAAACTCAGAATCGGCGCCATGAGCTTGGTCAGGGCCACGAGGATATCCAGCAACACCGTCTGCGAAGCGCGCCGCAACGGCGAGTCCTTGCGGAAGGTGTACAGCCGATCCTTCAGGATATCCAAGTAGACGGCGCTCAGGTCCACCGAGCAAAAGTTGTTGAACTGGTGGAAGATCGAATGGAATTCAAAGGATTCGTAGGCGGCCTTGATCTTGGGGATCAGTTGGTTGAGCCGCAGGAGCGCCCAGCGGTCGAGCTCGGGCAGCCGTTCATAGGGCCGGCGATCCTGGAGCGGGTCGAAATCATACAGGTTGCTCAGCAGGAACCGGCTCGTGTTGCGGATTTTGCGGTAGGCTTCAACCAGTTGCCCCAGAATTTCCTGCGAGATCCGCAAGTCTTCCCGATAATCCTGCGCGGACACCCAGAGCCGGAGGATTTCCGCTCCGTACTGTTTGATCACGTCCTGGGGAGCGACCACGTTGCCGGCTGATTTGGACATCTTTTTGCCCGCCCCGTCCACGACGAACCCATGGGTCAGCACGGCCTTGTAGGGAGCGCGCCGGTCGGTGGTGACCCCGGCCAACAGGGCGCTGTGAAACCACCCCCGGTGCTGATCCGACCCCTCCAGGTACAGATCCGCCGGCCACCACTTGCATGGTTTCAGCACGGCGGCATAGCTCACCCCGGACTCGAACCAGACGTCCAGGATGTCCTTTTCCTTCTCAAACGCCGTGCCTCCGCACTTGGCGCAGGTAGTTCCCGCCGGCAGCAACTCGGCCGCCGATCGGCTGAACCACACATCGGTCCCGCCCTGTTCGACCAGGGCCGCCACATGGGCCACGATCGTCGGATTGACGAGGATGGTGTTGCAGGCGGTGCAGGAGAATCCGACGATCGGCACACCCCACACACGCTGCCGTGAGATGCACCAGTCGGGGCGGTTCTCGATCATGCCGGTGATCCGGTCGCGCCCGTAAGCCGGAATCCATCGCACCCGCTCGATTTCCGCCAGCGCCTCCTTCCTGAGGTTGTTTGTCTCCATCGAGACAAACCATTGTTCAGTCGCCCGAAAAATGACCGGGCTTTTGCAGCGCCAACAGTGGGGATATGAATGGGTCAGCGACCCATGTCCAAGGAGCCGCCCGTTCTCTTGCAACCGTTCCACGATCCGAGGGTTGGCCTTGAACACATGCTGTCCGGCAAAGTCCGGGACCGCCTCGGTGAACCGCCCGGCATCGTCCACCGGCGCCAGGATATCCAACTGCTCTCCCGGAGAGGCCTGGGCATTGTGCTGGAGAACAAGGACGTAGTCTTCCATCCCGTGCCCCGGCGCAATGTGCACACAGCCGGTGCCCTGCTCCAGCGTCACAAAATCGCCGAGCAGGACAGGCGACAAGCCGGTGGTCAAGGGACGCTGCGTTTCCAGCCCTTCGAACCCCTCTCCGCCCTTCTTGAGTCCCAGCACCGAGACCTGGTCCAACTGACAGGCCTTCGCCACGGCCTCAAGCAGCTTGTGGGCGACGATAATCACTTCGTTGCCGACCAACGCGAATGCATAGTCGATGTCCGCATGGAGGCACACGGCCTGGTTGGCCGGCAGGGTCCAGGGCGTCGTGGTCCAGATGACAATGGAGACCCTGGTCACGGTAGGGGGGATCGTGATCCCCGGGAACTTCGTGGTGATCGCAGCCGCCGCTCCGGCCACGGGGAATCTGACATAGATCGAGGGCGATCGGTGATCGGCGTACTCCACCTCCGCTTCCGCGAGCGCCGTTTGGTCCTGCGTGCACCAGAGCACCGGCTTGAGTCCCTTATAGACGCCGCCGCGCTCGACGAACTTGCCCAGCTCGCGCACGATCTCAGCTTCATAGGACGGGGTCATCGTCAGGTAGGGGTGGTCCCAATCCCCGAGCACGCCGAGGCGGCGGAACTCGTCGCGCTGGATCTGATAGTATTTTTCCGCGTACTCCCGGCAGAGCCGCCGGATCCCGATCATGTCGAGCCCCTGCTTCTTGCTCCCCAACTCTTTCAGAACCTGATGCTCGATCGGGAGACCGTGACAGTCCCACCCCGGCACATACGGGGCCTGGCACCCGGCCATGGTCTTGGACTTGATGATGATGTCTTTGAGAATCTTGTTGAGCGCGTGCCCGATGTGAATGTGTCCGTTCGCATAGGGAGGCCCGTCGTGCAGCAGGTACAGGGGCCGGCCACGCCCGGCTGCCTGAATCGTCTCATATAGCCTCTGCTGGTCCCACCAGGCGAGCAGCTCCGGCTCCCGCTGCGGCAAATTCGCCTTCATGGGGAAGTCGGTCTGGGGCAGGTTCAGGGTCGATTTATAGTCCATCACTGAGCCACATACACGAAGATTCGCCCGGAAGTCCAGCGGGTTCGGGATCGCGCCAGGGTGGGAGGTGGGAATCGCTCGGGGGGCCGATCAGCTTAGATCCATCATCCGATCGAGCGCCACTCTGGCCCACTGCTTCTCGTCGTCGGGAACGGTGATGTGATTCACCACCCGCCCCTCCGCCAGATTTTCCATGGCCCAACAGAGGTGCGGTGCATCGATCCGGAACATGGTGGCGCATTGACACACGGTGGAGGACAGGAAAAAGACCCGCTTATCCGCCTGCTCCCGCTTGAGCCGATTGACGAGATTCAGCTCCGTACCCACGGCCCAGGTGGTCCCGGCCGGCGCCTCGCTCACCGTGCGGATGATGAATTCCGTGGACCCGACTAGATCGGCCTTGTTGACCACGGTTTCATGACATTCCGGATGAACGATCACGGTCGCATCCGGATATTGCCGCCTGAAATAGTCCACATGAGACGGCTGGAACATTTGGTGGACGCTGCAATGGCCCTTCCAGAGGAGCAGTCTGGCCTTGCGGAGAGCCTCTGCTGAATGGCCGCCGTTCGGGAGGAAAGGGTCCCACACGAGCATCTGTTCCGGCGGCAAGCCCATCTTGTTCGCCGTATTGCGCCCCAGGTGCTCGTCCGGAAAGAACAGGATCTTTTCCCGTCTGGCCCAGGCCCATTCCATGATCGCCCGCGCGTTCGACGAGGTGCAGGTGAGCCCCCCATGTTCGCCGCAAAAAGCTTTCAGATTCGCCGCGGAGTTGACATAGACGACCGGCAACACCGTCTCTTCGACTGGCATCACACGCCCCAACGATTCCCAACATTGTTCCACCTGCTCGATCGCCGCCATGTCGGCCATGGAACAACCGGCTGCGAGATCGGGAAGGATGACGGTCTGCTGCGACCGGCTCAGGATGTCGGCGGTCTCCGCCATGAAATGTACGCCGCAAAAGACGACGTAAGGGCGATCCGCATGCCGCTGTGCCAGCTTTGCCAGGATCAGCGAGTCTCCGCGAAAGTCCGCATGCTCGATCACTTCATCGCGCTGGTAATTGTGCCCCAGCACCATCACGCG
>DATIBM010000034.1:0-4882 GCA_035457545.1 Nitrospiraceae bacterium
CTGCTATACTTGAAGGGACATGGATCGTGAGCATATCCTCAGTCGTCCGCCCCTGGCGCCGCCCGCCGTCGATCGAGGCTCGGTGATCAGCCGTTTGTTTCGGACCAAACCGATCGAGCAGATTCTGGCCGACGCGGACCATCCGATCCACCGGCTCAGGAAATCGCTGACTGCGTGGGATCTCACCTGTCTCGGGATCGGAGCCATTATTGGAACCGGGATCTTCGTGTTGATCGGCACGGCCATCGTTGGCGATGCCCATCGCCCTGGGGCCGGCCCAGGGATCGTGCTCTCGTTCATCCTGTCCGGTTTGACCTGTGCGCTCGCCGCACTCTGCTATGCGGAGATGTCGGCGATGATTCCCGTGGCCGGAAGCGCCTATACCTTTTCCTATGCCACGCTCGGAGAGCTCCTGGCCTGGTTGACCGGCTGGAACTTGATTCTGGAGTACGGTGTCGCCTGCGTTGCGGTCGCGATCGGCTGGTCCGGTTACTTCAACAACCTGCTGCTCCTTGCAGGTATCCACTTGCCGGTATGGGCCACCAGGGCTCCCGGGCCGGAGGGTGGAATTGCCAACATTCCGGCCGCCATCATCGTGCTCCTCGTCACCATCATCCTGATCGTCGGTATCAAGGAAAGCGCAAGGGCCACCGGTGTGGTCGTCGTCATCAAACTTGCCGTCATTTTGTTTTTCATCGGCATCGGCAGTACATCGATCGATCCGGCCAATTGGTCGCCCTTCATGCCCCAGGGCTTTGCTGGTGTGGGAGCGGCGGCCGCCATCGTGTTCTTCGCGTACATCGGATTCGATGCCGTCTCGACGGCCGCCGAAGAGGCTAAGAATCCTACCAGGGACGTTCCAATCGGCATTATTGGATCATTGAGTGTTTGCACGCTGCTCTACATCGCGGTCGCCGCGGTCTTGACGGGGCTGATTCCATCGTCACAAATCGACATTCATGCGCCGGTGGCGGAAGCGCTCCGGTTGGTCGGCTTTAAATGGGGAGCGGCAGTTATTGCGATCGGCGCCGTCGCCGGTATCACGAGTGTGTTGGTGGTCATGATGCTCGGCCAGATCCGCGTGTTCTTCGCCATGTCGCGCGATCAGCTGCTGGGGACGTGGCTCGCAGAGGTCCATCCCCGGTTCGGCACGCCACACCGCGCCACGATTCTGACCGGCATCGCCGTCGCGATTCTGGCGGCGTTCATTCCGATCGGAGAAGCCGCCGACATGACGAACATCGGCACATTCTTCGCCTTCGTCTTGGTCTGCATCGGGGTGATCATCCTGCGTTATACCAAGCCCGACCACCCGCGACCGTTTCGTCTGCCCTTCATGCCTATTGTCCCGGTGCTGGGAACGCTGGCCTGCCTCGGGCTGATGTGGCAGCTCCCTCAACTGACCTGGATTCGCTTCGTGCTCTGGACCATCCTTGGCATTATCATCTACCTGGTCTATGGCCTGCGGCACAGCAAATTGTCGGAGCAGACCATGGAGCCCGCTCCTCGAGCCTGAAGCCCGTCTCATCGGATTATCAAGCGATGGTCAGCTAACTCGATTCGCCCGTCGGCTGAGGCGGAGGAGGGGATGCTGGCGCGGCGGAGCCTGGAGCGGTAGATGGCGCATTAGGGGTCGTCGCGCCCGGTGTCGCTGCTGGTTTCGGAGCGGCGGGCGGCTTGGGCGGCGCAGGTCTCTCGGGCTTGATCCCACCTTCCCAGGACGGACCGGAATACATGTCGGCTGCGAGACCCTTGGCTTTCCATTTCTCTTCGAAATCCGCTGCTGCCTTGTTGGGCGACTCGCCCGTACCTACCATGGAATTCCACGGATAGATCTTGGGACCGATCTGGCAGGAACCATTGGATCGCTTGAGATACAGGGCGATGGGATTGCCTCTATAGGGCCCGAGGTAAATGTGCACACAGCCAACGTATTCAAGCAAATGCGCCATGCTACTCTCCAGGGAGGGGCATGATGCCACAACACGCACGGTGAGGCAAGAAGGCAGCCCGCGGGGAAAGGCGCCTCCGTCGGGAAAACGATTGCGCAGCAATCGGTGGGTTGGGCGGGTGCGAAATAGCCGCGTGGAGTCGCCCTACGGAGACACTGCCAAGCTTTGTGCGGGACGTTTGCGCACGAGGAAGACGCCGACTACGAGGACCATGATGACCGTGACGTTCAATCCGACATCCATGAGGTACTGATAGAACTGCGTTTCCGTCATATTCAATTGATGGGACAACTCGGCGCTGGCCGTGAGCACGCGCCTCGTGCAAGCGATGATGCCGACCGCCAGATATGGTTCCAGGTCGAGGATCTCCGTCTGCAGAAACCGGATGACGGTCCGAAACAGCTCCAGCAGAATGATCACGAGCAACAGATCGTTCAACAGCCTCAAGCCGGAAGGCAGAAGCCCTGCGATCCCGGCTTTGGTCATGAACACATACCAGGCATGAGCAAAGATCAGCATGCCGAGCACGAGCAGACTGAATCCGGCCGTCAGGTAGCCCAGCCGGTCGAGCCATTCCATCACGCCGCACCAGCGCTTCATCACTTCCTTACGATCCTGCATGGGATCCCCCGTCTGATGGACTATGCATTCCCTTCGGGTACGTTCGGTGGCTGATCGGAACCTCTTCGTTGCTCGTAATGCAACTCACGCTTCGAACTGACCGTTAACGAATGACCGCAGCATCGAATCTCTTGAAAGCCCGCTCCGCCGTCCATGATCATGACCCGCAGACCGCACGAGTCGGGATACAATTTTTTTTCATCGAGCACGATGGCTGGCGGCATCTGGCCCCGTTTTCGCCCCTTGGACATGACCAGCGTCGGGACCACATCCGCGTCGGTCAACGCATGATCGCAGCAGATGATTTTCTCAAATCCCTCTCCGCCGCCCATCACTTTGACCACGAGTCCGCAGGACTCAGGATGCCGTTTGCGTTCGTCGATGAGATCGCCTTTTTGGACGCTCATGAAGGACCACTCGCTCAGCACGTTGAACGGTTAGACGACCTTCGCTGCCGAGCGCTCCATGCGGATGTTCGCCTGCCGTATGCTCTGCAAGAGCGCCTGATGCGTCCGGCACCCCGCAATGAGCTTGGCATCGGAGATCACCGCCGGGCGGTAGGGCAGCAAATAGCGCTGCTTGATCCGTTGGATTCGCGCCACCGACTGATCCAACCGAGCGGTGACAATGGCGCCGGAAGCCACGGCCTTTTCGACCGCCTCGAAGGCGGCAATCTCGCGGTCACGCTCCTTGCAGATCAACAGCATGTCGCATCCTGCCAGGAACGCTCGCACCGCCGCATCCCCCGGCCCATAATGATCGACGATCGCGTGCATTTCCAGGTCGTCCGTAAGCACGACTCCATCGTACCGCATCTGCTCACGCAGCAGGTGTGTAATGACGTCAGGAGAGAGGGTCGCCGGGAGACGGTCGTCCAGCGCCTTATAGAGGACATGGGCCGTCATCAGCGTCGCAATGCCTGCGGCAGTGGCACGGCGGAAGGGGGAGAACTCGAGGGCCTCCAGCCGCTCGCGCGAGGCCTCCACAATCGGCAGTTCCTTATGCGAATCGGCGTTGGTATCCCCATGCCCGGGAAAATGTTTGCCGCAGGCCACGACCTTGTTATCTTGGAGCCCGGCCGCGGTGACCAATCCCAATTCACCGACTACCTCGGGAGTGGCTCCGAACGCCCGGTCGCCGATGACGGGATTGTCGGGATTGCTGTTGACGTCCAACACCGGCGCCATGTTCATGTTGATGCCGACGGCTTTCAACTCCTTGGCAATCGTGGCGGCCGCCGCATAGGCCAACTCGCCGGAATGGCAACGACCGATCAGTTCACAGGGCGGGAAAATGGTAAAGCCCCTGGGCAGGCGCGAGACACGTCCGCCTTCCTGGTCAATCGAAATCAACAGCGGCGATTTCGGGCTGCACGCCTGAAGATCGTTGGTGAGTTGCACGATCTGTTCGACCGATTCGAGATTCCTGGAGAACAGAATGACACCGCCCGGCTTGTACTCTTTGAGGAACGTCGCGAGATCCGGGGTCACGCTCGTGCCCAGGAAGCCGACCATGAAGAGCTGACCGATCTTCTCGCGTGACGTCAGTTCGAGACGCGCCACGTCACAGGCTCCGATCGATGAGGTATTGGATCAACAGCCTGGTACCGATACCGGTGGGCCCCTTCGGAATGTACGCCCGTTCCCGTTCACTCCAATCGGTGCTGGCAATGTCGATGTGCACCCACGGACCTTCGCCGGCGAACTTGCTCAAAAAGAGCGCCGCCGTGATCATGCCACCGCCCCGTCCGCCAATGTTGCGCATATCGGCAACGTCGCTGCGGAGTTGCTCGAAATATTCTTCCCACAGCGGCATCTCCCATACGCGCTCACCGGCCTTCAGCCCGGACTTCTTGACCTGTGCCTTCAATCTGTCATCGGTGCCGAACATTCCGATCGCGAATTGGCCGAGGGCAACCACGCACGCGCCCGTGAGGGTGGCGATGTCGACCAACGCGGAGGGGTTATAGCGTTGCGCATAGGTCAGCGCATCCGCAAGGATCAATCGACCCTCCGCATCGGTATTCTGTACTTCTACCGTTTTGCCCGACAATGTCTGGACGATGTCCCCCGGCTTCATCGCGCGCCCTCCTGGCATATTCTCGGCGACCGGGAGAATGCTGACGAGCCTGACGGGTAATCTCAGACGAGCTGCCGCTCTGGCTGCGGCGAGCACTTCCGCGCCACCGGTCATGTCCGCCTTCATCTGCTCCATGTTCTCGGCGGGCTTCAGCGAGATGCCGCCCGTGTCGAAGGTGATCGTCTTTCCCACGAGCACGATCGGTTTGGCGTTCCCGACCTTGCGCCGCG
>DATIBM010000035.1:0-3113 GCA_035457545.1 Nitrospiraceae bacterium
ATTGTTCCCCTGGCCCTGGTTTCCCTGGTGTCCGCCGCGGCCTTGCCCGACCGAGTCCCCACGCTCGGCCCGGCGTTTCGAACAGTCTGGCTCCATGTGACGCTCAGCATGTTGGGCACCGTGGGCTTTGCGGTCGCGTTCGTGGCCGGCTTGATGTACGTCATCCAGGACGGGCTGCTCAAGTCCAAACGATTCAACGTCCTGTACAGCAAACTCCCGCCGCTGGATTTCCTCGATAATCTCAATCAACGGTCGATCATCCTGGGGTTTCCGTTGCTCACCTTGGGGATCATCACCGGGGCGATTTCAGCCGAGTTCGCCAAGGGCTCGTACCTGAACTGGAACCCCGAACAGGTCTGGGCCCTGGTGACCTGGATGTTCTATTTTGTGGTCCTGCTCGGCCGCCTGACGGTCGGATGGCGGGCCAAGCGCGCGGCCTATTTGACGATTATCGGGTTCGCCGGCGTGGTGCTGACATTGATCGGGGTGGTGCTCAAGAATTACGGGACCTACTCCTGATATGCATATCATCACGGTCGGTCTCAGCCATAAAACCGCCCCTGTGGAAATCCGTGAACGGCTTGCCGTACCGGAAAGCCGCCTGGGCGAGGCCCTGACGAGGCTCTGTTCCTATCCCGGCATCAAAGAAGGCCTGCTCCTGTCGACCTGCAACCGGGTGGAAGTATACGCCGTCGTCGATGCCGTCGATGCCGGCTACCACCGCGTGCAGGAGTTCCTGGCCGACACGCATCTCTCGCTCTCCTCCGAGCAACTGACCCCGCATCTCTATTGGCATACGGGCGATCGGGCGATTGCCCACCTGTTTCGCGTGGCGTCGAGCCTCGACTCGATGATCGTCGGGGAATCTCAGATTCTTGGACAGATCAAGGATGCCTATGACGCGGCCTTGACTCATAAAGCCACCGGCGTCGTCTTGAACAAGGTGGTCAAGAAGGCGATTTCCGTGGCCAAGCGGGTCCGCACCGAGACCAAAATCGCCGAAACCGCCGTCTCGGTCAGTTACGCCGCCGTCGAGCTGGCGAAGAAGATCTTTTCGAATCTCAGCGAGCGGACCGTGTTGCTTGTGGGGGCGGGGGAAATGGCCAAACTGGCCGCCAAACATTTCGTGGTCCAAGGCGTGCGGCACATCCGCGTGACCACGCGCAACCCGGTCAACGCCATCGAGTTGGCCAAGCGGTTCAACGGAGTTCCGGTGCCGTTCGATGATTTCCCGACCGAAATGATCGCCTCGGACATTTTGCTCTGCTCGACCGGCGCCTCGCACTACCTGATCACGCCCGAGCAGGTGCAGTATGCCGTCCGGCAACGGATGAACCGCCCGATTTTCCTGATCGACATTTCCGTCCCCCGGAACATCGATCCGGCGGTCCGGCACATCGACAACGCCTTCCTCTTCGACATCGACGATCTGAAGCTGCGCGTCGAGCAGAATCGCGAAGAGCGGCTGCGCGAGGCGGAGAAAGCCGAATCGATGGTGGCCGAAGAAGTCGGCGTGCTGCAGCAATGGATGAAATCGTTGGAGGTCACCCCGACAATCGTGGCGCTGCGCAGCAAGGCCGACGCGGTCAAGAAGGCCGAGATGGAGCGCCTGCAAGCCCGCCTGAACCAACTGTCTCCGCAAGATCAGGAAATGGTGGAGTCCCTCGCCTCCGCCATCGTCAACAAGCTCCTGCACGGCACGATGGTCACCTTGAAAGCCGAGGCGGATTCCTCCTCCGGCGCCCTGTTTGTCGAGGCGGCGCGAAGATTTTTCAACCTCGAAGAGGCGGCCGGATCAGTCCGGACCTCGGCTCGATGCACCCGCCCGGAGGCGATTTCCGGCCAGGCGGAAGAGGAGGCCTCCTACCGTGCGCAGAACGAGGAGGGTGACAGGGTGCGTGCGGACCAGCCGGTGCGTCTGCGGCAACCATCATGAGAGACGTGGATCACGAGGCTTCTCCTTATCTTCTTCAACGACCGGAAGGCTGGACCGGCCAGGAACCGTCTTCATCATGACCTCGGTGCTCCCATCACCCGCAGCTTGAACCGCCGCCCTGTGACCCACCATCGATGAGCAACCGAGGCGCACAGATTCAGGAGCGACCCAGTCTGCCTGGGAGACCCGCATGACTCTGCAATCGCGCCAACCACTCGTGCTCGGCACCCGCGCCAGCAAGCTCGCCCTGCAACAGAGTCGTTGGGTGGCGGAGCAGGTCATGAACCTGAACCCCGGCCTGCGGGTGGAATTGAAGGAAATTCGGACCTCCGGCGACAAGATCCTCGACGTGCCGCTGGCCAAGATCGGCGGGAAGGGCTTGTTCGTCAAGGAAATCGAGGATGCGCTGCTCGCGAGGGACATCGACATTGCCGTCCACAGCATGAAGGACGTGCCCACCCAGTTGCCCGACGGACTCGACATCGTCTGCGTGCCGCCGCGTGAAGATCCTCGCGACGCCCTGATCGCCCGCGAGGTCAAGCGCTTCGAAGACCTGCCGCGCGGCGCCAAGGTCGGCACGAGCAGCCTGAGGCGTCAGGCCCAATTGCTCCACCACCGACCGGACCTTGTGGTTGAGATGTTGCGGGGGAACCTCGACACCCGCCTTCGCAAACTGCGCGAGGGCCTCTATGACGCGATCGTCCTCGCCGCCGCGGGGCTGAAGCGTTTGGGTTGGCAGGAGCAGGTGACTCAGTACCTGCCGGTCGAGATCAGCCTGCCGGCGATCGGCCAGGGGGCCCTGGGGATCGAGGCCAGGCGGGACGATGCCTTTGTCGTCTCTATCCTGGCGAGGCTGGAAGATGCCGCCGCCCGTTCGGCCGTGACGGCCGAACGGGCCCTGCTCCATCGTCTGGAAGGAGGGTGCCAGGTCCCCATCGCCGGCCATGCTTCGCTTCAAGGAGACCGCCTCCGCCTGGCGGCCTTGGTCGGACGGGTTGACGGCTCACGCCTGGTTCGCGATCAACTGGAAGGACCGCTGTTGGACGCGTCCCGGATCGGAGCAGAGCTGGCCGAGCGCCTGCTGCGGCAAGGAGCCCGTGAGATCCTGGATCAGATTTACGGAAGGACGTGAGGTTCGTGGGAGCCATAGCAGGAAAAATCTACCTTGTCGGCGCAG
>DATIBM010000036.1:0-2469 GCA_035457545.1 Nitrospiraceae bacterium
TCGCGAATCCGCCTGGCCAAGTCGCCGTTGACAAGCATTTTTCTCGATAGATTATCCAACCAATAACTTTGGCCGCACCGCTGGAGTTCCACAAGACGGTTCATGTGTGCCTCTCAAATGGAGATGAAAACCATGGCCTCGAGAACAGGGGCATGGCCCCTCACGGTTGATTGTCCGGGGCGGTTCCCTGCCTTGTCCACTGGGGCCTTCCCGCGCGAAAGCCTTTTCACGATTGGATTCAGGCCGCTTCGCGCAAGCGGGTTTTCATCGCCTCTGTCACGCGCCTCGACGCCTGCTCATAGCCGGCCCACGGATCACGGCGCAGCTGGTTCAGCCGGCCGGGCGTAGTGGCCACGGTGAAATGGTCGGAGCGCACTCCCTGTGACAATTCTTCCCACCGCAGCGGCACTGACACCGGCGCCCCGGGCTTCGCCCGAGTTGAATAGGCGGCAATGGCAGTGGCGCCACGGGCATTTCGAAGATAGTCGATGAAGATCTTCCCCTTCCTCGCCCGTTTCGCCATGTTGGAGGTGAACCGCTGAGGAATCATCGTGACCATGTGTTCGGCCACCGCCTTCGAGAAATCCTTTCCCTCATCCCAGCTCAAGGTCCGTTGGATCGGCGTCACGACATGCAAGCCTTTCCCGCCGGTTGTTTTCACGAAGCTCTCCAAGCCTAATTCCCCCAGCAGCGTTCGCACCAACTGGGCCGCTTCCACCACCTGCTCCCAGGGTACGGACGGATCGGGGTCGAGATCGAACGTGAGCCGGTCCGGCCGGTCCGGCCGGTCTTTCCTGGCCCCCCACGTATGCAATTCAAGCACGCCCATCTGCACGACTCCCAATAGGCCTTCGAGCGAATCGACGACCATGTAGGTCTCCACTCCGTCGCCTTCATCGATCTCCACACGGCCGATCGCTTTGGGTACCGTTTCATTGATGTGCTTCTGGTAGAAACATTCCTGGTAGCCCTGCGGGCAGCGGACCAACGTCAACGGACGGCCCTCGAGATGCGGCAGAATCCAATCCGCCACTTGCTCGTAATAACGTGCCAATCCATCCTTGGTCAGTCCGATGTCCGGATAGAGCACGCGCTCGGGATGACTGAGCTTGGCTCGGCTCGGAATGGCCCGGCGGCCGCCCTCCCGGCCGGACGAGCCGGATGATGGAGCCGCAGGTCCACTGTCGTGGTCCTCTATGGCCGGTCTCGCCTGTTCGCGGCCGATGGTCTTCGGCTGCTTGTCCTTCCTTAGACCCAGAAAGCTCGGATGGCGGAGGATTCCCTCCTGAGTCCATTCGGCGAACCGGACTTCGCCCACCAGTTCGGGCCGCACCCAATGGACCCCCTTGGCATCGTAGCCGGTCGGCGGGTTGACGAACGTCGGCTTGCTCTGCTCCAGCCGCTTGAGTTGCGCCTCCAGCTGTCGCAAGGACGTGTCGGTGAATCCCGTGCCCACCTTACCGGCATACCGGAGGTTGTTGCCGTCGTAGAACCCGACCAACAAGGCGCCGAATCCGTGGCGCGATCCGGCGGGCTCGGTGTATCCGCCGATGACGAATTCCTGTCGCTGCTCGCATTTGATTTTAAGCCAGCTCCGGCTCCGTCCGCCGCGATACGGGGCGTCCGCCCGTTTCGCCATCAAGCCTTCCAACCCTTGGCGGCAGGCTTCCTCGAACGCCGCCCGGCCGCCGCCGACCAGATGATCGCTAAACCGGAGGACCGGCCCTCCTGCCCGTTCAGCCAGGAGCGCCTCCAACAAGCGTTTTCGCTCAAGGAGCGGGACGCTCCTCAGATCATATCCGTCCAAATACATGAGGTCGAACAGACAATAGACGATCGGTTTCGCCGACCGCAGGTCGAAGGCATTCTGCAACGCTTGAAAATCCGCCGTCCCTTGCGGGGTGAGCACGACGACTTCTCCATCCAGCCAGGCCTCCTTGAGTCCCAGTGATTCAATGGCCCGCGCTTGCGGAGACAGCTTGTCCGTCCAGTCGTTCTGATTGCGCGTGAAAAGGCGGGCGGTCCCATCCTGAACGCGACACACGATACGGTAGCCGTCATACTTGATTTCGTGAATCCATTGTCCGCCGTCCGGCATGTCGTCCACCAGCGTGGCCAACTGCGGCGCGATCCAATCGGGACAGGCCCGCTTGACGGCATGCTCCACATGCTGAAGGTCCGGCACCCGCATAGCCGGAGTCCCGTTGCCTGACCGGCGGTTGGAGTGCCACACGCGGGGTTGAGCAATGGCAACGTCCTCCAATCCGCGCCCGCTTTCGACGCTTTCGGTCAGCGCCTTGACAATTTCTCCTTCCGGCCCGCGGCGCGCCTCCTCGTCCTGCTCTTTGATCAGCAGCCAGTTTTCTTTTTCAGTCTCGTCCCGCGACGGCCGGCCCATGCGCACCAACGTCCAGCCGCCGTGCAGCTTTTGTCCGTCCAAGCGGAACTTCAACACGCCTTTCCGATACC
>DATIBM010000037.1:0-25505 GCA_035457545.1 Nitrospiraceae bacterium
CGGTCGGCCGCACCGGCACCTTGACCCCCTTGGCCCTGCTCAAACCGGTCGAAGTCGGAGGGGTCACGATCAGCCGCGCGACCCTTCATAATGCCGACGAGGTCGCCCGCAAGGACATTCGCGTGGGCGACCAGGTCAAGGTAGAGCGGGCCGGGGACGTGATTCCCGCCATCGCCGAGCGGGTGCCGGTGCCGGGAGAGCAGCGGTCGATCCCATTTGCAATGCCGCACCATTGCCCGGTCTGCGGCTCCTCCGTCGCCCGCGAGGGAGCCTACTATTACTGCACCGGCCAGGCCGTCTGCGAAGCCCAGTTGAAGGGCTCGATTCAGCACTTTGCCGCCAAGGGGGCCGCGGACATTGACGGGCTCGGCGAGAAGACGGTCGCGCAGTTGATCGACAAGGGTTTGGTCCATGACATCGCGGACCTCTACAGGCTGACCAGGGAGCAGGTGCTCACGCTGGATGGTTTCGCGGATCGCTCCGCCTCGCTCCTGCTCGGCGCGATCGAGCGGCGCCGGACTATTCCTCTCGACCGGTTCCTGATGGGGCTCGGCATCCGCCAAGTGGGCCAACATATCGCCCGCGTCCTGGCTAATTACTTCGGGAACCTGGAAGACCTGATGGCTGCCCCACCGGAGCGTCTCTTGGAGATTCATGAGGTCGGTCCGGAGATCTCACGAAGCGTCGCCTCGTTTTTCCTGGAGGAGCGGAACCGGGCGGTTATCCGGAAACTCCAGGACCTGGGCGTTCGGATCGAGGCCAAGCCCCGGAAGGATTTCGAGAAAGCCGGTGACCTCCCGTTCAAGCAAAAGACCGTGGTCTTCACCGGAGGGCTTGAACGGTGGAGCAGAGAAGCGGCCAAACGGCGGGTCGAGGAACTCGGCGGGAGGGTCAGCTCCAGCGTCAGCAAGAAGACCGACTATGTCGTCGCAGGCAGCGAAGCAGGCTCCAAGCTGGCCGAGGCCCGGCGGTTGGGCCTGCGCATCCTGACCGAAGAAGAATTCGAGGAGCTGGCAGGAAAGCCGGAGCTACTGGAAGGTTAAGAAGCCTGGATATTGGCCGGATCGAGGGCTGGCACTGGTTTCTCTTCCTTGATGATCTGCACCCGCTTGATCGACCGCTGATCCGCTTCCTGGACGATCAGCCGGCAGTCGTTGAGCAGGACTTCTTCCCCCGCCGTCGGAATCCGGCCTAAATGCTCCTGGATCAGCCCGCTGATCGTGTTGGCCTCCTCGTCCAGATCCAGCTTGAGGAATTCGTTGATCCGACGCACCTCCGTGCGGCCGTGGACCAGGAGCTGGTTTTTGGCCACCCGCTTGATCAGTTCCTCGCTTTGGTCGGTCTCATCCAGGATGTCGCCCACCACCTCTTCGAGAATGTCTTCAAGGGTCACGACCCCGGCAAACCCGCCGAACTCGTTGACCACGATCGCCATGTGCCGCTTTTCCTGCTGAAACTGCTTCATCAGCTCATCGGCGGTCTTGCTGGTCGGCACGAACAGCGGCGGCTGCGCGATATCCTTCAGGCGAAGCTGCGAGTTGCCCCTGGCCAACTCCGTCAGCGCCTTGCTCTTGTAGATCATGCCGATGATGTTGTCCAAATTGCCGTCGTACAGGGGGATCCTAGAGTATTTCGACCGGAAGAGCTGCTCCTGCACTTCCGCCAGCCTGACACTGGCATCCAGGGCGAATACGAACTGCCGCGGCGTCATGGCATGTTCGGCGGTCAGGTCGTTGAGCTGGAACACGCGGTTGATCATCCTGGCTTCGTGGCTCTCGATCATGCCCGATTTGCTGCCGACATCCAGCATGATCTTGAGCTCTTCCTCGGTCACGAACGGGACGGTGAGCCCCTTCCCCCCGGTGACCTTATCGATGATCGGTTCGAGCACATAGAGCAGCGGCTTGAGGCCCTGCTGGATCCAGTAGACCGGATAGGCCATATTGAGGGCCACATGAACCGCGTACTTCGCGGCCAGGGTCTTGGGGACCACGTCCCCGAAGATCATCAAGATGAACGTCAAGGCACCCAAAGCCACCGCCAGGGCCTGCGTCAGCCCTTCGACAAGGCCGCTGAAGGCCTGAGCGTCGAACATCCTGATAATCAACAGGGTCGTATAGGAGGGGACCAGCGCGTTGACCAGGTTGTCCCCGATCATGATCGTGGACAGGAGCCTCTGGGGGTTCTGCCTCAGGTGCAGGGCCATGCGGGCCCGTTTGCTTCCGGCCTCGTCCATGGCCCGCAGTCGGGTTTCATTGACCGCGAAAAAGCCGATTTCCGCCGCGGAAATAATGGCCGACAACAGAATAAGAACGAGCAGAACAAGCGCATCCATCAGAAATTACTCAGCTTTAAATTGAGAACCCACCACGGGGCACGACTGAGCTGGCATCAAACCCTGAGATCCCAAGTCGCCGGTGGAGTTGGTAGAGGATAGAGAAACTGCGGAACGAAGGTGGATCAAGATAGTAGGTCTTTCGGCCTATATCATCCATTGACCCCTCTTTTTGTAGCATAGACAGCCATGGCCATCAAGGGATTTAACCATTGTGAAAGTGAAATCAACTTCCAATTTATCAATCACTTATGATCTCTGTGCGCGGCAAAGTCCTTACCCAATCCCAAACGAAGATGATCAGAGGTTTTCATCTCTGACGATCAGAGGATCAAGTTGAAGCTCCGCCCCGACCCTGGTCGCGACGGTTTCCGCCTCCTGCTCCGATTGATAGCGTCCCACCTGAACCCGGTACCGTCTTCCTTCGGGCAGGCTGACCTCCAGGATCCGGCCGTCATAATGGAGGGCGCGGACCCGATCAAGCAGCGCTTGGGCCAGCGACGCATCGGCAAATGAGCCGACCTGGATCCTCAGATAACCCAATGGCCCGGCAGGTCCCTGAAAATCAATCACGCGAAGCTCGACCTCATCCGTGCCGGATCCCACCATCCCGATCGCCCTGGCTCCGGCGTAAGACAGATCCAGGACCCGCCCCTTTGCAAACGGACCTCGGTCGTTGATCCGGACCGTCACCTCCCGACCGCTGGTCAATGACCGGACCAAGGCGACCGACCCCAGCGGCAATGTCCGGTGGGCGGCGGTCAGTTGATTCATGTCATACCGCTCGCCGTTGGCGGTCTTGTTTCCGTGAAAGCCCGGGCCGTACCAGGACGCAATGCCACGCTCGATATAGCCCACGGGGTACCCGGGCGGAAACATCGTCTTTGTGACCCTGGGTGAACTTCCGCAACCGGGGAGAGTCGGGACAAGAAGGAAGGACACCAAGACAGAGCAGAGACGAAACGGATACAACCGATCAGAAGGAACGAAGGGAGGCGTTGGTCTCTGTCGGAGCTTCACAGCCGGGGATCGTGTGAAGACTTTGAATAGAGAATCGGGGCCTGTCTTGAAGGCGTCTTGAAGGCCGATCAAAATTCGTCGAGGGATTGCCCCCGAAGCAGACCCAACGCCTTGGACGTGTTCGAGACCGTCAGCACGACAATGGCCCTGCTGCCCTCGCGGGACGGGGTGCAATAGCCGCACTTGATGTTGATCCGGGCTTTCTTCAGCAGGTCGGCCACGTCGGAGAGGGCGCCGGGTTTGTTTTCCAAGCTGAGCACGAGGGCCGTTTCTTCGCGGAACTTTACCTTGGCCGCCCTCAATGCCGCCCGCGCCTGATCGACATCCGACACCAACAGCCGCAAATTTCCCTTTCCGGTGACCTCGGGGGCGGAAAAGGCCTTGATATTGACCTTAGCGCCTGCAAGCACCGAAACCACTTGCGCGAGCACGCCGGGCTTGCTTTGGCCTGTAATGACGATCTGGCTTGCGACTGGCATCCCTATTCTCCCTCCCCTATCTCTCTATACCCGTACAGCCACCGGGCCTCGCTCCCGCCGATATTGCGCACCGTATGGGACTGATGCGCGGGGATGAAGAGTTCATCCCCGGCGGAAAGACGCCTCGTTTGTCCGCCAACCTCCACTTCGAGGTTCCCTTGCAACACGAGCACGAGTTCGTCGACCGAGTGCACGTAATCCTCCCATACTTGCCCGGGAGGATCAACCCACAGCCCACAACTGAACCCCCGTTCCCGCCATTCGCGCTCGATCTCCCGTCGGTCTGGGACCGCCATACATGACGCCCGGCCAATTTGCCGGCGACAATTGCCGGTGATTGGACCAGATTTATATATGGGGAATCTATTGCGGTCAAGGTCGCGGAAGGTCAAGACTTGAGCCGGGCCTCGCCGGGCAGGAATTCTTGGAAACGACGCCAGCCGCCGTCGCTCACGGCGCCGGGGTCAGGTTGACCGCGTAGTCGTTCCCGTCATGGCTCCGAGCCCGGATCTTGAGGAGCCGACGGTCTCCCGCGCGGTACAGGGCTCCCCCGATCGTTCCCCTTTCACTCTCGGCCTTCAGCCGTCCTTCGACCAACGAGAACCGACCCTCTCCCTTGAAGACTCCGATCGTCCGGTAGGTGGCAAACTGATAGCCCCCGTCCTCCGAAATCACCACCTTCACCCAGTCATCGACGTTCTCCGGCACTCGTTTCAGCACCCCCTGCCATTTTCCACTGACGGTCTCCATGCCCGTGATCGGCTCGAAAACCCACGGGATCTGCTCATGCTCCCCCGGTCCGCCGGCGCAAGACAGCAGACCGATCACCGAGCACAGGATGATCCACCCCTTCACCCCCATCCAACATGACCGCCCCATCGCAAGCCAATCCTTTCTTCGCCGCTCCCACGAGGATTCGGACCACACGAGGGCCCTGGTTCGTCCTTTACCTCTCGTCACCCGTCGCCGTTCGCGTCGCTCTGCAAGGCGGCCGCCATCCAGCTTGTCGCGGGGATGGCCAACAGCGGACAGGATGCACCACGAAGCACCCGCTCCGTCTGACTCCCGCGTAGGACATCGAGAAATCCGTTCCGCCCTTCGGTGGACATGACGATCAGATCGGCCGTTCGCTCGCGCGCTGTCTCCAGGATGACATCCGTGACAGCCCCTTGTTTGGTCGCCCGCTCCCAGTCCCACCCCGGGACGTCCGGCAGCGGGACCTCCGGCCCTTGCCCTTCCCCTCCCACGTGGAGAAGGGTGAAGGTGCCTGCCGGACAGTTCAACTGAAGCGCGATCCGAACCGCAGCCTGAACCGCCGGCAGCGGGTCCGGCTGTGTGTCGATCGGGATCAGAATTCGCCGCAGCGAAACGGACCCGTCGTCCAAGGAGACAAACCCCTTGATGCCATGCGGGATGAACAGGGTCATCAACCTGGACTTGATCGCCACCGGCGTCGCGACCGATTTCTCCAGCCACTGCATCCGGCCCTTATTTTGGTTGGTCGCCAAGACGAGCAGATCGGCAGCGTGATTGCCGAGATAACTCACGACCGCCTCCACCGGATCGGCTTGGCGGGTGATGATCTTTTTGACATCGATGCCGAGCTTCGGGACGGCGTTTCTGGGACTATTCGGCGGCAACAGGCCCCAGCGCTCAAGGGTCTCCCTCACACCGGGAAACCCGGCCCAGTCGAGTTCCTCCCCGCCGGCCACATGCATCATCGTCAGATCGGCCTTGGCAACCAGTGCCGCTTTCAGCGCATGGGCAAAGGCGGCGGCGCTGGCCTCGGTGAAATCGGAGGGGTGAAATACGTGTTGCAACAGCGGAACTGATATCATTGCAAGGCGTCTCCTTCTCGGTCAGAAATATTTGGCTTCCTGCGCGCTCAGGATGAACTGTTGAATGCAGTTCCTCATGGCGGTCTTGATCATGACTTCGATCACGCCTTCGTTGTGACGAGCCTGACAGGCGAGCTCCTGCCGAGTTCCATCCTGTTTGGTCACGGTAAATGAGGCAGCTACCTCAAACACCCCCGGTTCCAGCAAGGCATACTTTTCCACCACGCCGGAAATCACCGGTGTCGCCGCCTGCTCCTGGGTCTGGCCCTCTCTCTGGTTCACTTGATACCCCGAGTGCGTCAGCTCCCGTTTCAGCGCATCTGTGAAGACCGCGCCGATCTCCCCGGAAAGGAAGATGCGGCCGATCCCCTCCGAAGGCACGCCAACCTCCCTCGGCCTCACCGATCCCTGAGTCGCCGGCCGATAGATGAAGTCCCCCACTTGAAGCGCGCCCTGTCCCTTGGCACTGTTCGAGGGTACGTAGTCGAGAGAAATAATCAGCGGACAACCGGATAGACACAGGCTCAAGACCAACAGCATCCATCGCCCATGCCGGCCTGCGAGAACATCTGCCTTCACATAAGGCTGTGCGCCTAAAAGCGGCAAGGTATCCTTTCCAACAGCGCCTTCACTCGACGTAGCCGGATCGGCCGCCTGCCTGCCGGGAAAGTGCAATGAGGGTTCGCTCGACCGCGACCCGATCGTCTTCCGCCACTGATGGATAGGCGCCTTGCGCCAAACTGAAAAATTCGGCTTCGCGCTGAGCCGGCACGGCCAAGAGCGTGCCCAGCGCAGTCAAATACTCGCCTTGTCCCTTCGCCATGTCGGCTTTGACGTTCTCAAGGTTGACCGTAACGAACAGATGCACTCGGTGGTCGGCCTTGGGCATGCCGTCCGCATCGAACCAATCGCCCGGTGTGGTCGAAGAAAGAAAGTCCTTCACGGTCTCAGTGACACTACAGCCCGAGAGCGCCAGGAGGAACATGGCGGTAGAGACAATTCGTCGCGCGACCGGAACTTGAGTCCACATGATCCCGCCTCCTTGGTGAGAGTGGTCAGCAACGCTATCAATGGCCAGTGACTGAGTCAAGGCTGACCGGGCGCGCTCCTGCCGGGAATTATGGTCTGTGTTCCACACGGTCGCTGTTTGTCCCCAACGGTCACTTCAGAGGAGTAGGGTGACAGGGATTGTAAACGAATATGGAATGAATGTTCAGGGAGGCGTGGGATTATTTTACCCACTTTCTTATTCCTTGAGTATTTCCACATTGGGTGAGTGATGGCGGACCGCTGATCCGATTGCTGCGAGAGTCGGCACAATGCTACCATCCCGCCTCCTTTATCTCCGGAGGACATCCATGGAAGGCGCTCCAAGATTTTTCATCCGTATCACTCTTGTCATCCTGGTTGCCGCCCAACTCATTCTGTCTTGGTCGCCCGCCTCGGCACAGACCACGGAAAACTACCGGAAGGGCCGCTGGGAGTTCATGATCGCGCCTCAGTACACACTGTCCAGGAATATTGGACTCGAAGGCGGCACGAACATCAAGATTGAAGACAACTGGGGATTTGGAATTCAGTTCGGTTACAACTTCAACGAGCATCTCAACCTCGGA
Organism: Nitrospiraceae bacterium; assembly: GCA_035457545.1. GTDB lineage: Bacteria > Nitrospirota > Nitrospiria > Nitrospirales > Nitrospiraceae > Nitrospira_G. The sequence continues at coordinate 7,289 of DATIBM010000037.1, forward strand.
GGCTTGTTTTCCTGGAACCGCCCCGATTACCAGGGCACCGTCCAGCCAGCGCCTGGATTTCCGATCGCGACGAGTCCCCGCTCGACGAGTGGCACGATCGAAACCACTACCTTTGGGATGGTGTTGACCTACAACCTTCTGGCCGGTCCCTTGACACCCTACCTTGACGCGATGGTGGCGGGAACCTACGTTAATACCGACATCGCAGCAGGCCCTCCGATCCCCGGTTGTTTCTGGGACCCCTGGTATGGCTACATCTGCGGAACGGTCCAACCGACCAAATACGATACCTTCCTCGCCTATGGATTCGGGGGAGGTCTTCGGTGGGACGTTAACCGCACATTTTTTCTCCGCGGGGGATTCAGGCAGCAGTTTGTCGACGTCTCCGGCACCGGCACCCCGAGCTTCACGATCTTCAAGCTGGATCTCGGCGTGAAATTCTGATCGGCGCTGTGGAAAGCTGGAAGGAAGGCGGGAAGACCGCTGCTTACCGTGACCTTCCCCTGCTTTCGTAACGGCGCTTCCTTCCATTCAGCAGGAGAGACTTCCCCCTGATGTACCGTGGCGGGTTGAGACCACGCCACGGTATGTTTGGGGAATGGAAAACGCCGTTACGAACAGCCGCTGGTGGCTCCGCAATTGTCACACTTCAAGCAGGTGCCGTTGCGCACCATCTTGAACTGCTTGCACTCCTGACATGGGTCCCCTTCATAACCCTGTTGGCGGGCGATCTGCAGAGCGGTCAGGGTCAGCGTTTCCCTCTTCAACTCCACCTTATGGGCCACGCTGCCGTTGCCATGCCCATGACCATGTGCGTGGCCATGTCCGTTCCCTCCGTGGTGACCGTTCCGCACCGGCAGATGCTCGGTCAGAATCGAGGATTTGGCCAGCGCTGTCATGTCCACTTCTTCCGCGACACATTCGGGATCCTGCTCGTCCTTCTTCATCGAATCCATGCGCAGGTCTTCTTCTTGAACCTGAGCAAGGTCGGAGCGTTCGAGATACGTGACCGCGAGTTCGCGGAAGATGTAGTCAATGATCGACGTCGCCATCTTGATCCGGTCGTTGAGCTTGACCGGCCCGTTCGGCTCGAATCTCGTGAACACGAAGGCCTCGACGAATTCCTCCAGCGGAACCCCATGTTGCAGGCCCAATGAAATCGCGATCGCGAAATTGTTCATCAAGCTCCGGAACGCGGCTCCCTCCTTGTGCATGTCGAGGAAAATCTCTCCCAGCGTACCGTCGCTATACTCACCGGTGCGAAGGTACAGCTTGTGCCCGCCGATGATGGCCTTCTGCGTATAGCCGCTGCGGCGCGCCGGCAGCGGGCGCCGCTTGGCCAGGTACCGGACCAGCACCCGCTCGGCCGCCTTTTCCGCCACGGTCATGACGGTGGGTGTCGCTTCCACCGCCTTGCCGCTGTCCGACGAGGCGTTCAAGGGCTGGCTCAGTTTCGATCCGTCCCGATAGAGGGCGACGGCCTTGACCATGCTCTTCCAGGCGAACAGGTACGCCGCCTTCACGTCCTCCAACGTGGCGTCGGCCGGCATATTGATCGTCTTGCTGATCGCTCCGCTGATGAAAGGCTGCGCCGCCGCCATCATGCGAATATGGGCGTCGACGGCGATGTACCGTTGGCCAAGGCGCCCGCAGCGGTTCGCGCAATCAAAGATCGGCAGATGCTCCGGTTTCAGGTGCGGAGCCCCTTCGATCGTCATCGTGCCGCAGCAATAATCGTTGGCCGCGACCACATCCTCTTGGGTAAAGCCCAAGGCCTTCAACATATTGAAGGTCGGATCCGCCATTTGCGCCTCGGTGAGGCCCAGCTTCTCCCGGCAAAAGTTCTCGCCGAGCGTGAACTTGTTGAACGCGAACTGGATTTCAAAAGCCTGGGCTAGCGAGCTTTCCAATCGCTCCAGCGCCGCATCATCAAATCCCCTCTGCCGTAGGGTCTCGTGATTGACGCTCGGCGCGCCCTTGAGGGTTTGCCGGCCGACACAGTAGGACACGATGTCCTGGATCTGTGCCTCGCTGTACCCCAGCGCGGCAAGCGCCGGAGGCAGGCTCTGGTTGATGATCTTGAAATAGCCACCGCCCGCCAGCTTTTTGAACTTGACCAGGGCGAAATCCGGCTCGATCCCGGTCGTATCGCAATCCATGACCAGCCCGATCGTTCCGGTCGGCGCAATCACCGTCACCTGGGCATTGCGGAAGCCGTAGGCCGTGCCGAGTTCCAGCGCCCGGTCCCAGGCGCGCCGCGCCGCGAGCAACAGGTCCGGCGGACAGTGCTCGGGTTGAATGGCCATCGGTTTGATCGTCAAGCCTTCATACTCACCAGCCGGCGCCCCATAGGCGGCCCGGCGATGGTTGCGAATCACCCGCAGCATGGCCTCCCGGTTTCGCGCGTATCCGGGAAAGGGCGAGAGCTCCGCCGCCATTTCCGCGGACGCGGCGTAGGATTCGCCGGTCATGAGCGCCGTGATCGCGCCGCAAATCGCCAGGGCCTTGGGCGAATCGTAGGGAATGCTCTGCCGCATCAGGATGGTCCCGAGGTTCGCGTAACCGAGGCCGAGCGTCCGGAACTCATAGCTCTTCTGAGCAATGGCTCGGCTCGGGAACGAGGCCATCAGCACGCTGATCTCCAGCGCGATCGTCCAGAGGCGCACGGCATGCCGGAAGGACTCCAAATCGAATTCCCCTTCGGCGTTGTAGAACTTGGTCAGGTTGAGCGAGGCCAGGTTGCAGGCCGTGTCGTCGAGGAACATGTACTCCGAGCAGGGATTGGAGGCGTTGATGCGCCCGTCCTCCGGGCAGGTATGCCACTCGTTGATCGTCGTGTCGTACTGCGTGCCGGGATCGGCGCAGATCCAGGCCGCCCAGGCGATCTTGTCCCAGAGGTCCCGCGCCTTCACCGTCTTGCTGACCTTGCCGTCGATCCGGCGCCGCAGTTCCCAGTCGCCGTCCCGCTCCAGGGCCTCGAAGAACCCGTTGGGGATGCGCACGCTGTTGTTGGAATTCTGGCCCGACACGGTCTGATAGGCCTTGCCGTCCCAGTTGGTGTCGTACTCGTGGAAGACAAAATGCGTATAGCCCTGCCTGGCGTAATCGAACATGCGCTGAATGTAGGCTTCCGGCACCATATCGCGCCGGGCCGCGGACACCGCCTCGCGCAGGGCCGCATTCTTCTTCAGGTCGAGCTCGACCTGACCCTGCCCCTCGCCTCCGGTCACCGTGCAGGCCTTCAACACGGCATTCAAGCGCTGGGCGCAAATCTTCGAGCCGGTCACCATCGCGGCGACCTTCTGCTCTTCGACGACTTTCCAATCGATAAACTCCTCGATGTCCGGATGGTCGAGGTCGAGACAGACCATCTTGGCCGCCCGCCTGGTCGTCCCCCCCGATTTGATCGCGCCGGCCGCTCGGTCGCCGATCTTCAGGAACGACATGAGCCCGGAGGACCGGCCGCCGCCGGACAGAGGCTCCCCGTCGCCCCGCAACCGGGAGAAGTTCGTCCCGGTCCCCGACCCGTATTTGAAGAGCCGCGCCTCACGGACCCACAGGTCCATGATGCCGTTCTCGTTGACCAGATCGTCTTCGATGGACTGGATGAAACAATTGTGCACGACCACGTTGTTGCATAGGTACTGACCGCTGGACGTCTGAATGTCGTACACAGGCAACACACCCAGCGCCTCGATTCGAGCGATGGTTTCTTCCCGCAAGCTCGGGAGAGCCTTGCCGGCATAATCCTGTGAGCAGGCGCGATCCAGCTTGCCCCGCTTGTCCTCCGAGACGAACCCGATGATGCTGCGAAACCGTTCCCGGGCCTGGGCATAGCCGATGGAAACAAAATACGGGACCCGGCGATTCTCGCGCGTCTCGACGCCGCGCTGGACCCTGGCATAGATGCCGAGATTGAGGAGGAGCGCCTGGACATCGCGGGCCAACTGCTGAGACACCATCGTCAGCACCACATCGGAGGTGCGGAAACGACGTGATCGCAGCCGAACCGTCCCGTCGGCCTGAAACAACGCCCTCAGATACGCGGCCTGCACCTCGCGGCCCCCTCTCCTCAACCCGCCGGCAATGCGCAGCTCTTCCTTGGGACCGCGCAGGAGGTCGTATTGCTCCACGAAGGGACGAAGGGCGTCTCCATACAGCCTAATCCGGCGCACATCCAGGCCGGGAGTCCGCGTGTCGACGGTCCGCACATGGTAGTGGACATCCGGGAACACACGCTGAATGCGATCCTGGACAAAGTGAAACTCATCCTTGTCGATCGTCAGAAATTCCAGCGTCAGGCTTCGGTTGGTGCCGTGCTCGTATTGTCCGACGAAGCCATCACCATGTAGCCAGCCGACGAGGGCCGCCTCATCTTCCGCCCGTGAATCAGGCCGACTGTCCACGCCGGTGACGGTCGAGAGTTCCAATCGCATCCCAGGTGCAAGGGCGTTGACCCGAAGCCATTCGCCCCGGCTCCGTCGCTCCGATTTCGCCCACACCAGATGGTCCGCTGTCGCATCGACGCAGATCCCGTTCTTGAGAACGATCCGGAACACGGGCTTCTGTCCATTGTCCTTCACGGCCACCACTTGCGAGGTGCCCTTCCCCTCCAGACGGCCATCGAACACCGTCAGGCCGACGAGCCTGCGAGCCACGATCTCTCCGATGGGAATGGGTCCGTCCGGCGTGGAGATCAGCGCGTCGTACGGCTGGCAAGCATGCGGCTGTGGGTGCTCGAAGGCGTTGGCCGCCTTGACCACTTCACCGACGGCGGGATCAAAATAGTAGTGACCCTGCGCCGGCCCGGTCAGCCCATAGGCATAATGCAGCCCCGTATTGAACCACTGCGGCGAATTGGGCGCTGCCATCTGGCAGGCCAGCATGTAGCACATCTCGTCATGGAAGGCAGTCGCATCCTCGGCCGTCTTGAAGTACCCGTGGCCCTTTCCCCAATGGGTCCAACAACCGGCCAACCGTTCGAACACCTGCCGCGCATCCCGTTCGCCCCCGAGCACCGGCTTCCCGTCGGCGCCCACCATCGGCTTGCCCTCTGCATCCACCTGGGGGACTCCGGCCTTCCGGAAGTACTTCTGGGCGAGGATATCGATGGCCAACTGCGACCAGGATTCCGGCACATCGATGTTGTCCAGTTTGAAGACCGTGGACCCGTCCGGGTTCCGGATCTCGGACGACCGTTTCACGAACGTAATGCCCTCGTACGGGCCGTGGCCGCGCTTTGTGAACCGACGTTCAATTCTCACGACTCCCTCCTTGGAGGTCACCGAGTGGGTGGATGGTGGTTGGGCTGAACCGCCAGAAACCAGGCTGTCGCGAACTGGAGATTCGGGGTTGTCGAACTGACCGCTGCTAGTCGTATGCTACATATAGCGATCTCTACATTTTGTCAACACTAAATGTTGTGGATTCAGTGTGAATAGGCGGGAAATCCTGTGAATAGCGCCAAAGGCCCTCCAGACATGCTTTCGGCGATGATCCTGAGCAGTTATCCACATGGGTGAATTGGCAAAATCGGAGCATTTTTCCCCCACCTGAGTCCATATTTCCAGGCGATACAGGGAGACTTTTCCCTACTCACCCGGTGCCATAGGGGAGTTTGACAATCCGACAGCCGCTCAGTAGCCTACCGCCCTCGCGATTCTTGGCTGTGCTCTGTGCAACAGCCTGTCCCTCCCTTTATTGCTCATCCTGCTAAACGAGAGGAGGCCTTCATGTACGTATGGAGCAAACAACTGGTCATGGCGCTGCTTGGGATCTTTCTCCTGTTGGTTGGCCTGTTCCTGTTACAGGGTCCTGAGGAGGCGAGCAGCGGCTTGAAAGTCCATACGACCCAATGGATGTCGTTGAACTACGCAGGGCTCGTGATCTGGGTTTTCGTGTGGATGATCGATCAGGCCCGTGTGCGGGGGAAGAACGTGTGGCTCTGGTTGGTTCCGTTTCTCCTGGCTCCTTTGCCGACGTTGATGTTGTTCGTGTTGTTTCTCCAACGGAGAGTCAAGGCGTGACCACCCAGATCTTGCCGGCTCAGTCGATCGGGGAGGCGCTATTCGCCGTTCCCTCATAGCGAGCAAGGTTCTCCCGCAGGTGCCAGAGCAACAGAAGCCCCGGCAACGCCGCGATGAAGGTGACTCCAAAATAGGGAGCCCAGCCGATCGCCTCGACCAGTTGCGCCGAAGGACGTCCCAACAAGACCCGCCCCAATGCTTCAATTGAAGACAGCAGGGCGAACTGGGTCGCCGTGTACTTGTGGTGGCAGAGCGCCATCACCAGGGCCACAAAGGCCGACGTTCCCATTCCGCCGGAGAGATTTTCGCAGGCGATCGCGAACACCAGCAGCGGGTAGCTCTTCCCTCCCCAGGCCAGCAGAACAAACGCCAGGTTCGAGACAGCCTGTAGCAGACCGAAGGCCAGCAGGGCCCGCACGAGCCCCAAGCGGGTCATGGCAAGCCCGCCGATCAAGGCGCCGGCCAAGGTGAGCCCCAGGCCCAGCCCCTTCATGACGCCGACATCGGTCGCGGTGAACCCGACTCCCTTGATGAGAAATGCCGTGAGCAGGGTCCCGGCGAAGGCATCACCGAGCTTATACAGCGCGACCAAGCCCAGCAGAGTCCCGGCTCCCGTCCGCGAGAAGAATTCCTCCAACGGCCCGAGCACGGCTTCCCTCAACGACGAAGGCACCTGCTGCGAAGAGGTCGGTTCCTCGGCTGTGCCCACAGCCCAGAGCCCGACCAGCATGACAAACGCCATACAGGTGTAGGTCGCAGGCCAACCGACCTGATCGGCCAGCACCAAGGCCAAGGACCCGGCGACCAGCAGCGCAAACCGATAGCCGTTGACCCAGACCGCCGCGCCCAGTCCCCGTTCCTGCGGCCTGAGCGTCTCGGTCCGATAGGCATCGAACACAATGTCCTGGGATGCCGACATGAACGCGACCAACAGGGCCACGATGCCCAGCAACCAGGGCCATTGGGAGGGATCAATCAGGGCCATGGCCAGAACGCCGACGATCAAGGAGGCCTGTGTGAGAACCATCCAGCCCCTCCGGCGGCCTAGCCAGGGCGGCACATAACGGTCCATCAACGGAGCCCAAAGAAACTTCAACGTGTAGGGCAGCCCGACCAGCGTAAACACGCCGATCGTGCGCAGGTCGACTCCCGCGACGGTCAGCCAGGCTTGAAGCGTCCCCGAGGTCAAGGCGAGCGGAAGCCCCGACGCAAACCCCAAGGGCAGCATGAGCCCGATGCGACGATTCGCGAGTTCGCTGATTCGCATGAAACCTGGATGGTCAGGGCACGCAGGTGAAGCGAGGGCAGGATATCACTCTCTGCACGGGGACCGTACAAAATCACGGGAACCGGAGGACAGGACGGATGACGCTCAGCCAGGCGCGCTGTCGAAACCGGCAAGGCAAACCGCGCTAACAGGCCTGGCCGTTGAACAGGCAGGGTTTGTAGCGGCTACGGTCAAATTCGACGTTTTCCTGATACACGCGCTCGTTGCCGTTGACCCCATCCTGCTCCGGATCATTCCACATCGTATGGTTCCACCAATAGAACAACGGGAAGGACTCGGTGTTATACACGGGGTTGCCGTAGTTGCTGCGGCTGTAATCCTGCACCATCCGTCCGGTGATGTAGTCCACCTCCCCATCGCCCTTCAGCGAGTAGAGGATGAGAAAGAGCCTGGCTTCGTGGTCATAGAGTTCATCGACCCGGGAACTCAATTCTGGTTCGGGAGGCAGGCTGCCGCTCGCCCAACCGAGTTGATGCGGACCGGCGAGGACCGCAGCCGCGACGATCAACCAGCGCCATGCTTTCATGGAGATCGCTCCTCTCCGTTGTAGGAAGGACCGGCCAAGTGATGCACATCGTACCATGGGTCTTCAGGTCGTTCAACGCAACTGGGATAAACCCGAGGTGGCCTGGTCTGTTGTGCAGTCTGAACCCGTGAGCGCAATCAAAATGATCGCCGCGGCGCTTCAGCTTGTAGACCGGCTGGTGCTTCCTTATAATCCGCTTTCCCATGAACGGGCTCGATCAGATAAAACGCGCGACCCTCCATACGCTGGGCTGCCGGTTGAATCAGACGGAAACGGCGCACCTGGCCGGCCGCCTGATCAGCAAAGGCTACAGGCTGGTCGAGTTCGGAGAGCCGACTGATCTGCTGATCCTCAACACCTGCTCCGTCACGCAGGACGCGGAACGGGACTCTCGGCGGGCGGTTCGGAGCACCCTGCGCCATTCTCCCCATGCCTTTGTCGCAGTGACCGGCTGTTACGCCCAGACGGGCCTGGAAGCTCTGCGAGGGATGGACGGGATCGACATGGTCGTCGGTTCCCAGTTCAAGATGAGCTTGCCGGACCTCCTCCCGTTGCCGGAGGCGCTTTCGAAATTGCCGGCGCCTCAAGTTCTCCACACCAGGCGGATTGCTCGCGAGGAGTTCGTCCTTGATGGAACGGCTAAGTTCGACTGCACGAGGGCGACCCTCAAGGTTCAGGATGGCTGCGATGTCATGTGTTCCTTCTGCATCATTCCGTTCGCGAGGGGCCGGTCCCGCAGCAGATCGCTCACCGACGTACTGCGTGAAGCGGGCGAGTTGGCGGCCAAGGGCCATAAGGAATTGGTGCTGTCCGGCGTGAACATCGGGGAATACGAATCCGGCGGAGCAAAGCTGGTCGATCTCATCAAGCTGCTGGAACTCATTCCAGGCATCGAACGGGTCAGAATTTCCTCGATCGAGCCGACGACCGTAACGGACGAACTGCTCGACCACATGGCCAAATCGAACCGCCTCTGCCGGCACCTCCATGTCCCGCTGCAAAGCGGCAGCGACGCCATGCTCCGGGCCATGAACCGGCCCTACGGCGTCGAGGATTACACCCGGCTCATCGAGCGAGCCGCCCAGCTCATTCCTGATGTCTGCATCGGCACGGATCTTCTGGTGGGTTTTCCGGGCGAACAGTCCGAACAGCATGAAGCCACCGTCTCGCTGGTTTCGAGCCTTCCAATCGCCTATTTTCACGTGTTCCCCTACTCGGCCCGACCGGGTACGCCGGCCGCCAAGATGGCCGGGCAGGTCCCGGCCGCCACCATCGCCGAGCGGACGGCCAACTTGACCTGCCTCTCCCGAGCCAAGCGACTGACCTACTATCGGCGATTCATCGGACGCAGCCTGCCGGTGCTCTTCGAGCGGCCCGGCAAGGATTCGGAACGTACCGGCCTGACGGACAATTACCTCCGCGTGAGGATCTCGAGCGACGAAGATCTCGCCAATACCATCCGAACCGTCGAGATCACCGCCGCTCTGGATGGACTCGCATTAGGACACCTGCTATCTTCAACCCCGAGCGGCACGATGCCGGTGCCGCTGTTTGTATGAACCGTCACTCACTATGAGCCATCCGCCACTATGAGCCATCCGCGCGTCCATATCGAAACGTTCGGCTGCCAGATGAACGAGTACGATTCGGAACTCGTCCGGTCGTTGCTCAAGCAGGAAGGGTTCCTCTTCACGGACGAGCAGGAAGCCGCCGATGTCGTGCTGATGAACACCTGCGCGATCAGGGAACATGCCCACACTAGGGTCTACGGGCACCTCGCCGAACTGAAGACCATCAAGCGGCAACGGCCTCTGGTGGTCGGCGTCCTTGGATGCATGGCGCAAAACCTCAAAAAGGAACTCACGGACTCCCAGCCTCTTGTGGACCTCATTGTCGGGCCTGACGGCTACCGCCAGCTTCCGGGGATGCTGAAGAAAGCCTGGCAGGGGTTGGCGGAGGGCGATGCAGGCCGCCAGATGGCGGTGGACCTGTCGGAGTATGAGACCTATGAAGGCATCCTGCCGGACCGGACGCCGGGGGTCAACGCCTGGATCGCCGTCATGCGCGGGTGCGACAACTTTTGCACTTTTTGCGTCGTGCCCTACACGCGGGGGCGCGAACGGTCGCGGGAACCGGAAAGCATCCTGCACGAGACCCGAATCCTTGCGGAGCAAGGGCATAAACAGGTCACCCTGCTCGGTCAGAACGTGAACTCCTATCGGCACGACGGGTGGGATTTTGCCCGGCTCATCACCGCGGTCGCCGATGTCCCCGCGATCGAGCGGGTCCGGTTCACCTCACCCCACCCGAAAGACTTTCCCCTCCCGCTGCTGGAAGCCATCGCCCAACATCCCCGCATCTGCAAACACATCCACCTGCCGCTCCAGGCTGGCAACGACCGCGTCCTCGCCTTAATGGATCGAACCTACACGAGGCGGGAATATCTGGATCTGGTCGAGCGCATCAGGTCGGCCAACCAGGGCATCGCCCTAACGACCGATCTCATTTGCGGGTTCTGCAGCGAATCGGAGGAGGAATTTCAGGAGACCCTGTCGGCGGTTGAAGCGGTGCGTTTTCATTCAGCGTTTATTTTCAAGTATTCGGAGCGCAAGAACACGATCGCGGCAAGGAAGTATCCGGACGATGTGCCGGAACCGGTCAAGGGAGACCGGGTCAGCCGGCTCGTCGAAATCCAGAGGCGTATTTCGCTGGCCCTCAATCAATCCCGAATCGGGCAAACCGTTTCCGTCCTGGTCGAAGGTGACGCGAAGAAGTCGCCTTTCCAATGGATGGGCAAAACAGATGACAACCTGACGGTGGTCTGGGACAAGGGTCAGGCAACCGCTACGGTCCCGGGCCAGTTCCGGTCGGTCTTCATCGAAGGGGCAACCGCTGCCACCCTCTTCGGCCGCGAGGTTTCAACACGCGCGTCTACCTGACGACCAACCACTATCCGCCACTCCGACCGGAACCTCCACCTCAAGCCTCCAGCATCATCACAACCGTGCACAAATTTCGACCTCCACGCACATATTGCGTACACCTCCTTCACCGGGAACATCCGACCTGTACGGGGTATTTGGTAATGGACCGGGAGATGACGCCGCAAGCCTGCAAACGCCGACATCACAGGCATCCGCCAAATCGGCCACAAATAGCGTCGGGATATCAATTTGTTAGCGCAACGCACCCTTGATTCTTGTATTTCATTTGTCCGGATTTCCTACAGAACTGCGGCTGGAAGACACTCGGTCAGACAATGGATCAGCGGCAGGTCCAACTCCCCCCGACCAGGCATATCGCTTGCTTTACAAGGTTGCCTGAAGGCCGACAACGTTGACTCTTTCACAAAGGATCACGCAACAGTTATGAGTCTTGAAGCAGTCATCTCAATCGGACTGGTGGGCTGGATGGCACTGGGCTTTATCCTTATGGGCCTGGGCATCTGGTAGTCCTGCGAGTCTGACCGAACCTCCCCGTTCTCTGCGCTCCTGTCATGACCGTCAATCCCATCCTCATTCCCGAGGTGTCCTATGTGGAACCGAAACCGGTGTCGCGCTCCACGTCCGGCCGTTCAAGTCTCCCTCGGAACGGTTCTGAGCCTGCTTCTATCGGCCGGCTGCTCCGGAGTTTCTCAAAACCCTAGCCAATCTCAAGCCGACGCCCAAGGAATGGTCTCGTTCGACGAGGTCGTCGACTGGTCCTTCGAGGCGAGCCATCCGATCACCATCAATCAAGCAGTTCTCACACGAATGCTTCATGGAATTCGGGTCGGGACCGATCAGGCTTCTCCCGTGTTCACGGACAAGGATGTCGAGTTTCTGGCCCCCGCGCTGTCTTCGGCTTTGACGAAAGCCACCCCGGAGCAGGTCGTGGTCTTCCAGGTTTTCTCTCAGACCGGTTCCGTCCCGGAAGCGACCGGAGGAACGATCTACGCCAAGGGGCCGTCGATCTATCTCACCCTGACCCAATTCCGATCCGAACCGATCAGAACCGGCTTCTGGTCCTGGGCCTCCGGCAAGCCTTCGCCTTCGCAAGAGCTGACGACCGGGACCCTCTCCTTCGTGCCTGAGACCGCGGCGCGGACGCAGCGGGCCGCGCCTGAAACTGCCATGAACTACGGCAACCTTTCCACCTTGGTCATCGATCATCTCGCCTTGGCTCGGCTGGCCGAACAGGAACGCCTGGCTGCAACGGTGAAACCTCTGGCCGTTCCCGCACAGACAGGCGACCCAAGCCATCGGCCGCCTTTCCAGTCTCAAGCAGGAACCACCGTTCTCGTACCGGCCAAGCCGCTGGCCCAGGAGAACACCGGACAGACGCCGCAGGATCGACCGAGTTTTGTTCCGGCCGTCCAGACTCCTCCGATCGTGCCTCCATCCGGCACGGCCAAGACTCCGGCCGGGTCTCAACCGGCGCGCGAGGCCCAGACCAAACCGAGCAAGCCGGTCAAAGGCAAGAAATCGTCGAAGACCACTCAGGCGACCGTGAAGAAAGCTCCGCAGGCGGAAGCTCGGTAACAGACCGGCTACGAGAGAGGACAGAGCTCGCTGTGCAGCAGGACCACGTCGCGCGACAGCGGCGTTCGGAAGGTCATCCTCGAGTAACAGGCGTAGGTCACGTAGACATCCTGAAGGCAATAGAGCGCCACCTCCTTCTCCTCTCCCCGTTCCCACATCGCCAGCACCTGCTCGCCGCTCCCTGATTTGGCATCCACCTGCAGCGCGCGAGCCAGGACATCCAACTTGATCCAACCCCTTGTCTCCCAATTGCTCCAGACCGCCATCGTGTCATAGACGGGCTCGGTCCGAAACCGGGCGAGATTGATCTCGACGGGAGGCTTCACCTGATGGATGATCGAACGTTTCTTAATGAAGGGCAGGTCGAACCCGAGCCCGTTGTGGGTGATATAGAGCGAAGGCCGTTCCCGCCCGATCCGCTGCCAAAACTGCTGGAGCAGCTTCCGTTCGTCGTTGCCGTACCAGGCCACCGCTCCCCTCGGCTCCATGTCGTCGCTGAACAGCACCAGGCCGATACAGACAATGCGGCTGAAGGTCCCGTCGAAACAGGACCGTTCGTACAGCTCATCCTCCGTCTTGCGCTGGGCCTCGGCATCCGCCAGCGCGAACAGATCCTCCGCCGGCAAGCCGGAATCGTGCAGCACACGCCCGGTCAACCTGGCCCATTCCTCCCGAGGCGCGGGAATCGTTTCAATGTCGAGCACGACCTTCATCGCTTATCGTTCTTAACTACCGGACATTCGACCGACGAGAAATCTCCTGCCGCAGTTGCACCAGCCTGGCCTGACAGTCGTCGCTCACGGAAACGGCAAGGGTTCCGACTGGAGTTGCTCGATCAGGACGTGATCGGCCGGCGGAAACGCAAAGTCCGACAATTCTCCCGGCGTAACCCAACGAAGCTCCGAGCAGCCCAGCGGCTTCGCTTCACCCTCCTCGATCCGGCAACGAAAAAAATGCAACTCCACGCGCCGTTCCGGATACTCATGGTTCACCACACAGAGGGGGATGGGCGTGTTGATCCGGACAGCCAACTCTTCCCACAGTTCCCGCCTCAGGCAATCGGCCAGAGCCTCGTCCGGGTCACACTTGCCGCCCGGGAATTCCCACAGGCCTCCCAAGTGGGCGTCCGCCTTTCTTCTCGCGATGAGATACCGCCCTCCCTGGCCGATCACTCCCGCTGCAACTCTGGTCACGGGCAGGGAGTCGCTCATGTCGAACGGCCGTCGCAGGGATAGCTCTTGCAGAGGTTTTTCATGGGACACAACAGACAATAGGGGTTCCGCGCCGTGCAGACCAACGCCCCGAAATCCATCACGGCCTGGTTGAAATCGTAGCCTTTTCCTTTGGGAATCAGCGCCTCGGATAGCGACCAGAGCAGGGATTTGTTCGACTTGGGGTCCCCCTGCCCGAGAAACACCCGCTGCAGCACCCGCATCACGTTCGTGTCGAGGATGGGCGCATCCTGATTGAAGGCAAAGGCACGGATGGCTCCGGCCGTATACCGGCCGATCCCCTTGAACGACAGCAGCTCGTCGGCCTCGCTGGGCAATTGACCTCCATAGCGCGCCACCGTTTCTCTGGCGATGCTGTGCAACCGATAGGGCCGCACGTTATACCCGAGAGGGTACCAGGTCGCGCGCACCTCCTCCGGAGGCGCCTTGGCCAGCGCATCGAAGGTCGGAAAGCGATCGAGGAACTCATGGTACTTGGGAATCACCCGATCGACCTGGGTCTGCTGGAGCATGACTTCCGAGACCAAAATCTTGTACGGATCGGAAGTTCGCCGCCAGGGCAGATCGCGACCGTATTCCCCATACCACTTCAACAGGGCCCGCGCAAAGCGCCGCTTTTCCGCCGCGCCGACCGGAACCGTTTGTTGGCCGCGACCGCGCGAGGAATTCCGCGGGGACGATGCCTTGCGCCGGCGGGATGCAGGTGTCTTCGCCATAAGAAAATAAGAGGAAGAATGGGGCCGGATTGTAGAAATCTCCCGTCCGAAAGTAAACATGCGTCCGCTCGGACGTTGGGAACGGGCCGATATTGCAATTCCGGGGGAGTCCTCCCTATTCTGAGGTAAGATGACAGTAACGGGTCGCGAAGCGTACCGAAGGACGCGAGACGTGACCGCGAGCACCGATTGGCTCGGCCGATCGCGCCAACACCGCCGTTCTACTTAGATGGTCCGAGGCTGGCCACATAGAGCGGAAACACGCCGGTCCGCGAGTCCGACACGTAACGGGCCAGCACATCGCGAATCACGGGAAAGGCCAGAGAATCCCAGGGAATCCGATCATGCACGAACAGGTCCACTTCCAAACTCTCGGGGCCGGGTCGATATTCCGGGACAGCCAATTGCCCCCGAAACACCATGTAGACCTGCCCGATGTGGGGCATGCTCACGACCGCGTACAATTGACACGCCTGCACGATCGCCTGTGCCTCCTCCAGCGTTTCCCGGCAAGCCGCTTCTTCCGTCCCCTCGCCCAGTTCCATGAAGCCGGCCGGAAAGGTCCAGAATCCCATTCGCGGATCGATCGCTCGCCGGCACAACAGGACGCGGCCCTCCCACTCCACGATGCAGCCCGCGACGATTTTGGGATTTTCGTAGAGGATCGTCTCGCACAGATCGCACACCAGTCTCTGCAAGTGATCGCCGGGCGGGATTTTCCTGCCGAGGGGCGCTGCGCACTGGGGGCAAAACTTCATGGGTGCCGGTGACATCGCACGAGTTGTTGTTCCATGCATAGCATAGAGGCACGGCGCTTTGCACCAGGCTGGCGACTGCTCGTCTTGGTTGCGCTTGTCTTCCTGGGAGCCTGCCGGTCGTCCCTGCCGGAATTGCCCATCATGCCTATCGAGCCCCCGCTTCCGCCCGGGCTCAGCGTCGAACCGGCGGTTGGGCGCCTGGCTCGCCAGGTTGTGCCATTCCTTGAGTCCAACGTGGGCGCGCAAAACAAAGCGACCCTCCTGGCCCTCACCGGCGCGCGCACCTTTCCCGCCATCGGCAAGCGCGGCGATGCGCTGGATATCCTGTTGGACCCCTGGCATGGCATGGCGCAACTGGAATCCTACGGGCTCCTGGTCAGCGCCCTCTCCAAACACGGGGTCGAGGGCCTGGACGACCTGTTGTTGACGCTCGAGAAGAGCCGCGTCAAGCCGGACCATGAAATTCTCGCGACCAAGCGGCTCGGCGGCGGCGAGAAAGCCCCAGGCGACACTTTGGCCGCCTTGCTCGAACAGGTGAAGCACCATTGCGATCGCGCCATGCGGCGTCTGTCGACGGAAGACCGGCAGTTTCTTTTCGACCATGCCATGCGGTTTCTCGATGACTTCAGCCCGCAGTTCTCGGACCCAGACAGCCAGACGAAATTCCTGCTCTACAGCAACCGGCGCTATATCCAACTGATCCAGGAATATGTCGAGTACGATGCGCTGGTGACGGCCGCCCAGCTTGCCACGAAACTGGGGAGCATGGATCTGCTGCGCGATTTGAACGAGGCTCTCCGCACGGCTCCCAAGATCAAGAAACCGCCGGAAGGCGTGAAGGGGGACGTGCTGCTCGTCCGGGAGACCTCGGCCGGCACGATCGTAGTGGGAGGGCCTGGCCCCAATACCTACCAGCTCGACGGCCGGATTGCCTTGATCATCGATCTCGGCGGCGACGACATCTACCGGGGCGCCATCGCGGCGCCTGGCCATGTGGACCAGTCGGTCCATATCGTGATCGATCTGGCCGGCAATGACGCCTACTCTCCGAGCGTGCCCCTCGGCCTTGCGACGGGACGCGGAGGCATCGGACTCCTCATCGACAAATCCGGCAACGACAGTTACGAGCTGCTCGAAGGCTCCGGAGGAACCGGGTTTGCGGGCATCGGCCTCCTGTACGACGAGAAGGGCAACGACATCTATACGGGCTCCAAGTTCACCCAAGGCGCCGCGATCGGCGGATTGGGCCTCCTCGTCGATGTCGAAGGGGACGATCAATATCACAGCTTCGGTTATGCGATCGGATTTGCCGGACCGGGCGGCATCGGCGTCGCCGCCGACCTGTCGGGCCACGACAATTACCAATGCGGCGGCAAGTACCCGAGCGTCTATAATGCCGTCGATGTTCCGGACGGAGATCCGAACAATCCCCTGTATCAATTCGAGTGTTTCGGCGTCGGGGTCGGATCCGGCATCCGCATCCTGTCCAAGAACCAGGACGATCTGGCCTACGCCCTCGCGGGCGGCCTTGGGATGTTGCTCGACCTGGAAGGGGACGACCATTACCAGACGGCCAACTTTTCTCAAGGGACCGGCTATTTCTTCGGCATCGGGGTCAAGCTGGATCTGGGTGGAAACGACGACCACTTGGCCGCGCGCTATGGCCTGGCGGCCGGCGCGCACTATGGAGCCGGTCTCTTCATCGACTACAGGGGGGCGGACTACTACGACTCGACTGGTCCCCATTACAACGCGGGAGCAGCCTGGGATGTGAGCGTCATGCTCGGCATCGACGCCGGCACGGATGACGACACCTACTCATTCGAACGTTCCAACGGTCTGGGTGTCGGCCACCACAATGCCTGGAGCGCCTTCATCGAAGAAGGAGGGAAGGATCGCTACCTTGTCCCGCGCGGGCTCGGCCTGGCCGAGGGCGGCAGCGTGGCGAGCTTCATCGACCTGGCAGGCGCCGACTACTATGCCCGCAATTTTCCCAACGGCAGCGGCAGGCGCAGCAACCAAGACACGGTCTCGGACAGTCCCGGGTCCCTGTTCATAGATCGACAGTGAACGCCGGTCCGACAACTCCTCGAAAAGCTTGAGCTTGCGCCTCCGGCAGCTCCGCTTCTCCCCCCGCCCGATCTCGGATTGC
Organism: Nitrospiraceae bacterium; assembly: GCA_035457545.1. Lineage (GTDB taxonomy): Bacteria > Nitrospirota > Nitrospiria > Nitrospirales > Nitrospiraceae > Nitrospira_G. Next base: position 24,507 of record DATIBM010000037.1, read on the forward strand.
TTGACTTCGTTCCGCCCGTGCCTATCTACACTTACGTGCCGGTGCTTGTCTGCGGCCCGTAAAGGAGAAGAGAGACTATGAGCGACGAGACCAATCTCACGACCCTGCCGATCGTGCCGGTCAAACGAACCGTGTTGTTCCCCGGCGTCATGATGCCGCTGACCATCGGCCGGCCCCGGTCGATCGCAGCGGTGGAAGCCGCCTCCAAATCCGAGGACAAGACACTCCTCATCGTGGCCCAGCGACAGCCGGACATTGAACAGCCGGCGCAGAACGATCTCTATACGATCGGAACCAAAGCCATCATTAAACAGATCGGCCGCACGCCCGACGGCCAACTGCATACGCTCGTGCAGGGAGTGGAACGTCAGGTGCTGATCAAGCTCGAGCGGCTGGATCCCTTCCTGGAAGGGCGAGTGCGGCCCCTGTCGCTGGCGGGCGAGAGCGGAGCGGAGGCCGACGCGCTGCATCGGGCCATCATCGATTTGACGGGCGAGTTGACCAAGCTGGTGCAGACCAGCGGCGTGACCGAAGCGCTGCTCTCCCTAGGCATGGACCCGGACCCCGTTTCCCTGGCCTATCGCGTGGCCTCGTTGTTGAACTTGACGCTGGCCGAAGAGCAGGCCTTGCTGGAAGCCTCCACGCGTGAGGACCTGCTCCGCAACGTCTACGCGGCCTTGGCCCGCGAGGTCCAGATTCTCCAGCTTCGCAACAAGATCGCGAGCGACGCGCAGGAGAAAATCGGGAAAACCCAGCGCGAGTACATCCTTCGCGAACAACTGAAGGCGATTCAGCGGGAACTCGGCGAGGATGAGGACGAGGAAGGCGATGTGGCCGAACTGCGGCGGCGCATCCGCGAGGCCGACCTGCCCGAATCGGTCAAGAAGGACGCGGAGCGCGAGCTTGCGCGCCTGGCCAAGCTGCCCCCGTCGGCCGGGGACCATCAGGTCATCCGCAACTATCTCGAGCTGGTGCTCGAATTGCCCTGGAAGAAGTCCT
>DATIBM010000038.1:0-5127 GCA_035457545.1 Nitrospiraceae bacterium
AGCTGACCTATCTGGCCATCGCGCCGTCGGTGAAGATCATCGCCCCCTGGCGTGAATGGTCGTTCAAATCCAGACGCGAGTTGATCGAATATGCCGAGACACACGGCATCCCGGTGACCGCCACCAAGGCGAAACCCTACAGCATGGACATGAACCTCTTTCACATCAGCTACGAAGGGGGCATCCTGGAAGATCCCTGGGAGGCGCCGCCGGAGGAGATGTTTCAGCTCACGGTCTCGCCGGAGCGAGCGCCGGACAAGCCGCGGATCGTGGAGATCGAGTATGAGCAGGGCAATCCGGTCGCCGTTGACGGCAAACACCTCTCGCCGGCCAAGCTGCTTGCGCATCTGAATCGACTGGGCGGCGAGCATGGGATCGGCCGGGTCGATCTGGTCGAAAATCGCTATGTCGGCATGAAGTCGCGCGGCGTGTACGAAACCCCGGGCGGGACCATCCTGCATGTCGCCCATCGGGCGCTGGAATCCCTGACGCTCGACCGGGAGGTGCTCCATCTGCGCGACAGCTTGATTCCCCGGTACGCGGAATTGATCTACTACGGCTATTGGTACGCCCCCGAACGGGACATGATCCAGAAGGCGATCGATGAGGCGCAACAGGATGTTTGGGGCACGGTGCGCGTCAAGCTGTACAAGGGTTCCTGCACGGTCGTCGGGCGGCGTTCCGACCGCTCGCTCTACCGGTTGGACATGGCCACGTTCGAGGAAGACGAAGTCTATCGGCAACGGGACGCGGAGGGCTTCATCCGGTTGAACGCGCTGCGTTTGGCGATTCGCGCGCAACGTCGCACCGCGAGGACGCGCCGGTGAAATCCGCCCGCCGGAGGGGATCGACCAAACCCAAAGTCAGAGCCAGCGCTGCCGGCCGGAAGGCCTGGGCCGGGCGGTTCGGTGAAGAGACGAATCGCCTCGTGGAAGCCTTTACCGCTTCCGTGCAATTCGACCAACGGCTCTACCCCTGGGACATTCAAGGCAGCCTGGCCCATTGCCGGACACTTCAACGCGCCGGCATCCTCACGGCCACTGAGGCCAAGACCCTGATCCGTGGACTGGAACAGGTGAAAGCCGAACTGGACCGGAAGCGCTTCCGGTTTCATTCCGGCGACGAGGACATCCACATGGCCATCGAGCGCCGGCTGACCGAACTGGTCGGTCCGGTCGGTGGCAAGCTCCATACTGGCCGAAGCCGCAACGATCAGGTGGCCACGGACCTGCGTCTCTATCTGCGCGACATGCTCGCAGCCCTTCGCAGCCGGCTGGAAGCCCTGCAACGCGCGTTTGTCTCACAGGCTCGAACCAATCTCGGCGTCGTCATGCCGGGCTATACGCACTTGCAGCGAGCCCAACCGGTGCTGGTGTCGCACCACTGGCTGGCCTATGTCGAAATGTTGGAGCGGGACAAGGGACGGTTGGCCGACGCCCTCGCTCGTCTGAATGTGATGCCGCTCGGCTCCGGAGCCCTGGCCGGCACGAACTATCCGATCGACCGGCAGTATACGGCGCAGCTTCTTTCGTTCCCGGCCCTGTCGCAGAACAGCCTGGATGCCGTCTCGGACCGGGACTTCGTCGTCGAAGTCTTGGCGGCCTTGGCGGTGCTGATGATGCATCTGTCCCGGCTCAGCGAAGAACTGATCCTCTGGGCCTCGCAGGAGTTCCGCTTTGTGGAGCTTCCCGATCGGTTTTGCACCGGCAGCAGCATGATGCCGCAGAAAAAGAACCCCGACGTTCCGGAGTTGGTGCGGGGGAAAACCGGCCGGGTGTACGGCCATCTGATGGGAGTGCTGACGACCCTCAAGGGCCTGCCGTTGAGTTACAACCGCGATATGCAGGAAGATAAGGAGGCCTTGTTTGACGCGCTGGACACGGCTCAAGCGTCGGTGGAGGTGCTCGCCGAGTTGGTCAAGGGGCTCCGCGTAAACCGCCCTGTCGTCGAGCAGGCGGCGGAGGTCGGGGGCATGTTGGCCACGGAGTTGGCGGATTATCTCGTGCTCAAGGGGGTCCCCTTTCGAGAGACTCACGCGATCGTCGGACAGATCGTCCGGTACTGCATCGAGAAACGCCGCGAGTTGGCCGATCTCTCGCTCGGCGAGCTCAAGCGGTTCGCGAAGCAATTCGAAGCCGACGTCATGGAGCGGCTGACCGTTCTGGGCGCGATCGACCGGAAAATCCAGATCGGCGGCACGGCCCGGCAGGCCGTCACGGCACGGTTGGCGGAATGGGAGAAGCGCCTGGCATGAACCGAACAGGGACGCATCGGTGGGCCGCGATCCCTCTGGCCCTCTGGCTGCTTGCCGGAGTAGGATGTGGCACCATCGGCTCCCCGATAGCGCCGGAGGATGTGGGGGTCGGTCCGCGCCTGCAACGGGAGCAGCAGGCGGCCAAGGCCAAGGAACAGCAGGCCCAGGAGCGGACCTTCTCCGCAGAAGAGTCCCGGCAGCAGCCGGCCGTGGTGCCAGATGAAGCGGAACTCCCGCCCCTCAGGCCGATTGGGACGCGATAACGCCCAGGATCCACCCGAGACGCACCGACAGGGATAGGTCGACACGAAGGATACGCGCCATGGAAGATTTCCAATACCGCGACGGGGAACTGTATTGCGAGGACGTTCCGGTCAGCCGGATCATCAAGGAATACGGAACGCCCTGCTACATTTATAGTCACGCTTCGCTGTTACGGCAGTACCGGGCCTACGACAGCGCCTTCTCCGGCATTCCCCACATCATCGCCTTCGCGATGAAGGCCAATTCCAACCTGGCCGTTCTCAGGCTGATGGCCAAGGAAGGCAGCGGCGTGGATATCGTCTCGGGCGGCGAGCTGTTCCGGGCCCTACGGTCCGGCGTCCCGCCCCAGAAGATCGTCTTTGCCGGCGTCGGGAAGAATCCGGACGAAATCCGCGACGCGCTCAAGACGGATATCCTGATGTTCAACGTCGAGTCCTCGGCCGAACTGCAGGCAATCAACGACGTGGCGGCCTCGATGGGTGTTCGGGCCCGGGTCGCGCTACGGATCAACCCGGACATCGATCCCAAGACCCACCCTTACATCTCGACCGGTCTCAAGAAGAGCAAATTCGGCATCGCGGCGGACCGAGCGCTGGAGGAGTTCAAGCTCGCGACCTCGCTCAAGCATATCGAAGTGGTGGGAGTCCACAAACATATCGGCTCGCAACTGACCGAGGTGACGCCGTTCGTGGAGGCCTTGAAAAAGATCCTGGGTTTGGTCCAGCAGGTGAAGGCCCACGGCACCGATATCCGTTATATCAATATCGGCGGCGGGCTCGGGATCACCTACTCCGACGAGAAGCCGCCGAAGCCGCAGGATCTGGCCGCCGCCATCGCGCCGCTCTTGCAGAACTTGAACTGCACGCTGATTATGGAACCGGGACGGAACATCGTCGGCAATGCCGGCTCGCTCATCACTCGCATCCTCTATACCAAGCAGGGAGAAGCCAAGCGTTTCGTGATCGTGGACGCCGCAATGAACGACCTGATCCGCCCCAGCCTGTACGGGGCCTACCATGAGATCAGGCCCCTGCAGCAACGGTTTGTCCAGGCCGCCACCCACATGGTCGATGTGGTCGGACCGGTTTGCGAATCCGGCGATTTTCTCGCCAAGGATCGCGTCCTGCCCGAGGTGCCGCCCGGCGAATTCCTGGCTGTGATGAGCGCGGGCGCCTATGGATTTGTGATGTCCTCGAATTACAACTCACGCCCTCGCGTGCCTGAAATCTTGGTTCGAGGCGGCGAAGCACACCTCATCCGGGCGCGTGAGTCCTATGAGGACTTGATCAAGGGAGAGGCTATACCGGCGTTCCTGAATTGACGCCGAAGACGGAGGCAGCGTTATGTTTACCGGATCCATCGTCGCGATCGTGACGCCGTTTCGGAACGGCAAGGTTGATGAGCGCGCGCTTGGCGACTTGATCGAATTTCAGATCGCCAACGGCACGGCCGGCATCGTGCCATGCGGGACAACCGGCGAGTCCGCCACGCTCTCGCACGAGGAACATGATCGCGTCGTGGCATTAACCGTGGAGGTGGTGAAGCGCCGGGTGCCGGTCATTGCCGGAACCGGCTCAAACAGCACGGATGAGGCCATTGCCTTGACCAAGCACGCCAAGCAGGCGGGGGCGGACGGGGCCCTGTTGATCACCCCCTATTACAACAAGCCCACGCAGGAGGGACTGTTCCGCCACTATAAGGCCGTGGCGGAGGCCGTCGATCTTCCCCTGGTGCTCTACAACATCCCAGGCCGGACGGGGGTTAACCTGCTGCCGGCCACGGTCGCGCGCCTGGCTGCTTGTTCCAATATCGTCGGGATCAAGGAAGGCAGCGGGTCGGTCCAGCAGACGTCCGATATCGTGCAGATGTGCGGGGAGCGCATCACGGTCTTATCGGGGGACGACCCCTTGACCTTGCCGATCATGGCTCTGGGCGGCAAGGGGGTCATCACCGTCACCGCCAACGTCCTTCCCAAGGACATGTCAGCGATGGCGGCCGCGGCCTTGTCGAACCGCTGGGATGAGGCCCGGCGGCTGCACTACAAACTCTCCCCGCTCTTTGCGGCGCTCTTCTTGGAAACCAATCCGATCCCGGTCAAGGAAGCGCTTGGTCTGATGGGCAAGATCGATCCGGAGTTACGGCTGCCTCTCTGTCCACTCACGTCCGACAACCGGGATCGCCTGACGCGGGTGCTCAAGGATTACGGCCTCATCTGATCGAGCCTGCCCGTCATGGTCATCAACCAGACCCCGTTCCCCACCATCGCGCACGCAAGCAGCACCATGCTCCAGCCCGGTCAGACATGATTAAGACCATTGTGGTCGGAGCAGCCGGTCGCATGGGAGGCCGTTTGATCTCGTTGATCAAGGACTCCACATCGCTGACGCTGAGCGGCGCGGTTGAAACCGCGGGGCATCGCGCCCTTGGAGCGGATGCCGGCGAGCAGGCCGGATGCGGTCGCCTCGGCGTCGCGATTACCGATCGCCTCCCCGCGCTGTTGGCGCGAGGCGAGGTGGTCATCGACTTTTCATCTCCCGCTTCCAGCCTCGCGAACCTTGGAGAGGTCGCGAAACGAAAGCGGGCCATGGTGATCGGCACCACCGGCTTCA
>DATIBM010000039.1:0-8134 GCA_035457545.1 Nitrospiraceae bacterium
CGTAGTCTGCGACCAGTCGGAGCAATTGACCGAACAGAAGCCTCCGAGCTATCAGGCGCTCGCGGCCCTGTTCGATACGTCACAACAGGGGGAGGGGTCGGCGGGCGTCGGATTTGACGAGACCCACGCGACCCGACCGGGCGCGCCTCCGCGCGACGGGTTGCGACTGATCGCGCGGCTGTTGAAACGGTAGCCACCATGGCGTTGATCGTGCACAAATACGGCGGCACGTCGGTGGGCACGGTGGAGCGGATCCATCGGGTGGCGGACCGGGTGGCGAAGGCCAAGGGCGAGGGACACGATGTGGTCGTCGTGCTGTCTGCGATGAGCGGAGAGACCGATCGGCTGATCCGTCTCGCCAAGGAGGTGACCGCCCATCCGGACGAGCGGGAACTGGACGTGTTGCTCTCGACCGGAGAGCGCGTCACGATCGCGCTGCTCGCGATGGAACTGCAGGGTCGGGGGATCAACGCCCGATCCTTTACGGGACGGCAGGTCGGGATCATGACGGACAGCTCCCATACCAAGGCGCGCATCACCAGGGTGACGGCCGAGCGGATCAAGGAGGCCATCGCGGAGGGGATCATTCCGATCGTGGCGGGGTTTCAGGGCATCAATGCGCGATCCGACGTGACGACGCTGGGTCGCGGAGGATCGGACTTGACGGCCGTGGCGCTGGCCGGCGCGCTCAAGGCGGACCGGTGCATTATTTTTACCGACGTCGACGGCGTCTACACGGCCGATCCCAATGTTGTGCCGGCCGCCAGGCGGCTGGATCGGGTTTCTTATGAGGAGATGCTGGAATTGGCGAGCCTGGGCGCCAAGGTGCTTCAGAGCCGGTCGGTCGAGTTCGCCGCCAAATTCAACGTGCCCGTCGAAGTCCAGTCGAGCTTTACAGAGGGAAAGGGGACGCTCGTGACGCGCGAAGACGAGGATATGGAACGGGTCATGGTCTCGGGGGTGAGCGGAGATCGAAATCAGGCCAAGCTGACGATCGTCGGGGTGCCGGACCGTCCCGGGATCGCGGCCAAGATTTTCGGACCTGTGGCGCAGGCCAACATCGTGGTCGATATGATCATCCAGAACGTGAGCCAGGGCTCCCTGACGGACATCTCCTTCACCGTCCCGCGCGCGGATCTGGCCAAGGCCGTCGATCTGGTCCAGCGGATCGCCAAGGAGATCGACGCCAAATCCGTCGCGGTGACAGAGGCGATTGCAAAGGTTTCGCTGGTGGGCGTGGGCATGCGCTCCCATTCTGGCGTGGCGGCTAAAATGTTCGAGGTGCTGTCCCGCGAAGGGATCAACATCATGATGATCAGCACGTCGGAGATCAAGATTTCCTGCGTCGTCGAGGAGAAGTACATGGAGTTGGCGATGCGCGCCCTGCACTCCGCCTTCGGGCTGGACGCGGCGCGCGTCGGAGCCTGAAGACTCGGCCGGAGAGGCCTGGCAGACGGTCTCCTCCGCAGGGTACACTGAGCCACGATTATGGCCCGCTCATCACGACGACAAACCGATCATGTGCAGCCCTTGAAGCTGGCCGAAGAGACAACGCGGCCCCGGTCGAGCTTTGAGATTTACGACACGACGCTTCGGGACGGCGCCCAGTCCGAGGACGTCAGTTTTTCAGCCGATGACAAGGTGCTGGTCGCGCAAAAGTTGGATGAGCTGGGCGTGGATTTCATCGAGGGCGGCTGGCCCGGCGCCAACCCCAAGGACATCGAGTTCTTCCGCCAGATCAAGACCGTACCGCTGAAACATGCGACCGTCGTCGCGTTCGGGTCGACCAGGAAAGCCAGCAACTCGGTCAAGAAGGACCCGAACATTCAGGCGCTGTTGGCGGCGGAGACCGGCACGATCACGATCTTCGGCAAAAGCTGGCCCCTGCACGTGACGGATGCCCTGGGGATTTCGCTGTCGAAAAATCTCGAGTTGATCGGCGACTCGATCGAGTACCTGCGTTCGAAAGGACGGCAGGTCTTCTACGATGCGGAACATTTCTTCGACGGGTATAAGATGGACTCCGACTATGCCCTGGCCACCCTTCGGCGGGCGGTTGAGGCGGGGGCCCAACGGATCATTCTCTGTGACACCAACGGCGGGACCATGCCCTGGGAAGTCCGGGACATCTGCCGCAGCGTCCGGCAGACCCTCGATGTGCCCCTGGGCATTCACGCGCACAATGACTGCGAGATGGCGGTGGCGAATTCTATCATGGCGCTGGAGACCGGCGTGCGGCAGGTCCAGGGGACGATCAACGGCATCGGCGAACGCTGCGGCAACGCCAACCTCTGTTCGATCCTGCCGAATCTGCAATTGAAGATGCGTCAACCGGTGCTCGGGGAGCGGATGAACCGGTTGCGGGAGGTCTCACATTTTGTCGCGGAGATCGCGAACCTGATCCCGGACAAACACCAGCCCTATGTCGGCGATGCCGCCTTTGCCCACAAGGGCGGCGTGCATATCCATGCCGTCCAGAAGAATCCGGCGACCTACGAGCATGTGCGTCCGGAATCGGTGGGCAATCGGCAACGGTTCCTGGTGTCGGACTATGGGGGGCGGAGCGGGCTACTGGCCAAGGCGGAAGCCTTCGGCATCTCATTGGATCGCGATCACGCGAAAGTGCCGGAATTGGTCGCCATCCTCAAGGAGCGCGAGAACGCCGGCTATCAATACGAAGGAGCGGAAGGCTCGTTTGAATTGCTCGTGCGGACCGCGCTGGGCACCCACAAGCCTTCCTTTCGACTGTTGGGATTCCGTGTGATCGTCGAACAGAGCGAGGGCGACCAGGGGCCGCGGTCCGAGGCTACCGTGATGGTCCAGGTCGGACAGGACATCGAACACACCGCGGCAGTCGGCAAGGGGCCGGTCAATGCCCTGGACCATGCCTTGAGAAAGGCCCTGGAGAAGTTCTACCCGGAATTGCGTGAGGTGCGCCTGTTGGACTACAAGGTCCGAGTCCTGACCGCGAGCCAAGGGACCGACGCCAAGGTGCGGGTGCTCATCGAGTCGGGCGATCACAAAGAGAAGTGGGGGACGGTCGGGGTGTCCGAAAATATCATGGAAGCCAGTTGGCAGGCGCTCGCCGACGGGATCGAGTACAAACTGCTGCGGCGGGATCGACCACCCTCAGATCCCGGATAGGCAGGGTGCGGAATGACAGCTTGACAGACTTGGTAACCTCGCGTAACTTATGCAGAATTCATATCAGTCTTCTCGGGCTTGATTCCATCCTGCGTATCGCGTTCCTGTGAGATGATCCAGAACCGGCTGCCGGAGGTCGCATGAGAAAATCCGATATTGCGAATGAGATCTTCAAACAGGTCGGCATCCCCAAGAATGACGCGGCCGATATTGTCGAGCTCATCCTGAATTTGTTGAAGTCGGTGCTTCAAAAGGGCGAATCGGTCAAGATCGCGGGATTTGGCAACTTCATCGTGCGAAGCAAAGGGCCGCGGAAAGGGCGGAATCCGCGGACCGGCGAAGAGATCGGCATTACACCCCGTCGCGTCGTCACCTTCCGGCCCAGTCAAGTGTTCAAAAAATACGTGAATTCCTAGTGGAACTGAGAACGGCACTCCCAGCGACACGCCGAACGCTGACGTCGGGCAGCCCGAGACTGGGCACGAAAATCTTCTACAAAATCGGGGAGGTCAGCGATATCGTCAAATTGCCCGCGTCTGTGTTACGGTTCTGGGAGTCGGAGTTCAGTTTTCTCAAGCCGAAGAAAAGCCGCGGCAATCAACGGTTGTATGAGCAACGGGATATTGACACCGTCCTCGAGATCAAACGAATGTTGTATGAGGAAGGCCATACGATTGCCGGCGTGAAACGGTATTGGACTCGAAAGGGACGGCATACCCCTGGCAAGCGGACGCCGCGGGAAATCGCCACGCGGTTGAAAGGCGATCTGCAGGCCATCCTGCGGTTGCTGGAGGCCCATTCCAAATCGGACGGGAGCTAGCCGGACAGAGCCTCCCGCTCATGTCGCGTGTGTGAGAAGGTCGGTCATCGGAACATAGGGTCGGGGCGTGGCGCAGCCCGGTAGCGCACTCGCTTGGGGTGCGAGGGGTCGTGGGTTCAAATCCCGCCGCCCCGACCATTTTTTCTGATCAGGAAGAGCAGAGCCATGAGTCCGGGAAGCTGCCGCAGGCAGCTTTTTTTGTGCCTACGCCGGATGGACGGGGTATGATGACCATTTTGGTGACGAATGACGACGGGATCGGATCGTCGGGCATCCAGGCGCTGGCCCGCAAGCTGGCGCGCCTGGGCACCGTCTGGGTCGTCGCCCCGGATCGGGAACGCACCGCCGTGGGGCATGCCTTGACGCTACACAAACCGCTTCGGTTGACGCCGGTCAAGCCCCGGTGGTTTGCGGTCAACGGGACGCCCACCGACTGTGTGAATCTCGCCGTCAAGCACGTCTTGCGCCGCCCGCCCACGCTCGTGGTCTCGGGTGTGAATCGCGGCGTGAACCTGGGGGACGACGTGACCTATTCCGGGACGGTTTCCGCCGCGTTGGAAGGGGCGATCCTGGGCATTCCGTCGATTGCGGTGTCTCAGGACGGCCGCGACCGGTTTTTCTTTGAGGCGGCGGCCGACTATGCGCTCGTCGTGGCGCGGGCCGTGTTGCGGCACGGCCTGCCGCCGGGCACCTTGCTGAACGTCAACGTCCCCAATCGCCCGCGGGCCGGGATCAAGGGCATCCGCGTAACCAGGCTCAGCCGGCGGCGCTTCGAGAATCCGATTATCGAGAAGACCGACCCGCGCGGCAGGAAATACTATTGGATCGCAGGAACGCGGATTACCTGGACCAAGCAGGCCGATTCGGATTACGCCGCGCTTCGGCGGGGGTTCGTGTCCGTCACGCCGCTGCATTTGGATATGACCAACGAGGAAGCGCTTGAAGCGTTGCAGCAGTGGGACCACTTTCGCCGATTGGGCTCTTCGCAGGGATCGCGGGCGGTCCGCGACGGGACGCCGGTGAGGACACGATGATCGGTCAATTGATCGAAGCGGTCGTGGCGGAGTTGAGTCGCTTCATCATCGCGACGATTTCCGCGTTGGGGTACGCGGGCATCGTCGTCACGATGGCGATCGAAAGCGCCTGCATTCCCCTGCCCAGCGAGATCATCATGCCGTTCGCCGGCTATCTGGTGCTGGACGGCCGATTTTCGCTCTGGGGGGTGACGCTGGCCGGGACGATCGGGAACGTCATCGGCTCGGCGCTGGCCTACTATGTCGGCCTTCTCGGCGGGCGGCCGATTGTGGAACGGTATGGCCGGTACGCCTTGATTCGGTCGCAGGATCTTGAACAGGCGGACCGGTGGTTTGCCCGATACGGCGAAGCGGCGGTGTTGATCAGCCGAATGCTGCCGGTGATCCGCACGTTTATTTCCCTGCCGGCGGGGATCGCCCGGATGCCGTTTTGGCGTTTCGTGGTCTTCACGTTCGTCGGCGCGCTGCCCTGGTGCTTTCTGTTGGCCTACATCGGCGTCGTGATGGGCGAGCACTGGGCGGATCTGCGCGCGCATTTCCATTATATCGATGTCGTCATCGGCCTCTGCCTGGCGGCCGCCGCGGGGTGTTTTCTCTGGTCGCACTGGCCGGCCCGCGGACAGGGCGCCGATGCGAAACCGCCGTCATGTTGAAGCTCTCCAACACGCTGTCCGGACGGAAAGACCTGTTCGAGCCTCTGGTGCCGGGAGTCGTCCGGATGTACGTCTGCGGCGTCACGGTGTACGACTATTGTCATCTGGGCCATGCGCGCAGCGCGCTGGTGTTCGACGTCCTGCGGCGGTACCTGGAATACTCCGGTCTCTCCGTCGAGTTCGTCAAAAATTTCACCGATGTGGACGATAAAATCATCCAACGAGCGAAGGAGCAGGGCGTGAGCTGCGACGCGGTGACCGCGAAGTACATCGCGGCATACTATGAGGATATGGGACGGCTCGGGGTCCGCCGGGCCTGGAAAGAGCCCAGGGCCACGGAGCACATGGCCGACATCATCGCCTTGATCGAGACATTGATGGCGAAGGGCTTGGCCTATCGTGTGAACGGGGACGTCTATTTCTCGGTGGAGCGCTATCCGGACTATGGTCGCCTGTCCAAACGAAAGCTCGCCGACTTGCAAGCGGGCGCCCGCGTGGAGGTGGACGAACGGAAGCGCCATCCGATGGACTTCGCCCTGTGGAAGAGCAGCAAGCCGGGAGAGCCCTGGTGGCAGAGTCCATGGGGGCAGGGGCGCCCCGGCTGGCACATCGAGTGTTCCGCCATGTCGATAAAGCATCTGGGGGTCACGTTCGATATCCATGGAGGAGGAATGGATCTCATCTTCCCTCACCATGAAAACGAACTGGCTCAATCCTCCGGATCAACGGGAAAGGATTTTGCGCGCTACTGGGTCCATAACGGGTTTGTGCAGGTCAATCAGGAGAAGATGTCCAAGTCGCTGGGCAACTTCTTCACGATCCGGGAAATCTTCGAGAAGTCCGACTGGCCGGAAGAGGTGACGGGAGAGATGCTGCGGTATTTCCTGTTGACGACGCACTATCGCAGCCCGCTCGACTTTTCGGACCAGAGCTTGACCGAAGCCAAGAACGCCTTGAACGGGTTCTATGACCTGTTTTATCGCTTGGGTGAAGCCAACGGAGTGAAGGGGCACGGCGACACGTCGCTGCGCGTGGTGTTGGAACAGGCCCGCCTTGGGTTTTCCCGTGCGATGGACGACGATCTCAACACGCCGGTGGCGCTGGCCGAGATGCAGAAGCTCCGGAATGAAGTGAACAAGCTGATGGCCGACGGCCTATCGGTTGAGGGACGGCAAGCGACGCGGCAGGAATTTGCCAGGCTCGGTGATGTGTTGGGACTCTTTCAATTGGACCGGTGGCAGTTCAATCCTGTGCTCAAGGCCCGTGCCTCCGACCATGTGTCCGCCATGGACGAGACGGCGATGGTTTTAAACGAAGCCGAGATCCAGAAGCAGATCGATGAGCGCAACGAAGCCAGGCGCCGCCGGGATTTCAACAAAGCCGACGAGATCAGACAATTCCTTGTCTCGCAGGGCATCACGATCGAGGACCGGCCCGATGGCACCAGCCGCTGGAAGCGCTGACCGGCCCGAGATCATCTATGGTCTCCATGCCGTGAGGGAGGCGTTCCGCGCCGGGCGCCCGCTCATCCGTCTTCAAGTCGTCAGCCTGCATGGGCAGTTTCAGGAACTGGTTCATCTCGCGCGCATCCGGCATATTCCGGTCCATGTCGAACCAAAGGCGGCGCTGGATCGATTGGCGCTCGGCGGTCGTCACCAAGGAGTGGTGGCCTGTACCGCCGCCAGGACCTATGCAGAACCTGGGGAGATCCTCGCCGTGGCCGCGTCGCGGCGGGAACCTGCGTTCATCGTGGTGCTCGACGGCATTCAAGATCCGCAGAATTTCGGCGCCATCCTGCGAAGTGCTGAGGCGGCAGGGGTTCACGGGGTCGTCATTCCGGATCGGCGGGCCGTCGGGCTGACGGGAACGGTGGAGAAAGCGTCGGCCGGCGCGGTCGAGCACATCAAGGTGGCCCAAACAACCAATATCAACCGCCTGTTGGCGGCCTTCAAGGAAGCAGGCCTGTGGGTCTATGGGTTGGATCCGTCCGGCGAGAGACTCTATACCGCGCCGGACTATCGTGGGCCGGTGGCGCTGGTGGTCGGTGGGGAAGGAACCGGCGTTCGCAAGAGCATCCTCGAGCGCTGCGATGAACGGGTGCGGATTCCGATGTCGGGGCGGATCAACTCGCTGAACGCCTCCGCAGCCGCGACGCTGGTCTGCTTCGAGGTCGCGCGGCAGCGAAGAGCGGCTCCGCCCCAGGCAGGGCCTAGCGTACCTTGATCATCCCATCCTGGATAGCGGCCTTGATGAGTTGGGCCGTGTTGGAGACGCGGATCTTCTTCATCATGTTCGCCCGATGGGCCTCAACCGTCTTGACGCTGATTCGCAACCGCTGCGCAATTTCCTTGTTTTTGAATCCGGACCAAATGAGTTGAAGAATTTCCATCTCCCGGCTGGTCAACGCCTCGGGCCTCTTCTTCCGCGGCGGTAAACTCACAGCGCTGGTGATGCGTTTGGGTCTCGGTCTGGCGATCGTGGAT
>DATIBM010000040.1:0-3288 GCA_035457545.1 Nitrospiraceae bacterium
GGTATACGCCTCCCAGAAACTGGGGAGGGTCTGGGACTTCACAACTTCTCAAAGTCCATGTCGGAAGCGCGGCCTGCTGCGATCTCTTGCCGAGCCTTCTGCGCTACAGCCTTCAATCGACCGCTGCGGGCGAACAACTCATCCCACCTGGCCTCATCCCGTCCTTCTAAGGCAAGACGTCGGAGCTTATCGACCAACCGTTCTTGAGTGGATTCTGGTAGATTCTCCAGAATCTTGATCGCGGTCTCGATTGCTTTGGTGCTCATGACCCCTCCTGGCAGCGATTGTAGCATAGAAGCCGAATACGGATGCTATCGCACTGCGCGATCTCCACCCCCGCTAAGACTCGGCGATACGGAAATCTCCGGACGTGGACCGACCGACCTGCGGATTGATATCCCGCAGCACCGCTGTGCTATTTTTGTGCTAACCGCCATCCAAACCCCCGGAATCGGATAGAATCACTCGAATTACCAGAACCGGCACAAGTGATGGATTTATCAATGGAAAGTGGGGAAGCCGTCGCAACAGTGAACCCTTCTGAAAATTGCCCTATTAGCGCTCTCAATCAGCGGGCCGTAGGTTCGCCCCCTACATACCAACCTTCGGTTGAACCACTGGCCTCTTTATCGCTTTATCGTCGATGCCGGCCAGCGGAGAAGTCCTCCATTCCAAACCATGCTTGAACCGCTCGCCTCCTTATCGGCTTAGCGCGGCTGCGGCAGCGGAGAAGACCGCCGGTAACTGTCTTGCCTTTGATCCAAACTTCTCTTGAGCCGATTGTCCTCCAGGGTTTCTAGAATGCGTCGTGGGTGGCGATTCCTCTCGCGCGGAGGTTCTTCGCTCCAACAGAGCCTTATCGCGGACGAGGTTTCCCCTTGGCCTACCCCTCAGTTGACCTGCCTTCCTTTAGGCGCGTAGACTACACCAGTTCAGTGCAACCGCCTTGCTCTACAGGTGGTGGCCATGGTCCTCCGCGGAGCAGGAATCCGGCGGTATGACCTGTCTGGGTGTCTCCCTTCCCACACCCCTGTGCTCTCCCTGTTCGAGCCCAGCATCGCTCGTTTTACTTCTCTCTCAGCCTTTGAAATCATCGCGTTAGGCATCAGGCGCCGCAGGGACCGATCCCAATCGGCGCCAAGAGTCCGTCACGCCCGTTCCACGTGTTCGATTCGTCCCGCATATCGGCTAGCCCGCATTATTCATGACGGTTCGTGGCGAAATCACGCAGTTGCCAAGCGTTGGACCCATTGCATGGAAAAGCGCAATGGGTACCCCCAAGCACAGCCGCGAAGGACCAAGGCGTACGTGAAACAGTACGTCGAGGGACTGAGCGGCGAGTACGCCCGCCGTCAGGCGCTATCGCAGCGGCGAATCCGCGATTGCAGCAGAAGCGTTCATGAATATTGCGGGCTTGGGAGGAATTCAACTGATGGACTATCGGTTTGAACCGCTGTGGAAAGGCCCTCGGGTGAAACGACTGGTCGCGCGTCTGCCGCGCGAAGCCCTGCCCGATGGGCGAAGGAGGGTATTATGGAACGCCATTACGACGTCAACGATCTCGCGGTAGCCATTGGACTGGCGGCGACGGTCTTCAGTGGCTATCTGCTGATGACCGTTGCTAACGGGACTTTCCAGGCCGCACCGCCTCAACCTGAGGCAACCCCGCAACCGACCGGCATCCTCGCAAGCATGGTCTGGCTCCAGCCGGCGCTGGGCCAAGCCATCCTCGATCAATCGCTTCTGGAGCGCGACGCTTCCCGCGCGATTACAGAAAGCGCGACCAACCTCTCGCACGCGCTCGTGGCGCAGCACCGGTTCGGCGCCGCGCCAGAGAATCTCGGCCGGATCGTCGAAGACAAGGCGGCACGCATGAAGACCGACCACGAGGGTCGGGTGCAAACGGTCATGGGCCGCGCGATCGTGAACTTTTCCCAGCGCGGCTGGCGGAACGGCATGGTGCCGCCGGGATTCGAGCCATCGGAGTTCAACACACGGATGATTCACGCGACCGAAACCATGGGCCAGCGATTGGATGCCGAATTTTCGTCGGTCTGGCAGCCTACTCTCGGCCGGATCATCGTGGACACCAGCCGGGAATGGACGGCGCTTGCCGCGCAGATTCAAGAACGCACCGGCCGGGCCATCATGCAGGTGACGCAGGCTCAGATGCGGTATGAAGACGCGCGGGCCGCCAATCAATACCAGTTGGCGAGCATATCGACGGCCATCAGGAGAACGACGCAACTCGCCGAGCAATTCGAGCAGATGGCGATGGCCGCGGGAAGACCCGGCGACCGGACCGCCAGAGTTGCCGAGCCGCGATCCTGGCCGGAGATCCCGGTCGGTTACTTTATCGCGGCCAGCGCGGCCTTGCTCGGCATCTTCGGCGGCGGACTGGCCTTCAGGTCAGGACGGGCGGAGGAGGAGACGGCCGCTGACATGAAGTTTGAGGCTCTGCAGCGGGTGTACAGGAAGATTGCGTGAACGGAGGAACATAGGAGAAAGCGACCGGGAAGGATCAACCGGACGACACGGAAGCGTGTCGTCCGCGACAAGCGAGGTGCCTTATGTCCTGGGGCTACTGGGGAATTGTGGCAGGTCTGCTGACCATGGTGGGGCTCTTCTTTGTCTGCATGGCGATTCTCTATCCCGCAGAGAAGGAATCGTCTCGCCTCTCGAGCGATCTGAGCCAATCGACTGAGCCGGCGACACAGGGACACATCAGAAGCCGGCATGCTGCGTAAATACGCGCGGCGCGGGATAGCATTCCGATCGACTCCCGTCGTGGTGAGGTGTCACATGGTCGAGATCATTGGGCTCGCGACGATGGTCGCGCTGATCTGGTTGCTGGATTGGTCGATGGCTGGGGAGAGCGACGCGGAGCGGAGGCGGCTCGCCGCCTCCGGCGAGGGAGGCTCCCTGACTCCTTCCGCTTCCGGCGAGAGCCGGAGACGCCAAGCGGCGTGATCCGAAGCTGTTCGTGGCCTGACCGTCCGGCAGGTTTGGTTCCAACCGATGCCGTCGCGACAATGTTCCTGCCCGTTTACGTGCCTTGGCAGCAGAGGGATGGGTTCGCCACGAGCCTGAAGAGGCTGATCGACACGTTTACGTGAGGATTCTTGGCTGGCTGACTCCCGCGATGACGTCTTCGGTGATGACCACGGACTTCACGCCGCCCATCGCCGGCACGTCGTACATCAGATCCAACATCACGTCCTCGAGGATCGTGCGCAAGGCCCGCGCCCCGGTCTTCATGAGGGCCGCTCGGCCGGCGACGGCTTTGAC
>DATIBM010000041.1:0-15197 GCA_035457545.1 Nitrospiraceae bacterium
TAACACGCGATGCTCGATCTCCTCGTCGCCGCGTTGCTGCTGGTCGGCAGCCTGTTCATAGTGGTGGGGGCGCTCGGGCTCATTCGCCTCCCCGATTTCTTCATGCGGCTGCACGGCCCGACGAAATCCACGACGCTGGGCGTCGGGAGCCTGTTGCTCGCGGCCGTCGTCCATGCCGCCGACGGCGGACTCACCCTGCGTGAGCTGCTCATTGCCCTGTTTCTGTTCATGACCGCGCCGGTGAGCGCCTTCCTGCTGGGCCAAGTGGGCCTCCGCCGCCGCCTCCCCTCTCGAGCGCCCCTCCCCAAGGACTTCTCCGGACCGGGCGCAACCTGAACGGCAGTCGGGTCTCATGTCGATACGGGACTGAGACGGAGTGTGGACGAGAAGAACCTTGATCTCGACCGCCGCCGCGATGACAATGTCCTGAGCGTAAGGCAACTTCTCTCCAAGGGAGACGTCCATGACAGAAGACGCGCGACGCATCAGCCGACGGAGGTTTCTACGGCGCCAAGCGGCAGTCATGGCCCTGGGTGTAGCCGGTCTAGTCCTCCCCGCCGCCAATGCCGCGGAGTCCGAGCGGACGGCCGACCCGATGCGGGTCCCGGGAGCACCTCCCCGCCCCTACGGCGAGCGGTCGCCGTTCGAGAAACAGGCGCGAAAGGGACGAACCGAACCAAGCTCCTCCCACGGAAAGGACGTCACGGTTGCGGATCCCTTCATCTCGCTCACGCCGCTCCAGGACCTGCACGGGGTCGTGACGCCGTCCTCGCTTCACTTCGAGCGGCACCATAACGGCGTGCCCGCCATCGATCCCGCTCGCCATCGCCTGCTGATTCATGGGCTCGTTGACCGGCCCCTGATCTTCACGGTCGAAGAGTTAAAGCGGCTGCCGTCCGTCTCGCGTCTGACGTTCATCGAATGTTCAGGCAATACATGGCTGGGCTGGCAGGACGCGCAGGACCTGACCGTGCAGGACACCCATGGATTGACCAGCACGAGCGAGTGGACGGGCGTGAAACTCTCGACCCTGCTCGACGCGGCAGGGGCTCGGCGCGACGCCACGTGGATGTTGGCCGAGGGAAGCGATGCGGCCGGACTCGACCGCAGCGTCCCGCTCACTGACGAAGTCCTGAACGAGGCCCTGATCTGTTACGGCCAGAATGGCGAAGCCTTGCGGCCAGAGCAGGGCTATCCGTTGCGGCTGCTCGTGCCAGGCTTCGAAGGCAACATCAACGTGAAGTGGCTCCGGCGGCTCAAGCTGGGCACGGCGCCGTTCATGACTCGGTGGGAAACGGCGAAATACACGGACCTGATGCCGGACGGCAAGGCCTATCAATTCAGCCTGGTCATGGAGGCCAAGTCGGTCATCACCGCCCCCTCCGGCCGGCAACAGATTCAGCCGGGCTTTCACGAGATTCGCGGGCTGGCCTGGAGCGGCCGTGGGCGCGTGACGAAGGTCGAGGTGAGCGTGGATGGCGGCCGCACCTGGCAGGAGGCGCGGCTCCAGGAACCGGTCCTGCCGAAATGCCACAGCCGGTTCCGTTTTCCGTGGACCTGGCAGGGACAGGAGGCGATTGTGCAAAGCCGGTGCATCGATGAAACCGGCTACGTTCAGCCGTCGCGAGAGGACCTCATCAAGGTGCGCGGCACCCATTCGGTCTATCACTACAATGCCGTCCAGAGCTGGAAAATCGAACGCGATGGCAGGGTCCGGAACATTCATGTGTAGGCGTCTCGTGTCGGGGCTCGTCTTGGTCGTCGCAGCCTTCGGCTGCACCCTGCCAGGCTCATCCGCCGAAGCGCCGGCAGGAGCCTATGGACTGGGTCGGCCGGCGTCGGAGGCCGAGATCCGTGCCTGGGACATCGACGTCGCTCCCAGTGGAGAAGGATTGCCTCCGGGACAGGGTACGGTGAAGCGGGGGGCGCAGGTCTATGTGCTCAGGTGCGCCGCCTGTCACGGTCCGACCGGCAGAGAAGGTCCGCAAGATCGGCTGGCCGGTGGGCGCGACACGCTCACCTCCGCTCATCCGGTCAAGACCGTCGGGAGCTACTGGCCCTATGCGACGACCCTCTACGATTACATCCGTCGGGCCATGCCGTTTGATGCGCCCCAGTCGCTCTCGCCGGACGAGGTGTATTCGGTGGTCGCCTGGCTTCTCCACCAGAACGGCATCATCGACGACGAGGCGGTGATGGACGCGCGCACGCTCCCGCAGATCCGGATGCCGAACCGCGACGGCTTCATCCCGGACCCGCGTCCCGATGTGCCGCGCAGATGATAAAGGGATGCATTGATGGCGCGCGTGAAGAAGACCCTCTCCAAGGGGGGCGTTGTGAAAAGCCGACAGAGGTTCATTCACTTGATCAAAACGGGCAGAGATTAGGAGGGGTGGAACGGCGACTCATCAAATGAGGACCGACGAGAGGAACACCAGCCGCCCACCCAAGGTGCTGGTCGTTGACGTGGGCGGCACCAACGTCAAGATCCTCGCGACCGGGAAACGCACGCCGCGCAAGATCCCGTCCGGTCCGGCCATGACCGCCAAGGCCCTGGTGGCAGCAGTCAAGCAACTTGCGGCCGATTGGCCCTATGACGTCATCTCGCTCGGCTATCCCGGGGCCGTCTCAAACGGGCGGCCGGCCGTGGACCCCAAGAACCTGGCCGCCGGCTGGGTGGGATTTGATTTCGAGAAGGCGTTCGGCTGTCCGGTCAAGGTGATCAATGACGCGGCGATGCAGGCTCTCGGGAGCTACAAAGGCGGGCGGATGCTCTTCTTGGGGCTCGGCACCGGCCTCGGGTCCGCGCTGATCACCCACGGCGTGTTGGTGCCGATGGAGCTGGCGCATCTGCGCTATCGGAAAGGCCGCACCTATGAGGACTACGTCGGCCTGCGCGGGCTCAAACGGTACGGCAAGAAGAAATGGCGCCGGTATGAGCATGATGTCGTGGCCGCGCTCCACAGGGCGCTTCAAGCCGACTATGTCGTGCTCGGCGGCGGCAACGCGAAACGGCTCATGAAGCTGCCTGAATGGGCGCGATTGGGCGACAACAACCATGCGTTCACCGGCGGGTTTCGCCTGTGGGAAGAAGCCTGGAAGGACGAGCGCCCCTCCTGCGTGGTGCGGCGAGCTTGAACGGGAGTGGAGAAGGCGAAGTCCTAGTGTGGTGTCCAGAAGACGTTTCACAAGCCCACAGGCCCACCCCCTCACCGCCTCCTCTCCCCCGTGGGGAGAGGGTAAGGGAGAGGGGAAATGTCCTAGGCAATCAACAAGAAGAACTTCCGGGACGCAACACGAGATTGCAACGGAGCAACCATTGGAGGCTGCCATGCAAAAGGACAAGACAGTCACGAGCCAGGCGCAGTCCGCACAGTCCATTGATACACTCTGCATCAACACCATTCGCACCCTCTCAATGGATGCCGTGCAGGCCGCCAACTCCGGCCACCCCGGCACGCCGATGGCGCTGGCGCCGGTGGCCTACTGTCTGTGGCAAAAGTTCTTGCGGTTCGACCCCGAAGATCCGATCTGGCCAAACCGCGACCGGTTCGTGCTTTCCAACGGCCATGCCTCGATGTTGCTCTACTCCCTGTTGCACCTCTGCGGCATCAAGGCGGTCAACCCACAGTACGAAACGCTCGGGCGGCTCTCGGTCATGCTCGACGACATCACACGATTCCGCCAGCTCGACAGCAAGTGCGCCGGCCATCCGGAGTACCGCTGGACCTCCGGCGTGGAAACGACGACGGGGCCGTTGGGCCAAGGGGTCGCGACCAGCGTCGGGATGGCGATCGCGAGCCGGTGGATGGCGGAGTATTTCAACCGTCCGGACTTCACCATGTTTGAATACGACGTGTACGCCGTCTGCGGCGACGGCTGCTTGATGGAAGGCGTCGCCGGAGAAGCCGCCTCGTTGGCCGGCCATCTGAAGCTCTCCAACCTCTGCTGGATCTACGACAACAACAGAATCACGATCGAAGGCCACACCGACTGGGCCTTCAGCGAGGACGTCGCCACGCGCTTCATCGGCTATGGATGGAACGTGACCCGGGTCGGCGACGCGAACGATCTGGAGATGCTCGAACGGGCGTTCCATACGTTCAAGAACACCAACGACCGGCCGACCTTGATCATCGTTGACAGCCACATCGCCTACGGCTCGCCCAACAAGCAGGACACCCACGCGGCGCACGGCGAGCCGTTGGGAGAGGACGAGATCAAGCTGACCAAGCGCAACTACGGCTGGCCGGAGGACGCCAAATTTCTGGTGCCGGAAGGAGTCCGCGAACATTTCCAGGCGATGATGGGCCGGCGCGGGCATCAGGCGCGCGAAGCCTGGATGACGCAGTTCGGCGACTACAAGCGGCGATATCCGGACCTCGCGGATCAGCTCGATCGGATGCAACATCGTCGCCTGCCGGACGGGTGGGACAAGGACCTGCCGGTATTTCCCGCGGATGCCAAGGGACTCGCCTCGCGCGATTCCTCCGGCAAGGTGCTGAATGCCATTGCTATGAATGTCCCCTGGTTGATCGGCGGCTCGGCGGACCTGGCCCCCTCAACCAAGACCAGACTGACGCTTGACGGAGCAGGGGATTTCGAGGCCGGCTCGTACGGCGGCCGGAATTTCCACTTCGGCATCCGCGAGCATGCGATGGGCGCCGTGCTCAACGGACTCTCCCTGTCCAAAGTGCGGCCCTACGGGTCCAGCTTCCTGATCTTCAGCGATTACGCCAGGCCGGCGATCCGCCTCTCCGCCCTCATGGAGATTCCGGTCATCTACATCTTTACCCATGATTCGATCGGGCTCGGCGAGGACGGCCCGACCCATCAACCGGTCGAACAGCTCGCGTCGCTCCGGGCCGTCCCCAACCTGATCGTGCTCCGGCCGGCCGATGCCAACGAAGTGGTCGAGGCCTGGCGGGTCATCATGCAGTTGCGTCATGAGCCGGCCCTGTTGGTCCTGTCGCGACAGGCCTTGCCGACGCTGGACCGCGCGAAGTACGAACCGGCTTCCGGCCTGGCCAAGGGGGCCTACGTGCTCGCCGACTCCGGTGGCACGCCGGACGTCTTGCTGTTGGCCAGCGGGAGCGAGGTTTCGCTCTGCGTCGCGGCTGCGGAGCAGTTGAAGGCCGACGGGGTCAAGGCCCGGATCGTGAGCATGCCGTCCTGGGAGCTGTTCGAGCGGCAGAGCCAGGACTATCGCGACAGCGTGCTCCCGCCGGAGGTCACCGCGCGCGTTGCCGTAGAACAGGCCTCGACGTTCGGCTGGACGCAATACACGGGACGCGAGGGGGCCGTCATCGGCATGAAGACCTTCGGCGCCTCGGCGCCGTTGAAAGCATTGCAGCGCAAATTCGGATTTACTCCCGAGCAGATCACGGCGGCTGCCAAGGCGCAGGTGGCCCGCGCGCGGGCCCATGCCCGCGGGGGCTGAACGACCTGACGACATGGACCCCACGAGAATCGTCATCATCGGCGGAGGGTTCGCCGGGGCGCAATGCGCGAAGACCTTGCGCAAGCGATTGCCCAAAGAGCGTGTGGAAATCGTGTTGTTCAGCCGAGAGAACAACATGGTCTTCTATCCGTTGCTGGCGGAGGTGGCCGGCGCCGCGATCAACCCCCTGACGGTGACTGTGCCGTTGCGTCAGATGCTCCCCGGGGTTCGATGCCGAACGGAAGAAGTCAGGCAGACCGACCTCGCCGCATCTGAAGTGGAATACGAGGGGTACGACGGCCGGCCGGGTCGTATGTCATTCGACCATGCCGTGCTGGCCTGTGGGACGGCCGTCAACCTCACCCTCGTACCAGGGATGGCGGACCATGCGTTTCCGTTGAAGTCGGTGGGGATGCGATTGCGTTGCGGTTCGATGTGACGGAGCAACTGGAAAAGGCCGAGGTCTGCGACGATCCGGAGCGACGGCGGTGGTACCTGTCGTTCGTGGTGGTCGGTGGCGGGTTCAGCGGCGTGGAGGTGGCGGGCGAGATCAACGATCTGGTACGGGCCAGCCTGCGCTTCTACGGCAATTTCACGGCGGAGGATGTCAGCGTCACGCTCGTGCATGCCAGGGATCAGATTCTTCCGGAAGTGAGCCCGACCCTGCGCGAGTTTGCCCGAATGAAGATGGAGCAGGCCGGTATTCAGGTGGTGCTCAACGCGCGCGCGGTGATGGCCACCGCCGAAGGGGTCGAGCTACACGACGGCCGAATGCTCCGCGGCGCCACGGTGATCTGCACAATCGGCACTACGGCGCCATTGCTGGTGCACCGGCTCGATGTGCCCAAGGAAGGCGGCCGATTGCTCACCGATCCCGACATGAGATTGCGCGGGATGCCCAATGTCTGGGCCATCGGCGACTGTGCCTGCATCGTCAATGCCTATGACGGCCAGGTCTCTCCCACGACCGGCCAGTTCGCCGAACGACAGGGCGGGCAGGTCGCCGAGAACATCATCCGGGCGCTCCGCCATGAGCCCACCAAGCCGTTTTCCTACAGACCGCTGGGCCAACTCTGCGGCATCGGCGAGCGGAACGCGGTCGCCGAGATTCTAGGCGTGCGACTATCTGGGTTTCCGGCCTGGTGGCTCTGGCGGACCGTGTACCTGTTGAAATCGCCGTCCTGGTCCCGCCGGATCAAGGTGGCGTTCGACTGGACCTGGGACCTGTTCTTTCCGCGCGATCTGGCCTATCCCAGGGTGAACCAAACCGAGCGCATTGCCCGGGCGCATTATCGACCCGGCGATTACATCTTTGTCGAGGGCGAGCCGGCGATGAATTTTTACGTGATCGAACAGGGCGAGGTCGAAGCCATCCGGCGCGATTCGACGGGACAGCCGAAGCTCATGGCGCGGTTCGGGCCGGGAGAGTTTTTCGGCGAGATCGCGCTCCTCGACGGAACCGTGCGCATCGGAAGCGTCCGGGCCAGCACGGCGGTCGAGGTGCTCGTGATGGGGAAAGAGGTCTTCTCGCAAATTTCCGGCGCGCTCACGCCGTTCCGCCATCTGCTGGCCCAAGCCTTGCGATGGCGGCGTCCCCGCTTGAATCCACGGTTGGCCCAAGCCTGGTCCCTGCTCGAACGCCGGCCCCTGTCCACCTTCATGGAGGCGGTCCCCCAGCACCGCCTTGCTCCCGACGACACGTTCGAGGATGCCGTCCGGCTGTTTGATCAGCAGCACGTCGAGTTCCTCTGCGTGCTGGATCAGGACGGACGCTTGCAGGGGGTCATCACCAGAAACGAACTGTTCGAAGCCTTTGCGCAGGGGAAAACCGCAGCCACGAAGGTCCGGGACTTCATGAAGGCCGATCCCGTGGTCGTCACCCCGAATGACACGAGCCTGATGGGCGGCGATGTGATGAACAGGCATGATCTCGACTGGCTGCCGGTCGTCGAGGACAAGGACTCGCGGCGCTTGGTCGGCAGCATCCGCTCCGAGCGGATGCTCCGGCACCTGGTCTCGAATCTGACCGGCGAGCCTGCGTCGAACTAGCCCACATTATTCATGAACGCTTCTACTGCAACCGCCGTGCGACCCGTTGCGATCAAGGAGCAACGGGTGCCCCAGCCGCGACGAGCCAGCATGCGACTTGGCGTGGCATGCTGGCGGGCAGGCTCGCCGCTCACGACTTCGACGTACTGTTTTAAGTACGCCTCAACCGCGAGCGCCGCTGCGTGCCCGTCTCGCGTGGCATCTCCGCGGTTTCGTCACGAACCGTCATGAATAATGTGGGCTAGGTCCATGTGGGGGAGTGTCGGAGGCGGCAGGCGCGATCGGTTCACGCGAGGGGATTTGCGAGGGGATTTGATGGGTGCCAAGACGGAAAAGGTGAAGATGCTGGCGGGTGAACTCTATCGCTCCGCCGATCCCGAGCTCGTCGCGGACATTCGTCGGGCGCAGCGCCTGTTGGCCCGGTACAACGCCACGTCGGAGGAGGAAGCGGACGAGAGGACGGCGCTCCTGCGCGAACTCTTGGGCGCTTGCGGCGACGGCGCCGTGATCAAACCGGTCTTTGCCTGCGACTATGGCTCTAACATCCGGCTCGGGCGAAAGACCTTCATCAACTATCACTGTGTCTTCCTCGACTGCGCGCCTATTGAGATCGGGGATCATGTGCAGATAGGACCGGCCGTGCAACTGTACACCGCCGAACATCCGCTTGAGGCGGATCTGCGGCGATCGGGCTTGGAATATGCTCGTCCGATTCGGATCGGCAATGATGCCTGGATCGGAGGCCGTGCGATCATCCTTGCCGGGGTGACGATCGGCGACGGGAGCGTGATCGGCGCGGGCAGCGTCGTGGTGCGTGATGTCCCGCCGGCCTGCATCGTGGTCGGCAATCCGGCCCGTATCGTTCGTACCCTTGATGGCGGCAGGGATCATGACCTATAGGTCCATCGGATGTCGGGATCTTGGATCCATGACAAGGTTCGATGGGATCCGGTGAATCTTAAGGAGGTTCACAGATGAAAATCGCAGTAATCGGCGCCACCGGGTTTGTCGGCTCGGCCATTGTGAAGGAAGCCTTGGATCGGGGCCATGAGGTCACGGCCATCGTGCGGCACCCGGAGAAGTTGCCTCCGCATGCGAAGCTTCACCCACAGAAGGGAGACGTCTATAACGAAGACGATCTGGCTCGGCTGGTCGGAGGTCACGATGCCGTCATCAGCGCCTTCAATCCGGGCTGGGGCAACCCGGACATCTACAACCTTCAGGTCAAGGGCGTGCAGGCCATTATCAATGGCGTGAAGAAGGCCGGCATCACACGCTTGCTGTTCGTCGGCGGGGCCGGGAGCTTGGAAGTCAAGCCTGGCGTCCAGGCCCTGGACCTGCCGGGCTTCCCGGCTGAGTATAAGCCAGGCGCGCTCGCGACCCGTGAAGCGCTGAACTTGCTGAGAAAGGAAACGGGCCTTGAGTGGTCGTTCCTCTCCCCGTCCGCCGACCTGGCTCCTGGCCAACGGACGGGACAGTTCCGGTTGGGCAAGGACCAGATGTTGAAGGATGAAAATGGGCAGAGCCGGATCTCGGTCGAAGACTATGCGGTGGCGATGATCGACGAAGTCGAGCGCCCGGCCCACATCCGGCAGCGGTTCACAGTGGGGTATTGAGCGGATCGCGCGAATCCGGCGAGACGAAAGGACAACTGGTTATGAAAGCGGTTGCATACAAAAAGCCACTGCCGATCAGCGACGCCGAATCGCTCACGGATATTGAGCTGCCGCCACCTGCCGTAGAGGGACGCGACTTGCTCGTCAAAGTGGAGGCCGTTTCCGTCAATCCCGTGGACGTGAAGGTGCGCGCGCGCGTCCAGCCGGAAGGGATGCCATACAAGATATTAGGCTGGGATGCGGCCGGGGTGGTCGTTGCGGTGGGGCCGGAAGCGAAGCTGTTCAAGGCAGGAGACGCGGTCTACTATGCCGGGTCGCTCACTCGTCCGGGGACGAATGCGGAGCTTCACCTCGTGGACGAGCGAATCGTTGGAAGGAAGCCGAACAGTCTCGATTTCACCGCCGCCGCGGCCCTGCCGCTCACGACGATCACGGCCTGGGAGCTGCTCTTTGATCGCTTCGGCGTTCGACCGGGGAAGCCAGTTGACGCGGGCCATTTGCTGATCGTCGGGGCGGCAGGCGGCGTCGGCTCGATCTTGATCCAGTTGGCGCGTCGGCTGACCGGACTGACGGTCATCGCCACGGCGTCGCGTCCGGAAACTCGCCGGTGGTGTCTGGATCTCGGGGCACATCATGTCATCGATCACACGAAGCCGCTGGTTGCGCAACTGCGGGACATCGCGATTCCAGAGGTCGAATTCATTGCCAGCCTCAATGCCACTGGTACGCACTACCCGGCACTGGTGGAGGCCCTTGCTCCGCAGGGGAAGTTCGGCCTCATTGACGACCCTGACAGACTTGATGCCACACTGCTGAAACGGAAGAGCGCCTCGTTGCATTGGGAATTCATGTTTGCGCGGCCGGTCTTCCACACATCGGACATGCTGGCCCAACATCTGTTGCTCGATGAGGTCGCGGCCCTGGTCGACGCGGGCGTCATCCGTACGACGCTGGCGGAGAATCTGGGCACGATCAACGCCGCCAATCTTAGAAAGGCGCATGCGATGATTGAAAGCGGCCGCACGCGCGGCAAGCTGGTGTTGGCCGGCTTCTGATGTCGCGCGGGACCCTGCGGCTCCATGCCCGGGTCTACGAGATCGAAAGCGGCAGCGTGATGGCCTTCGACGACCAGGCCGGCCAGTACCCCCCGGTCGCGGAGGCGGAACAGGGTGTTGCGGAGCGCCCGGATCGCCTGTCGCCGATCCGTCAGATCTGACCGGTTGGATACCGCAGCAAAGGAGGAACCGTGTGGTCAGCAAGCTGTGTAAGAAGTCCCCCATCACGACAGAAGAAGCTCGTTTCACAACAATGTCGATAGACAAGGAGGAGAAGATGAAACGAAAAGCCTCGGCCATCTGGCAGGGTGATCTGAAAACCGGCAAGGGCACGGTGTCCAGCGAGAGCGGGGTGCTCTCGAAGACCCAGTATTCCTTCGGCACCAGGTTTGAGAACGGTCCCGGCACCAATCCCGAAGAGCTGATCGCGGCGGCCCACGCAGGCTGCTTCACGATGGCCCTGTCCGGGCAGTTGGGGAGCGCGGGGCTGGTGGCGGAGAAGCTGGAGACGACCGCGACGCTCACATTCGAGAAACTCGACGCGGGCTGGACGGTGACCCAGATTCATCTGGACGTGAAGGGCAAGGTCCCGAAGGCCGACGCGGCGGCCTGGGAGAAGGCGACCCAAGCGGCCAAGGCCGGCTGCCCGATTTCGCGGCTGCTGAACACGACAATCACGATGGACGCGAAGTTGGAAGCCTGACGATGGGAACCAAGCACCACGATCGGGGTCTGGCCTTCCTGTTCGACCTGGACGGGACGTTGGTGGACAGTGTCTACCAGCATGTGCTGGCCTGGCGGGAGGCGACGCAAGCCGCCGGCATCGAGCTGCCGGTCTGGAGGATTCACCGGCAGATCGGGATGAGCGGCGGCCTGATGTTGGCGGCGCTATCGCGGGAAACCGGACGGTCCCTCTCGAAACAGGATGTCGAGCGCATCCAGCGCGTGCATGCCGAGGTCTACGCCAAACAGGCCCCGTCGCTCCGCGTCCTGCCGGGCGCGCTGGAACTGCTGGATGTGCTGAGGACCTACCGGGTCCGCCACGCCATCGCGACCAGCGGGCGGCTCCAGAGCGCGGCTCATGCCCTGAAGCTGCTGAAGCTGCACAAAGACGTGCCCGTGATCACGCGCGACGATGTCCGGTTCGCGAAGCCCGATCCCGATCTGTTTCTCGCGGCCGCGAAGCGCCTCCGCGTCCCGATGAATCGATGTGTCATCGTCGGGGACAGCGTCTGGGACCTCTTGGCAGCCCGACGGGCCTTTGCACTGTCGGTGGGGCTGCTCTCCGGCGGGTACGGGCGGGAAGAGCTGGAACGGGCCGGCGCCTACCGAGTCTACCAGGACCCGGGTGAATTGCTCCAGCACCTCGATGAAGTGGGGTTGCGAATCAGCGCGTCAACGGCATCATCATAACCAAATAACCATCACCGCATGACAGGGGGAGAACCATGGCCACGACAGTCAAAATTCCCAGCGCAGCGAAAGCGAAGAAGTATTTTCAGGACAAGATGGCCTTCACGACCGGGCCGGTCGAATTGGAGCGATGGGTGAAGCAGGGCCAGCCGGTGCACATCGTCGATGTGCGGGCTGGCGAGGACTATGCGGAAGGCCATATTCCGGGGGCCGTCAACCTGCCCAAGACGGAATGGGGCAATGCCAAGCTGGTCAAGGGCAAGCTCAACAAAAAGAAGATCAACGTCCTGTATTGCTATTCCCAGGTGTGCCACCTGGCGGCGACGGCGGCGGTGGAGTTCGCCAAACAGGGCTATCCCGTGATGGAGCTGGACGGCGGCTGGCGCTGGTGGAAGAACGACGGGTTCGACATCGAAAAATGAGCCGGCGCGGCTTGTGTCTGGACGGCCTTCGGCGGCAGGTGAGCGTTACCCACATTATTTATGACGGTTCGTGACGTTGCACCCGTTGCATCACGACCCGTTGCTCTTTGATCGCAACGGGTCGCACGGTGGTTGCAGTAGAAGCGATCATGAATAATGTGGGTTAGGTGAATGGATAGTCTGCATCAGCTTGAGATCGTGATCCTGCTGCTCGCCGTCGTCCTGGCCCTGACGACGGTCCCGCAGAGAATTCTGATCCCCTACCCGATTCTGCTGGTGATCGGAGGGCTCCTCTGGCGTTCAAGACAGTTGCTCATGCCAGACCCTTTCATAGACCCTTTATTGCATCACTCCGCCTCCTCAGAGTATTCATCGAGCACGGTGTCGGAGAGATGCGTTAAGTGCTTCTGTCCGGCCAGCTCTCGAAGGCTGTCATAGGAGAGGTAGGTGCAGCTCTCCGCGAGTGGACCCTTCTCAAGCAAAGAAAAGACAGGGCGCCGAATCTCCTGAAATACCTTCTCACGCTTTGCGCTCGGAGCCACGATATGAAGACGAATGTCCATGTTCGGCTGGAGCGCAAGCAGGTCAGCCATGCGGAGGATTCCTGAATAGACCGAAGTCGTGTGTTCGACCTCGAACGCGCGCACGATAGACCGGCCGCGAAGCCAAAGCACATCGATCTGCTCAATTGTCCTGAGCGTTGTGTCGTCGTAGTTGAGAGGCAGACGCTCGAGAAGGCTGTTTCCTTCGGGCTTCCACTCTTTCAGAACCGCAGCGCGGTCCGCTCGGGGAAGCCAGATGGACATGCCCATACGCGCGCCGATTTGCGCGATTAGCGCCTGAATACGAATTGACTCCCGACTTTCTACCTCCTGCGCGGCAGGTGCCTCTTCCGCGGTCGTGGAGTCCTCGGGGACAGAGACGGCGACCACCTTATCGGGGCGGTTGACTGTGTGAGTAGTGAGCTTCTTTGTCTCCTGTTCATCGAGGGGATATGCCTTGCCGGCTAAAGCCTGTTCGCGGAGCTTTTGAGCCAAGAATTTGCCGTCGGCATCGTCAAGACGCACAAGACTGCCTCGGACCTTGCCCGTCCAGCCGATCGAGCCCTTCTCAAGACGACGTGTGAACGAGAGTCCATTCCAAACGGCATCGTCGTGAATAGGCAGTGCCTTCTCGATGTCTAGCCAGACTACCGGGCGGACCTTGAAGCGGACGACAAACGGGTCGTCGGCCTCCACGAAGATCGGCTTGTTATCGATAAACGGGCCTTCGACTACCTCCAATAGTCCGAACCACCGCGAGAGGCGTGTCAGATAACAAACAAAGGTATCCCCTGGCTTGATTCGCTCAGCCATCCCCTTGTGACGAAGACGAAAACCAGAAATGTCACCTGGCGAACGAGAGAACGCCGCATAAGTCTCGGGGGAGAACAGGTCGATGAAGTACGCCATGCGTTTGATATTGCCGTCTAACTAATAGGTCTGCTGCCGCCTACCCGTGCAGCATAGCACGGGAACCTCAGGCTCCACTGGAAGGCAAGTCTACTGACAAATCAAACACGTAATCAAGATTTCATCCTGCTTCGCCCACCGAAATTGACTGCGAATCGCGCAGTCTATCCAGCTATCAGCCCGCGGTATATCCCGGTCAATCACCCGATGTCAGAGACGGTCTGCCGGGCTGTCTACGCATGTCCGCCTCGATGAAGGACAAGTCCATACGAAGGGGGCAGACCCTTTACGAGTTCGCTTCTCAGCGGTCTTGCAGGGGCTGAGATTGGCTCCGCTTGTGCGGAGATTGGGTCTCAAAGAAGGGACCGAAGGGGAACGGGAAGAGATGCAGGCGCGCGAGCAGGCGGCCGCCGCGGCTCTCTCTCGCTTGAGCGAGCTGACAGAGGAAGACTGGCCGAAGCGCGATCACCTGGAACGGCTGCGCCTCCACTATGGCCGGCGCCGGCAACGGTTCCCGCCCTCAGCCGACGTGGACCCCGAGTGCAGGAAGGAGACGGGCGAGGCCTTTCTCCGGCTGCGGCAGGAGACCCTCACAGCCGAACGGCTGGCCCTGATCCGGCTCCGCGACGAGGGCACGATCAGCGACGAGGTGCTCCAATCGCCTAGCCCACATTATTCATGAGGGTTCGTGACGAAACCGCCAAGACGCCGAGCGAGACGGGCACGCGGAGCCGCGAGGAAGCAAGGCATACTTGATCCAGTATGTCGACCGACCGAGCGGCGAGCCTGCCCGCTTGGCTGCGGGAACCCGGCAGCCAAGCTTGCCGCAGCGGCGTATCGGTGGTTGCAGTAGAAGCATTCATGAATAATGTGGGCTAGAACAGGAACTGGACATCGAGGCGCTCCGTCTGGGCCTGGGCGAGCAGCGAGCCGAGGAGAGGTGGTGATCAGTCGGAACAGGTCGCCAATGCTAGACCGGATTTCAGAGGCGCGTCAGACGCCGTTGATCATCGGAACAACGAAGGGCTAAGATCGAAGCTCCGGTGAAATCTATGGAACGTCCGTTGGACAAGATTCGTCTGGTGATTCTCAAGGGCAGCGTGCGTCCCGGCAACTATACGAGCATGGCGGCGGCGCTGGTGGAGGACGAATTGAAGCAACATCCGCGGGTGTCCGTCGAGACCATCGATCCGGCGCAACTCGACCTGCCTCTACCCGGGACGGCCTCTCGGTCCAACGAGCTGGATCAGCTCCGTCGCAAGGTTGCCGCTGCCACAGGGGTAGTCTTGGCCACGCCGGAGTATCACGGCAGCTACAGCAGCGTGATGAAGCTGCTCATCGAGAACTTTGGCCACCCCTCTCCGCTCTTCGCCAAGCCGGTCGCGCTGTTGGGAGTGGCGGGCGGCACGATCGGCGCCATCAAAGCGCTGGAGCATTTGCGCAGCGTCGTCTCCCACATCGGCGGCATTGTCTTGCCGCTGCCGATCTCGGTGGCGAACGTGCAGCGCGTGTTCGACGAGCAAGGCCGCTGCCTGGACCCTGATGCGGAGCGGCTCATCCGCAGCGTGGCGACGAACCTGCTCCAGTACATCGAGCAGAACGTCTGTCCGAGGGTCATGCTCGAGCGGCTCCAACAGGCGGAACGCAAGGTCTCTCCGCACATCGTCGGTATTTAGCAGGATGCGGAAAAACTCGATTTGTGTGCTTCGACAGGCTCATGCTTCGACAAACTCAGCACGATCGGAACACCC
>DATIBM010000042.1:0-5540 GCA_035457545.1 Nitrospiraceae bacterium
CGTGGTCCCTTGCGATCGCCTCGCAGAGCCCCTGTCACGCAACCGCCGAACCATGCTCGCGCACGCTCAGCGATGATCGAGCGTCCCGCATCGTCCGCCGATCCCTCCCGGACTAACCGGGACCGGCCGCCCGATGCCGCGCGAACCGACTACAGGACGAACATCGATCCGGCCTGATGCACGTCCTTGTGGATCGTGCAGAAAAACCGAAACGCCACGCCCGTTGATTTCGGGGAGAACAGATCGGTCGCGTGAACCCGCAACCGCTTGCTCTCGCCCGGCTTGACGGTCACCGTCATCGGCTCCACATAGGGAATCCGCATCGGCTCCGCAATGTCGCTTCCGCTCTCGGGCATGAGCATCTGTTCCCGCGTGATCATCTGCACCCCGGGCATGACGAAGGCATGCTCGGTATCGGTCGGATTCTCCAGCACAAACGTGAGGTCTTCCGCCGTATCGGCAGGCCGCTCCAACAACATGCTCTCGGTATGCCACACCGAACGATTGCCTTCGAAATCCCTGGCGACGAAATAGATATCCTTCCCCCAGGACGGAGCGCTGAAATTCAGCAGCAGCAACCCCGTCAGCACGGCGAACGAGATGCGAGTCACGCGGGTCATGGCAGAAACCTCCTTCGATTGGATTTGGCGCCAGCGACGTGAGCGGCGCGGTTATTGATCAAGTAAGTCGCGAACGGTCCGAGTCTTGAGCAAATGCGGTGCCAACCTGACATGCCACGGCTTCGACGCATCGCGGGACGTAACGCAAGCCGGAGCCAAGCTTTTTAAGGACAGAGGTCGAAACCGATAGGCTGAACGCCGGAATCGAGAAGGATCCGCCCGTGATATACCACGGTGAACCACGAGGGATCACGGTTTGCCACCGGGAAATTTCGCTCCGTTGTGCCCCCGGCACCTGTCGGAGTCGCGCCGACTCAGCATGAACAGGAGGTTTGCCCGGAAAATAGCCTGCTGGGCCGATGTGGCACCGCGTTTGCTGAAGCCTCCAGCTCCATGATCGTCATCGATTCACCACTCAGCGATTCCGCCGACATGCTTCGACCGGACTGGTCCTTCGCGTAGTTCGCGTCGCCGGCCCGGCCTCCGAACCGGCACGCGAGAGGATGCCTCCAGCCGTGAGTGACCACACGACCTCCGCCCATGATCGCGCTGTCATTGCCTTTCGTCGCTGGCTTGCTCTTGCTTGCAACAATGCCGCTGGCCCTCTCTCCCGCGGCCGCGGCGGAGACGATTGAGGAATTACGAATGCAGCTTGAGCAGATGGAGCAACGGCAGCAGGCCGAACGGGACGAGATGAAACGGCGCATGGCGCAGATCGAAGACAGGGCGCCCGCACCGCCCGAGGCGACGGCGTCGAGGCTCCGCGTGTGGCTTCGAAAACCGGAGCAACTCCGTCCATCCGGCCCGATGGCCTGCCCGGGATTCATGGAATGTCCGCCTGAACCGCACCTGCACCTGGAGGCGCCGGGTCCGGCGGACGGACCGGAGTGGCAACTTGAACTCCAGGGATACACCCGCTTTCGATTCAACCTATACGACAACTTTTCCGACCAGCAGTTTGCGCCGGACGGCACCCTTCAACATGGCTCGTCCGCCTCGTTCAACACGTTCAGGAAAGAAGACGACCGCCTCCGTTTCAGCACCCTCCGCGGCTATGCCACGGCCGCGGTCAAGAAAGGGCCGTTCATGGCGGTGGCGTCCCTCAATTATGCCGGGGACAATTTCAACGACGGGGTCCTGCTCGGCAACGATCGCGCGCCGATGGGGCCCGCAGGTCAGCGCGAATTCCAGGTCGATACCCAACTCTTGTACCTCCAATACAACGGCTGGGCGCAGGTGCGGTTGGGGCGGCAAATGAACCACGTGGGGAACGGCATTGTCGGGCATATCGTGCGGGACAGCGTCACGGCCCTGAAACAGTGGAACGACCAATTCAGCATGCAGATCACCTATGTCATGGGGGCCATGGGCCGCAGCATCGCCAACAGCTCCGGGTCCGGCATCAGCCAGACCACCCTCCAGAAGCTGCACACTTCGTCGGCGACCGAAGAAGGCCTCGATGGGGCCATGCTGATCTTCAACTATCGGCCCACACCGAAGAACCGGCTGCAATTCTTTATCTGGCGGATGTGGGATACGACCCAGGGCGGAGTCTATAAGCAGAATCAATACCTCGACGCAAACGGATCAGGCCGGATCGGCCCGCTGGACTATGCCTTCGAGTATGCCTATTTGGGCGGGACCTCTCCGATCGTCTCCGACGACGCCAGCGGGATGAACGGCAGGCGCGAGCGGAACAGCGCCCATCTGGCCTATGTGGACCTCCGGTACCGGTTCGACTTGCCGGCGCTTTTTCCTGAACGGCCCGACTTCCTGTCCCTGGGCGCGACGTTTGGGTTCGGCAGCGGGGACAAGAACCCCGACGATGGGACGAACCGCAATTTCGACAGCCTGTTTCTCGACGAAACCGGATTCCGTTACAATTTCCTGTTCTCGGACGACATCCACGGCTTTAACGGCAGGGGGTTCGACAGCCGGCGGGGGTCTGGTTTCACCAATGTGACCTTCGCGCAACCCTATGCGATCCTCCGGCCGATCGCAGATTTCCAGGTCAAGTTCGCCTGGACCTGGCTGCAAGCCTCGGCCGCCCAGCCGGCCGGGACCGGGGTCCTGGGACCCCGGCCGCTCTTGCACCCGGCCCTCTCCTACAGCCGGACGGCCGTCGGAGGGCCGACCAAAGACATCGGACAGGAGTTCGATGTCCTGGTCGATTATGCGTACGGCCCGATTCGCCTGTTCTCCTACTTCGGCATGTTCCTTCCCGGTCGCCTCTATACGCCCCATCAGGACAATGCGCTGAAGTATGAAGTCGGCGTCGAGTACCGATTTTGACGGCCTCCATGCGAAGACATCACATCACGTACAGGGACCCGGCCAGATGAATGTCTTTGTGAATCTCGCAGTAGTAACGAAAGGCCTGACCAGCCGACTTGTCGGCCAGGAGGCTGATGCCGTCAACCCGTACCCTTTTGCGTTCACCCGGCTTGACGGTCACCGTCAACGACTGGGCATAGACCAGCCGGATGGGCTCGGCAAGATCGCTTCCGCTCTCGGGCCAGACCACATGTTCGCGAGTGACGAATTGCACCCCAGGCATCGCAAACGTATGTTCGGCGGCGGTCGGATTGTTCAGGATGAAGATGAGGTCTTCTTCCTTGTCGAACGCGCGCTCCAACAGCACCGTATCCGTACGCCAGATAGGCTGGTTGCCTTGAGCCTCGGTGGCGACGAACTGCACCTCCTTGCTCCAGGACCGTTCGGTCGCCGCCAACAGGACCAGCGCCGCGAGGATGGATCGAGACAGGAACATACCCATGAACCGCACCTCCTTTTGATAACAGTAGAGAGACCGGCCGTCTCTCTCACCCAATGGACCCGTGTCATGAGCAAGGGCGGTGCCAGATACCGGCCGCATGCTCCTCTGCCATGCGGAACCATGGAACATGTGGAGTCAGAAGAGATTTGTGCTGACCGATCGACGTCTCCGAGATAAACGGACCGGCCTCGTCAAACCCGAACCATGAATGAGAACGGTGAATCACGAAGACTCACGGGATGCGGTGCGATTATTCGAAAAGCGGCGGCTCGGAGATCAAGCCTGGCCGACAAGGTGGGAAACCGCTTCGCGGGACTGTATGATAAGCACAAGTGGCCGGTCCAAGTCCCGGCCCGGATAATGCCGATGGTTCAGAGGACGCCGACATGACCAAGAACGAACTGAATTACGAAATCCTTCTGGAAGTCACCAACGTCCTGAACTTGCAGCGCGATTGGGAGGGGCTCTGGAAGGCCGTGACCAAGCAGATCCAGCGGGTCGTCCCCTGGGATCGCGCGGGCATCCTCCTGTACGACCCCCAACAGGACGGATTCCGTTTTTACGCCGTCGTGACCAACGCGCCGCCGGCCCTGAGCGCCGATACGATCGTGCCCCGCGTGGGGAGCGCCATGGGCTGGGTGTACGATCACAAGCAGGTGCACGTGCGGCCCAACCTGCATCAACAGCAGGTCTTCCTGGAGGACAAGTATTATCTGCAGGAAGGGCTCGGACGCATGATCAATTTCCCGCTCCTCGTCCACGACGAATGTCTCGGCACGCTGAACATCGGAAGCCGCCAGACCGGAGAGCCGGACCCGGACGATGTGAAGTTTCTCCAACTGGTCGCCACTCATATCGCCACCGCGATCGCCCAGGTTCGGGCGTACGAAGAGATCAAGCGCCTGAGCGAGCAACTGAAGCGGCAGAACGAATATCTCGCGGAAGAGGTCAAGCTGAGCCGGAATTTCGGGACGATGGTGGGCCAGTCCCCGGCATTCCGCCACGTGCTTGATCTCATTCGGGCCGTCGCCCCCACCTCCACGACCGTCCTGTTGCTGGGCGAAACCGGGACCGGCAAGGAACTCCTGGCCAGGGCCGTCCACGACGGAAGCCCGCGCCACAATAAACCGTTCATCCGCGTGAACTGCGCCGCCCTGCCCGGCGGGCTGGTCGAGAGCGAGTTGTTCGGCCATGAGCGAGGCGCCTTTACCGGCGCCAGTGCCCAGCGACCAGGCCGCTTCGAACTGGCCAACGGCGGGACCCTGTTCCTCGACGAGATCGGGGAAATGCCGCTGGAGGCCCAGGCCAAGCTGTTGCGCGTCCTGCAAGACGGCATGGTCGATCGCATCGGGAGCACCGCGTCCGTCCCCGTCGACGTCCGCATCGTGGCGGCCACCAATGCCCATCTCCAAGACGCGATCAAGAAGGGAACGTTTCGCTCGGACCTCTTCTACCGCCTGCACGTGTTCCCGGTCTCTATCCCCCCGCTCCGCGAACGGCGGGAGGACATTCCGCTGCTGGCGGATCATTTCCTTGCGCAAGCGGCCGCTAAGCTGAAGCGGCGCCACTTGAAACTGGGCCGCCAGTCGCTGGAACGGCTGCTGGAATATAGCTGGCCGGGCAACGTCCGCGAATTACAGAGCCTGATCGACCGGGCGGTCATTCTCTCGACCGGCGACACCGTCGAGATCGACGAGGCCTTCTTCCCGAAGACCTCGCTCTTGCCGGCCTCCTCGGTCCCGGTATCGGAGACGACACCGACGACCCTGCACCAGCTTGAGCATGAGCACATTATCGCCGTCTTGAACAGAACCGGCTGGCGGATCTATGGGCCTCAAGGCGCGGCCACCCAATTGGGGCTGAATCCGGAAACGTTGCGGAGCAAGATTCGCAAACTGGGCCTCAAAAAACCCTCTCCGACCCTCTCCACCTGATCGCGCCCAGTGATCTTCGTGCTCGTGAATGGGACCGGCCGGTCGCGCGTGGTCGGCGACCGGCCAAGCCGAGCCAACTCTCAACGGGATTAACGCTTGCTAGGAAGGGCTGGAAGCGAGCGGAGGAACAACAGAGAACAGACCCGTCAGACCGATCCGTCCGCGCCGTACTCGTAGAACAGGTTGCGGGATTCCACCAACCGAACCAGT